>MVZN01000045.1 GCA_002069125.1 Spirochaetes bacterium ADurb.BinA120
CATAACACTCGCCCTCTCCTCCGAGGGAACGCTCATCGCGGGGGCGAGCGGGGACGACACCGGCCCTGGAGAGGACCAGGGATCGGTCTATGTATTCAAAGATTCTTATTGATAAACGGGTGGGCTCTATGGAATACCGATCACCGTTGAGCGTCGTTTTTATTACAATAGGGCTGCTTTCATTCGTCGGCGCGCAGGCAGCCGGAATCGAAGGCGAAGCTCCGACCGTCCCTCACATCGAGGCGGAAAAACAGGCCGGACACAGAGGCACCGCTCGCGGCACATTCGGCTTCGGTCTCACCGCATCCTTCGGCGGGACATATCCCTCCGGCACTGTCGCAGGCACCGGCGACCAGAAGCGGAGCATCGATACGGCATACTCGGCCGGCGCCCGGCTTGCTTATCAGGCATGGGAGAACGGTATCCTTCTATGCGGGGTCGAATACGCGCGTAAAACACTCGCAATCGAGCGCAAGTACATGGGACTTCCCTCCACAACCACGCTCGAGCTCTCGTTCATCCAGCTCTCGGCCGGATACCGCCGTTGTGCGGGAATGCTGTACGGCGAGGCAGGGCTTTTCTACGCCTTGAAGGCGGGGACCTGGACCGACCGGCGCGAGCTTGGAAGCACCGTTACAACCTCACATATCGACAAAAAATCAGCGCATAACGAGGCAGGCGTTTTCCTCGGGGCCGGGCTGGCGCACAGCGTATGGACCGTCGTCTCTCTCGAGGCGGGGCTCCGCGCGGAGATATCATTCAAAAATGCCTGCACCGCCGGCGGCGACAGGCTGCGAACGAACTCGCTCCTGTTGACCGCAGGCGCCACCTATTCGATATCCCTATGAGCGGAAAAACAGCCCTTGCCGTGCTGTGTATGCTCCTGGCCTCCGTCCCGAGCCCGCTCACGGCCGCCGGAGACGCCTACTCGCACCGCACCGTGTTCATTCGCATGACAGCTTCGGGACTCGCGCCCGAAATCGTCGTGCGCGTGAACGACACGCTTGCCGAAGGACTGCGCACAACTCCACATCTCCTCCTCCTGCCCCACGAAGAGTATGCCGACCGATCCGAAGAGAAGGAGCGTCGTCACCACCGCCTTCCGGATCGCGCCTTCAAAATCGGCGCCCTGCGCTCGGCCGACAGGGTGATAACGGGAACTATCTCGCTACGTGAAAAGAGAACGCTCGTCCCGCTCGGACGCGAAAACGAGGAACAGTACCTGCTGCGCCCGCTGAAAGACGAACAGTACGTCATCACCATCGAACTCATCGACGTACACGATGCCTGCACAATAGTCCGCATCCATGAAAAAACCACGCCCACCGGCCTCAACCGGAGCATCAGAAAAATACTGGCGGAGATTGCACGCCATTACCGGCCGAAAAAGTCCCACTGGGGATGTACGGAAGCGTCGCGGATTACGGAGCCGGGTTCGCCTTTTCCGCCGGGGCGAAAACCGATATGCCCGAAACGCTTTCCATGCGATTCCTCGTCGAATTCCATCGCATGCACCCGCAAGCGGCGGACATCGATTCCTACAATTTCATCCAGCTCTGCCTGCTGGCCGGCTATTCCATGAAGCCCCATCCCGAACTGACCTTCACGCCGATGGCGGGAGCCGGATATCTGGCTCATCATTTAAAAAACAGAACCGATCACGCTCATTCCCTGTATCTGGACCCCCACGTCTGTCTGTATCTCGATATCGCCCGCCGGATCGGCAATGACGTCTCCCTGTTCGCTCTGCCCGGCACGGTCCTGTTTTTCGAAAAAGACGGCAGGTTCGCGTATCTGAACATCCAGGCGGGCGTGCGGAAAAACTTTAACACGAGATTATAATGGAGAACACGGCGCCGCCAGGCGCGTTGTCGCCTATGCGCATATTCACGCCGCGGCGGCTTCCCTGTTCGCCGCCGGAATTTTCATCGCGGCCGTGCTTTGCATAACGCTGCGGCGAGCAAGCGCCCGCGTGCGGCGAGTCCCTCCCCCGGCGCTGTGGACGTGTTGGCGGACGCCTCCTCCCCTGTCAATAAGGGGAACGCCCCCCCTCGTTCCCCCCTTGTCAGGGGGGAAGTGCCGGATGCCGCCTCATGCACTGACCGATACCATCGAACAGCCGTTAAGCGGTGCGCACGGATGCGCGCGAGGCGAGACTAACGCCCCCGGCGTGCGGAGGTATAATATTCTAGAATTATTGAAAATTATAAAAACTTTGTAAGTATAGAAGAAGAAGAAAAATGGTAATTTCATTTTACTTCCGTTGTAATATCTTTTCAATATGATACGTCAGGCCCTCCACTTTCAAGAGGGCCTGACTTTTTTTCAATCATTAACACACCTCCCCCCTCACCTCTCCTTCTCCACACAGTTTATATGGCAATCTTTGGTTAAAGTAGGGCCCTGTCACTATCACTAGTGTTTTCCTTGACAGTTTCTCCAATTATCTTTCCTATTCGCTCATGGAAAATTTTCACACTCATGATAGAGGTTATAAGTACCTCTTCTCAAACCCGCTTCTGGTAAAGGAGCTCCTTGAGTCTTTTGTGGACATGGACTGGGTCGGTAAAATCGATTTCTCAAAGGCCGAAAGTCTGAACACCAGTTTTATCTCTGATGAATTCAAACACAGAGAATCAGACATTATTTATAAACTGAAACTCAACGACAATGAGATCTATCTTTACCTTCTTATCGAGTTTCAGTCGACCGTTGACAGGTTTATGGCTTTGAGGATGCTTAGGTATACCCTTGAGCTCTATGATTACCTCATAAAAAACAAGGTTACGAAAGAACTACCGGTAGTGTTTCCGTTAATGCTTTACAACGGTGAAGCCAAATGGACAGCTCCTGAATCTCTTTCAAAGCTAATAAATCTGCCGGAAGAGCTGAAATCCCTAAAAAAGTACGTGCCTGAGTTCAGATATTTCAGTATAATTGAAAATAGGTACAGCGACAGACAGCTTAAAAAACTGGGTAACCTTACATCCGCTATATTTCTTCTTGAGAACCAGGATAAGGAAAGGCTTTTTAAGGTAATTGAAGCCGTAAAGTCGCACCTTGAAGGGAGTGAAATCAGCGCCGTCAGAACATTTCTGGCGTGGCTTAAAAAATACCTTCAGGTTAACGCGACCATTGAAGATGCAGAGAAAGGCATTAAGAAGATAAAATCATCGGTTGAGGCAAAATCTATGTTAGCAAAAACTATAGAAGAAGTAAGAAAAGACCTTGTAAATGAAGGCATTCAGTTAGGAATCAAAAAGGGCATTAAACAGGGCATGCAGCAAGGTATTCAGCAGGGAATGCAAAAGGGAATACAAAAGGGTATGCTAACCGGGAAAAGGGAAACAGCCCTGGCCATGAAGAAAAAAGGTATTGATATTAAAGTCATTTCTGAGGTAACCGGCCTCCCCATTGGTGAAATCAGAAAGCTGAAGAATTAATAAATGGAGTTATGCACAGTGAAAAAAATACTATTCTCGACAGTATGTCTATTATTAGTATCTTGTGTCAGCACTCATATAACAAGCGTTACTGATCCGCAATATAAATCATTCGTCATTGGTAAAGTCGTAGTAGTATTGGATACAAGCGATCTTGATTTAAAAATAAAAATAGAATCGAATCTTGTCTCGGAATTAAATAAAAAAGGAGTAATTGCTTTTAATGGATACGACGTTTTACCGCCTACGCGCAATTATTCTGAAAATGATCTTAAAAATATATTTGCTAAAAATAATATCGATTCAATTCTATTTATTTCCATCGCTGAAATGGGCTATAGCCAGCAGACACTGACGACTTACCAACCATATACCTCGCGAGGTACTATTACCAGAATGGGTCCCGATCAATATCAGTATTCGATGCAAACCCAGGGAGGGCCGCAGACTACAACAATAAAGAAGCCTCGACTTAATATTATTACTCAATTGTTTGATGCAAAAAATGGAAACAAAATATGGATGTCGACTGCACGGTCCAGTGGAAATGCTTTTGCGAGTATTAACGATACTTTTAGAGACTATGGAATCGAAATAGTCAAAAAATTGGAAGACGATCATCTCATTAAAAAAACTAAAACGGATGCCTTAATACGAGCAGAAGGCGCGGAAAATAATGTTGTTCAAAAAAATACTGGTTTTGCAAGAATTGAGGATATCCCAATTGCTGTACGGAACCAGGCACTCAAAGAGATGACGAAAGGTGAACTTGAAAATGTTATTCAAGACATGCCGAAGGAGCATGCAAGAGAGTTAACTATCGAGCGTGTTAGAGCTATTCACAACTTTAACAGGGAGTAGTAGTGTGTTTGCCTTCCTTTGCTTTTTCAGCCCGTTAGCACGCTCCGGCAATTTAGTCTCCAGTTTCCACATGCTGTGTAACCCCAGCCTCAATTATTGCCGGGCGTGCCTCCCTCGTGTACCCTGCTGCCATCTCCTCCCCTTCCCCTTTTTTAAAAAATTCCATTTCCCCAAAAAAGTTTTAACTCCTCCCCTCCCAAATGCGTATCCCCTTTGGAGGCCCACTTGTTCGGCCTCCGATTATTACTGTCGCCGAGAGCCTTAAGAAAGCAACGAAGCCCTTATCCCTCAGAATCGTATGGCCGTCTTGATGGCCCCGTGTCGCGACTTGTTCAGATTCATCTCGATCATGGCGCGATACTCTTCTATCGGAAAGGTGTGCGTGAGCATATCGTCCACGCGCACCTTCTTTCTGGCGATGAGGTCGAGCGCCGTTTCGAACGCCTGCTTCGTCCCTCCCCCCTTCACCGGGTTGTAGCGATAGCCGTAGCACCCTTTTACGGTCTGTAGCTTTAGCCACAGAGGCGTGAGGTCCAGATTGACGTTCTTGCCGATCCCAATGACCGATAGCGTGCCGTCGGCGGCGAGTATTCGTAGCGACAGGTTCAGCGTATCGGCGTGTCCGACCGTGTCGTAGATCCGCTCGAAGCCGCCCATCACCACCCGCTCGCCGAGAAGGGGCCGGTAGGCCCTCCCGCCCGCCATATCCACGGCCGCATCTATAAGCCCGCCGGCTATGACCCTGTCGGCCCCGGACCGCTTGCAGTAGTCCGCGCTGTGAGGCGCGGGCTCGGCCACCGTAATGTCGCAACGGCCGCCCAGCGCCCGGATGGACTTTACGACCATCGCGCCGATGACCCCTCCGCCGATGACGAGCACGCGTTCCCCCGACCGGGGCATATTGTCGATGACCGCCTGCAGGCCCACCGCCAGCGGCTCGGTGAGCGTCGCCGACTCGGGGCTAACGCCCTTCGGAACGCGGAACACCTGGCTCCGGTGCGCCACCGTATACTCTGCGAAGCCGCCGTTTATGTCGCGGCAGATGCCGGTAAACATTCCCGGCGAAAAGGCGCCCTCGGCGAAGTTCTCGCAGTTACCGGGAATGCCCGCGGCGCAACTTCTGCACACGGGCTGTATCCCGCGCGGCACGCAGCCCAAAAAGGGCATAACGGTAACCAGGTCGCCGACGGCACAGGTGCGGACCTCCCTGCCGACCTCGACCACCTCGCCGCAGAACTCGTGCCCGGGCACGCAGGGAAACGAGGTAAAAGGCGAGGCCGTGGGTGAGTCCTTAAGCATGATGAGGTTTATATCGCTCCCGCAGACGCCGCATAGTTTCGTTTTGATCTTTACCCACTCCGGCGAAGGAAGCGCGGGTTCGGGGATGTCGGCCGGCCGTATCGTGGCGAAGGGCCCGCCGTAGCAAAACGAGGCGCTTATGGGGCGCAGTGCCTGTATGGCCAGGAACTTCGGCACGTTTACGTTGAAAACGAGGGCTTTCATGGCGCCCGCCTTCCTATTCCATCTTAAGCGACTGGTAGAAGAGCGGCGTGGCCGGGCTCGTAACGGTCGGATCGGTCATCACGTTCACGCAGGCGGGTTTTCCCGATGCGAGCGCGCGCTTCAGCGCAGGTACTATCTCCTCGTCCCTGGTTACGAACTCACCGTGGCCGCCCAGGCCCTCGACCATCAGGTCGTAGCGCCGCGAGCCGAGCTCGGCGCACTGAAGGCGGTCGCCGCCGATTGAAAGCTCCTGGCTGTGCTTAATCATCCCCCATGCGCAGTCGTTGTTCACCACGACCACCACCGGGATATTGTGCCTTACCATGGTGTCGAACTCCATCGAGTTAAATCCGAAGGAGCCGTCTCCGTTGAGGACCACCGCCGGCTTGTCTGGCCGGGCGAGCTTCGCGGCCACTCCAAAGGGGATGCCGGTCCCCAGACAGCCCAGGAGTCCCGAGGCGCCGCCAATGACCCCTGCCTTCTGTTTCGTGAACAGGCCGACCTGTCCGAAATAACTGGTATCGCCGCCGTCGACCACATAGAGCGCGTCCTCGCCCACAACCTCCTGTATCTTGGCCACGAGGCGGATCGGATGGATCGGGTCGGAGGCGGTTTCGCGAGCCTTGAGCTCCGAATCGATGAAGGAGTAGCTCGCCGCGCGCAGGGTCTTCACCCATTCGCCGTGATCCCTTTTTTCGAGCAGGGGCAAGAGGCGCCCAAGCACCGAGCCTATGTCGCCCACCAGTCCGGCATCGGCCCTGCGGTTGCGGTCGATCTCGCGCGGGTCGATGTCAATGCGCACCATCTTCGCACCGGGCGGAAAAATCTCGCCGGACATTAAAAGCCAGTTGAACCTGAGCCCTGCGGCGACTATTACGTCGGCCTGGCTTATGGTCATCATTAGCCCGACGTTCCCGCAGTCCCATATCGAAAGCGGATGCGTGTCCGGCAGCTCACCACGGCCGTAGTTGAGGAGCATGAAGGGGATGCCGGTTTTATCCACAAAGGCGCCAAGTCGCTCCGAGCAGGCGCTAAAGCCCACCCCGGAACCGCCTAAAAATAGCGGCTTTTTAGCGGAGTTGATGATGGCCGCCGCGGCGGCGAGCTCCTCGTCCGCGGGTACGACCGCGTAGTTTCGCGCCACCTTAACGGGCATGGGGGCCGATTCTGCCGGGATGGTGACATTCAGGATGTCGGGCGGAAGTTCGAGAAATACCGGCCCCGGCCGTCCGGCGGCGGCGTTGCGGAAGGCGATAGCCATATATTCCGGGATGCGCTTCGCGTCGTAGCAGGTCGCCGCCCATTTGGTGACGGGCTTGACCATGTCGATCTGGTTCATCTCCTGAAGCGCCCCTTTCAGGTCGTCGCGGAGAGGGTGCCGTCCGCAGAGCACCACCAGCGGTACGTTATCCAGGTAGGCGTTCGCTATACCCGTAAGCCCGTTGGTAAAACCCGGACCGGCCGTTAGAAAGCACACGCCGGGACGGCCGGTGTAGACCGAATAGGCGTGGGCCATCATGGCCGCGGCCTGTTCGTGGCGCACGTCGATGGTGCGGATGGAATGCTCGGTAAAGCCGTCTAACATGGATTCTATGTGCCCGCCGGAGATGCCGAAGACGGTGTCGATCTTTTCCACTTCCTTTAAATATTTCGCAATTAAGTGGCCTGACTTAATATCCGCCATAATCATTCTCCTCTTTCTAAATTTTTGATGTATTTCGCCGTACTCGCCGCGCTCGGCTGTACCATTTACTTCATCACCAGTTTGATGCCGTCGGTGAACCACTGGATATAATACGCCATTCCCTCTACCTTGAGCTTCCCTTCTGCCGCGGCCAGAAACGACTGCTCGTCGCTACCGGAGGCCATCACCCGAAAGGCGGTCGCCGCGTCGGACCACACCAGTGCGGCATCGGCCCGGTGATTCCCTCCGGTCTTCGTGGAAAGCTTCCCCCGGTCGAAAACGAAGAGCCTCCCACGACGTCCGTCCGCGGTCTTGATGAGGATTTTTAGCCGAACCGTGCCGATGTGGCTCTGGTATGCCCGATTGTTCCGCACGGCGCTTTTAAGTTTGCGATACAGGATGAAGAGCAGCAGTGTAAGCTTCATCTATACCTCCCGATCTTGATTTTTGTATTTTTAACCATGGCCGGAGACGGCCGCATAAAAGCTATGTATAGCGCTCCCGCACCCACTCCCCTATCCTTTTTATGGCCTCATCGTATTGGAGGACCGTGCGCCAGCCGAGCTCCGAGCGCGCGAGCGTGGTATCCACGTCATTATCCCTGCCCATCACGCCGGCAGCGAGCCGTGTGAGCGGAGGCCTGATGTTAAATGGCGTGAGCGCCTTTTCAAGGAGCCACCCGCTCGCCCATGCCATCCGAAAGGGAACGCTCCCCACAGGGCGTTTGCCGATCATTTTGCCCAGGTCGTTCACATAACGCTCCCAGCTTACCTTCCAGTCGTCGCGAAAGTGATAGGTCTTCCCGCGCGCCGCGTCCATGGTGCCTGCACGAACGATGCCGTCTACAAGGCTGTCCACGTACACCAGGCTCGAGCTGTGCCTTCCGCCGTCCATTAGCGGCACCACAAGCTCCATCATCCGTTCGACGATATCGGTTACCCATACGCTACCGGGGCCGGTGACGTTCGCCGGGCGAACGATTACGCAGTCCATTTTTCCGGATTCGTGGTGCTCGCGGACAAGGGCCTCGGCATCGGCCTTGGCGTCGTTGTAGGGGACGCCGGATTTTCGCGGCGCCGAGCTTTCCGGCAGGCCCTTAAGGTGCGAGCCGAGTCCGAGCGCGGCGATGGAGCTTATATAGACGAAGCGGCCCGAAACGCCCGAGGCTTCGAGGAGGAGGTTTCGCGTGGCCGTAAGTATGGCGTCGTAGAAGCTTCGGCGCGAACCCCAGTCGGTGACGCGGGCGGCGAGGTGGAATACGACGTCGCATCCGGCGCAGATGCCCGCAAGGCTTTCCGGTATGGTCAGGTCACCGCGCACGACCTCGATTCCCGCCGCCTCGAGTGCAGATACGTCCTCCCCCGGAAGCGAGAGGGCCCGCACTCTGTGCCCTTTTTGAACGAGCTCCCGCACAAGGACCGAGCCTATAAATCCGGACGCGCCGGTTACAAGCGCCTTCATGTTCCACCTCCAAAAATCTGGACTGCGCTATCTACAACCTCCAGTATTTTTAACATATCCCTGCGCTCGTGTCGACCATTCTTGCGGACCGTCCCGAAAAAAAATTATTCCCGCGCGGCGATTTTTTCAATGGTATCTTTGTATAAACGCACCGATAAAAAAATACCGCGCCGGCGATACTCACAGATTTTTTTCTTGCGCGTTTCGAGTCACCCGATTAAACATGCCCCCTCCACGCCTCACACGCGGAGCACTCCAATCGGCGGAGGCCATCCATGGACATCATAAAGATCATGCCCTGTCTCGACATGAAGGAAGGTCGTGTGGTCAAAGGGGTCAATTTCGTGAATATACGCGATGCCGGCAATCCGGTCGAGAACGCCCGTTTTTATCGTGATGAGGGCGCCGACGAACTCGCCATGCTCGACATCGCCGCGACCCTCGAGAACCGCAAAACGCGCCTCGAATGGGTGCGCCAGGTCTCCGCCGTAATCGACATACCGCTCACCATGGGGGGCGGAATCGACTCCCTGGAGGACATAGAACTGGTGCTCGCGGCGGGAGCGGCCAGGGTGTCCATGAACAGCGCCGCGGTAAAGGACCCGGAGCTCGTAAGGTCCGCGGCGAAAAAATTCGGTCCGGAGCGCGTGACCATCGCGATCGACGCCCGGCGAAACCCGGCTATGCCCTCCGGCTTCGAGCTGGTGGTTTCGGGCGGAACGATGCCGCTCGGCCGCGACGCGATCGATTGGGCGCGCCATTGCCGCGATCTCGGCGCGGGGACGCTCCTTCCGACAAGCATGGACGGCGACGGTACGCTGAATGGCTATGACCTAAAATTTACCAGGGCGGTCGCGGACGCCTCGGGCCTTCCGACGGTCGCTTCGGGCGGCGCGGGAACGCTGGAGCACTTCTACGAGGGGGTAAGCAAGGGCGGCGCGACAACCCTACTCGCCGCGTCGGTCTTCCACTTCCGCACCCTCAGCGTGCGGCAGGTAAAGGAGTACCTCAGGGAAAAGGGCCTGAAGGTAAACCTCTGATCCCTCTCTAAGACCCCGGTAAAAACTCGGGTTGGATCATCTTTATAGCCGCGCGCGTATTGGTCCGAACCGACAGGGACATGCTCGACCCATAATGGGCCGAGCGAGGCAATAAGTGGGGAATTCACTCCGCGAAATGGTCGTATCCTTTGCCCATGTCGATTCGGGTATTATCTCTTGCAAGAAAAATGCCCGCCCCTTTCGGAAGTATCTCGCCAACAACGCTAAAATCGTCAAACTTCTCCCTTAAACCGGAAAGCATATCGGGCCCTATGGTAAACACAAGCTCGAAATCCTCCCCTCCGTAGAGCGCGTAATTATACGGGTCCTTTCCGAGCTCCGAGGCGGCCTTTATCACATCGGGCGAGAGCGGAATCTTTTCGCAGTCTATGCGGGCGCCCACGCCGCTCGCCTTGCAGATATGCCCCACCTCGCTTGCAAGCCCGTCGCTAACGTCGATCATGGCGTTTGCGTGGCGCGCTATTACAATCCCCTCGGACGCGCTCCTGCACTCAGGCTCCAGAAACTCCGCCGTGTGCCCGGCCTTCCCGGCGAGCAATAGCTCCAGCCCGGCCTGGTTTCCGCCCAGCGTTCCTGTAACGCAGATAAGGTCGCCTTCCTTGGCGCCCGAACGCAGGCGAAGCAGCTCCTTTTCCACCTCGCCTGTTACTGTCAGGTTCAGCACAATCTCACGCCCGTGCGTGGTGTCGCCCCCTACGAGGTGGACGCCGTGTTTTCGGCCGGAGGCGAATATCCCCCGGTACAGCTCGTCCATGTACTCCACCTCGGTCTCCCTTGTAAGGGCGACCGAGATGAACGCGAAGCGCGGAACTCCGCCCATGGCGACCACGTCCGATACGTTGACCTCCATTAGCTTTCTCCCCACCTGGAATGGGCTAAACCAGCCGGAGGTAAAGTGGCTGTTCTCCACCATCATGTCGGTGGTCACCACGAGGTATTTGTCGGCCGTATACTCCAGAACGGCGCAGTCGTCGCCCACGCCCTTTACTATGGCCGGGTCGTTAACTTCCTTCGACATCAGGCGGTCGATAAGCGCGAACTCGCCGCCAATCTGCGATATTTTCATGGACGGTATCTCTCCCTGCATTCGCGGTTTATCTTCGCCGAGCAGAAATCGCCGCACATGGTGCAGACCTCGGCATCGTCGCGCCCGGTTCCTCTGCGAAGCCCGCGCGCCCTCTCCGGATTGAAGGCCAGGCCGTACATGCCTTCCCAGTCGAGGTTGGAGCGGGCCCGCGACATGGCGTCGTCACGCCCGCGCGCGCCGGGCAGCCCACGGGCCACATCGGCCGCGTGCGCCGCGATCTTCGAGGCGATCACCCCGTCAACTACGTGGGTGACGTCCGGAAGCCCGAGATGCTCCATGGGCGTCAGATAACACAAAAAATCCGCGCCGTACCAGGCCGCCAGCGCCCCTCCTATCGCGCCGGAGAGGTGGTCGTAGCCGGGCGAGCAGTCGGTGACGAGCGGCCCAAGCACGTAAAACGGGGCGCCGCCACAGTATCTTTTTTGAAGTTCGATGTTTTCCTTTATCATGTCAAGCGGAACGTGCCCCGGCCCCTCTATCATCGCCTGCACCCCCGCCGCCCGGGCCCTCTCCGCTAACCCTCCAAGCGTTTTTAACTCGGCGATCTGCGCCGCGTCCGTCGCGTCAGCCAGGCACCCGGGCCGGAAGCCGTCTCCGAGGCTCAGGGTCACGTCGTGCTTTCTGGCCATGGCGAGTATCTCGTCGTATCCCGTGTAGAGCGGGTTCTCCTTTCCGTGGCGCATCATCCACTTTACGAGAAAGCTCCCGCCGCGGGACACCACGCCCATTATCCGCCCGTTTAGAAGCGGAATGTATTCCCGCCTTATGCCGCAGTGTACGGTTATGAAGTCCACCCCGTCTTCGATATGGGCCGCCACGCTCGAAAGAAAATCATCCTCAGTGATCTTTGCGACGTCCGGCTGCCGCACTATCGCCTCGTAGATGGGTACCGTTCCGACCGGAACGCGCGATTCCTCGATTACGGCCTTGCGCATCGCGCGTATATCGCCCCCGGTGGAGAGGTCCATCACCGCGTCCGCGCCGTAATAAATTGCCGCCCGAAGTTTCTTAAGCTCCATCTCCGGGTCCTCGTTATAGCCGGACGTGCCGATGTTCGCGTTCACCTTGATCTTAAGGCCCTTCCCCACGCCTACAGGCGCGCAATCGTGAAGAAGGCTTTTAAGTATCACCGTATGTCCGTTTCCAATGTCTGCGCGGATCTCCTCCGACGTTCGAGGCTCCAGCGCCGCGACGGCCCGCATTTCCCCGGATATTTGTCCGTTCAGCGATTGCTCTATCTGAGTCATAACCCGTACCTCCCCTGGAACTTTAGTATCGCGGCGGCTACATCCTGCTTCGTTACGACCGCGGAGATGGCGCACACCATGTCGGCCCCCGCGGCTATCACCTCGTCCACGTTGGAAAGATCGATTCCTCCAATCGCAACTAACGGAACGCGGCAGCGCTTCTTCACCTCGGCGATAAGGCCCGTGCCGCAGGGCGCGCCGGCGTCGCCCTTCGTGCCCGTCGCAAAGATGGGACTTAGTCCAATGTAGTCCGCCCCCATGGCCTCGGCCTCGAGCGACTCTTCGAGGTCGTGCACAGTGACGCCGATGATCTTGTCCGGGCCGAGGAGCCGTCGGGCCTCCCCGTAGGGCATGTCCTCCAGGCCTATGTGCACCCCGTCCGCGCCGACGGCGAGGGCTACATCGAGGCGGTCGTTTATGATGAAATTGGCCTTCCCTTCGCAGACCCTTTTAAGCGAGAGCGCCTCCTCGTACATCTCGCGGGTTATGTTGGACTTGTTGCGGTACTGCACCACCCTCACTCCCGCCGCAACCGCCGAGCGCACGTCGAAGAGGTTTCCGGACAGGCTAAGCCCGGAGTCCGTAATGAAATAGTAACCCCTCATCGCGAAACCTTCCGCATGGAACTCACCTCCCCTTCCGTAAGAGAGGCCAGTTTGTCGAATAAGAGCTCCCTGAACGAACCGGGTCCCCTGGCCTCTTCGACCGCAAGCTCGGCCGCCACCTCGAAACATACAAGCCCTTCGACAGCGGCCCCCGGCAGGTCCTCCGGGCAGACGCCCGCGAATGTCCCGATTGCCGAGGCGGCCATGCAGCCGGTGCCCACCACGCGCGACATCATCTCGTGCCCGTTCCCTATCCTGAAAAGCGCGCCCCCGCCGGCGACAATGTCCTCCTTGCCGGTTATAACGACTACGCAGTTACGCTCGCCGGAAAGCTCCACGGCTATGCCTGCAAGGTCCCCCCGTACCGCTCCCGCATCCACGCCCCTTGTTTTTACACTTTCGCCCGCCACCCTGGCGATCTCCGAGGCGTTTCCCTTTATGATGTCTATTCGAACCGACTCGATAAGCGATACGACCATTCGGTCGCGATATGGCGTCGCCCCCGCGCCGCAGGCATCCAGCACAACCGGCACGCCCCTGACGTTTGCGGCGGACGCCGCGAGTTTCATGCTTTCGATAAAGTCCGTGGTGAGCGTACCGATGTTAAGCACCAGCGCGGAGGCGATGGAGGCCATTTCGGCCGCCTCCTCCGGGGCATGGGCCATCACCGGCGAGGCCCCGAGCGATTTTACGAGCTGAGCGCAATCGTATATGGTGACCCAATTGGTCAGATGATGTACGAGCGGCTGTTTCTCCCGAACAGCCGTCAAAAGTTTGGCCCGATCCATAGTTCCTCCTGAAGTGTCGGCGCCGCTAATTCGTCCAGCCGTGGGTTTCGGATGATTTAAAAACCCGTGCCGGCCAAAGCGGATTCGACGCGCATGGGAATTCGGATGAGGTGATTTTAAAAAGGAGAGCTGACTACTCGGTTGGCATCCCTACGCCGGCATTATCCGGATCAGGTTCAACGGGTATGATCTCAGGCTCCGCTATGGAACCACCCCAACAATGTTAATATAATGAACGGCCTTCATTTCGTCCACAAAAAAACTATGGCCGCCGCGACCCGTCATTCGGCAGTCCATCGCGCGGTCCGGAGAAAGGCTAAATCATTCCACTGTCAGTTCGTCATCGTATAGGCCATCACCCGATTATCGAAGAATGTGGGGATGATGATGAGCCGCTTCTCCGGGATGTACTCCAGGTCGGCCGCGTTTATCTTCTCCGCGGTGGTGTCCAGAATCACCTCCGGGGGTTTTCCCTTCGCTATAAGCTCGGTCTTGCCGTTCCAATCGCTCACGATAAACCCCCTCGCGTGCGGCCTCAATCCGTCGATTCCCCCCGCGTGGGGAATGTACAGCGCAAATTCCCTGGTGGCGAGATCCACCTTCACCACCCCCTGGTTCGTGCCCACGTAGAGCGTTCCCCGATCGAGATACAGGCCGTTCGCGTTTTCGTATCCCTCGAGCTTCAGCCATACGGCCTGAGCGCCGCCGAAAAGCCGGTGCAAGCGGTTGGTAACCATATCCGTAACGTACACGGCGCCGTCACTACCGACTTCTATGTCGTTTAAAAATCGGGCTCCCGGCACCTCATGCGTCTTGATTATCCTGCCTGTCCCGATATCGATCTCGTGAAGGCGGTCGATGTCCGTAACATACAGGGTCGAGCCGCGGAGGCCCATGCCCTTGGGGGCGTTGAGTCCGGTAACCCAGTCTGGATCGACCATTGCGCCGTCAACCGTTAGCCTGGCGATAAAGCCCATTCCGTTCTTTTCGGTCGGCGCTCCGTTTATGTTGCTCACATAAAGGAAGCCGCACGCACGATCGTACAGGACCGATTCCGGGACCTTAAGCCCGTCCGAAACCGACCAGGCCGGGACGGGCCTCGAAGCTGCTTTACAGGCGGCAAAGGCCGCAAGCGCCGCCATGGGGATTGACAGCAATAAGGCCATGCGTTTCATGATTCCTTCCATCACACGTGGATTCGCGGGTTAAAACCGGCACCACACCGTCCCGCGCCGGGCCGGGGAGAGCCGGTCTCCGACGGCTGGCGACTTATAGAGATGGCCCGGGCCGTTTCCGCCTATCGGGAATAATATACGCCACAGGGCCGGGGCGGTCAAGAGGACCGGCGCGGTCGAACCGGGCGAAATTGCAAAAATGTTGACATATATAGGATTCCGGCGAATATTTACACCGTGCGCGGCCGGATACCGGTCAAGCCCCGGGCTGGAAGGCCGATCTTTCGCCTATGCCAGCGCCGCGCCCGGAGGAGATATGATTCGTAGAGCCCTGCGCGAATTCATTATTTACTGTTTTCATGTCGCTTCCATAATAATGCGGCAGCACCCTCATCTCAAGGGGAGGGAAAACCTCCGCTCCATCCCCTCCCCTTACATAGTCTCGCCGACACACGACAGCTATTACGAGATCCCCTCCCTCTCGAGGGTGTATTATTCGCTGAAACCCAGGCCCGATTTCGTCGTTCTCGCCAAGGAGGATTTTCTGAGCGGGTGCTACCTGGCGCGGAATTTCGGAAAGGGCAATCTCATCCTTAAGTGCCTGTTCACCCTTCTCGACAAGACGGCGCTCCCATTCATCATATTCAAGATAATGCGCCTGACGACCATCCACCGACCCTTTATCGACGCCTGCGCCGGAAGACGGGACGAGCTGCGCAGCGAAATAGGCGGCCAGATCGACAGGGCGCGGGAGAGCATCTCGAAGGGCCTCTCGACGCTCATATTCCCCGAGGGAACCACCTGGGGTTTCGGCGGGCTGAAAAAGATTCGAAGCGCCGTCTACCAGCTCGTGGATAACACATACAGGTCCGCGCGGCGCAAGGTGCACGTCATCCCCATCAACGTGAAGGTCGACCGGCTGGTCAAGGGCGGCAAGGACATATTCATCAACGTGGGCCGCCCCGTATTCCTTCGGTGCTCCAAGGAGGAGTTCAACGAGCGTCTGGGGGCGATGCTCCGGCAGCTTCATACGATCACCTTCAGCCAGATAGCCTCCTGCTATCTGCGGCGTCTGGCGGAAAGGCACCGAGGCGCGAGGGAGGGCCTTGTGCTGGCCCGTGACAGGTTCGCCTCCGCCATGGAGCGCATAACCCGGGAGATCGGCGAGATGGTCCGGCGCAATGCCCTGCCCGGATTCGATATGGCCCTTTTAAACCGGGATTACCTGCTTAAAAAGGCGAACGGTTTCATTAAATATTGCGTGAAGAACAGGTATCTTCGTCCCCCGGTCTCCGGCGGCAAGAGCGGCCTTTTCCATCTGGATATAGAATCGGTCCTTGGCTCATACTCGGACAGGGAATACCGCAAGAGGAACCCCATAGGCTTTCACGCGAACGAGCTGCTCTCTCTGGGGGAAGCCGGCATCCTCAATCTATTCGACGCCCATCTCGACGCGCAATAGGATCCAGGGATTTAACCGAAGCCCCGGGACGAGCCGGAACCCGGCCGCTCACCCGGCCCGGCCGCCCTTCCCCGAGCCGGCAGCCGTTTTGTCTCCGCCGGCCCGCATCACCGCCATTACGCTCCTCTTTCTGCCGTACAGAAAATATATGCACACCCCCAGGAGGAGCCAGACGAGCAGGCGCAGCCAGTTTTCGGCCGGAAGCGAGAACATGAGCATCAGGCACATCAGGATTCCCATTACCGGGGTGAATGAGCCCAGCGGCGCCCTGAAGGGGCGGGGGAACGCCGGATCGGTCCTTCGCATCACGAGGACCGCCGCGCACACGATTACGAAGGCGAGGAGCGTGCCGATGTTTGTAAGCTCCGCCAGGACGCGTAAAGGCAGAAAGGCCGCGAGTATCGCCACGAAAACGCCCGTAAGCATCGTCGACTTCCAGGGGGTCTTAAACCTTGGATGCACCGCGCCGAAGAAGGACGGCGGGAGCAGCCCGTCACGCGCCATGGCCAGGAAGACGCGCGGCTGGCTGAGCATCATTACGAGGAGCACCGAGGTCATTCCGGCGATGGCGCCGATGGATATTATGACCTGGGCCCAGGTGAGGCCGATCTGGGCAAAGGCGTCGGCGACCGGGGCGTCGATATCGATCCTGTCGTACCTCACCATGCCGGTGAGCACTGCGGATACCGCCACGTAAAGCACCGTGCAGATGAGAAGCGACACGATGATGCCGATGGGCACGTCCCGGCGCGGGTTTTTGGCCTCTTCCGAATGCGTCGATACCGAGTCGAAGCCGATGTAGGAGAAGAAAATGATGGCGGCCCCGGCGAGCATCCCCAGCGGAGCGCCTCCCGGGCCCGAAAGGCCCAGTACGGTTCGGCCGAAGAAGCTTATGCCGGTAAAGCCGAATGGTGCAAAGGGCTTCCAGTTTTCCGGATTTATGAAAAAGGCTCCGACCGCCACGACGAATAGCACCACCACAAGCTTAATGACAACCATGACGGCGTTGAAGCCGGCGCTTTCCCTGATGCCCTTAACCAATATGGCCGTTATGAGCAGGGCGATGATAATCGCCGTAAGGTCGGCGCATGCCCCGGTCGCGAAGAAGGCGCCGGTTTCCGGGTCAAAGTCGAATGGAGGCCGCGAGATGGCGGCGGGCAGGCGCACGCCGAAGACGCCGAGAAAATTCTGAAAATAGTGTGACCAGCCGTGCGCCACGGTGGCCGAGACCACGGCGTATTCGAGCACCAGGTCCCAGCCGATGATCCAGGCCATAAACTCGCCCAGGGTGGCATAGGCGTAGGTATATGCCGAGCCGGCGACCGGGACCATCGAGGCGAACTCCGCATAGCACAGCGCCGCGAAGACGCAGGCCAGTCCCGCAACCACGAAGGAGAGCATAAGCGACGGCCCGGCCTTGTCGTGCGCGGCGATGCCGGTCAGCACGAAGATGCCGGTGCCTATGATGGCGCCTATGCCCAGGCTGGTGAGGGTAACGGGGCCAAGCACGCGCCTCAGCCGGTGCTCGCCCTCCATCTCCCTTACGAGCGCCTCGAGCGGTTTTCTTGCCAGCAGGTTTTTCAGCATGGCGGACTGCATACCCCGATATCGGTGGAAAAGTCAAACGATAAACAGGCGAGCTCAATTCGCACCCACATATCGGCCGTAGCACTCTGGTTATCGTTTGACCTTTTCCTCCCTTATGTGTATGCTGTTATATGATATTTTACCGGCGCGGAGCGCGATACCTAACGTCCCGAAACGAGGCATGCCGATGAATGAACCGACCATCAACACCCACCTCCGCATAGACCGCCGCCTGTGCGGCGCTCCCATAAAGCTCGACGAGGGGGCCAGCACCGTCGAAATGACGCTCACCGACGAGATGCGCGCCGACGACAGCGGCCTCGTGCACGGAGGCTTCATATTCGGCCTGGCCGATTACGCGGCCATGCTTGCGGTCAACCATCCGAACGTGGTTCTCGGAAAGGCCGATGTCGTCTTCCTTAAACCGGCGCGCTCGGGCGAAAGGCTCCGGGCCGAGGCGCGGGTCGGCGCATCCGAAGGCGGAAAGCGCACGGTGGCGGTCGACGTTTACCGGAACGGGGAAAGGGTCTTTACCGGAACGATGATCTGCGCGGTGCCGGAGCGCCATGTGCTGGAGGGCGCGCCGTGAGCGGCGACGGCGGCGCGGCGATCGCCGGGGTGCTGGCCGAACGTGGGGTGCGCTTTCTGTTCACCCTGTGCGGCGGGCATATTGCCCCCATTCTCGTCGGTGCGAGCCGCGCCGGCATCCGCGTCATCGACGTACGCGACGAGGCGACAGCGGTCTTCGCCGCGGACGCCGTCGCGCGCCTTACGGGCGTGCCCGGCGTCGCGGCGGTAACGGCGGGCCCTGGAGTGGCCAACACGCTAACGGCGCTCAAGAACGCGTCGCTCGCCCAGTCTCCGCTTGTACTGCTCGGAGGAGCCGCGGCCACCGTGCTCCGGGGACGCGGCTCGCTTCAGGATATCGACCAGGCCGCGCTCGTCGGCTCGTGCGTAAAGAAGGCGCTTCGCGTAAAACGCGCGTGCGATCTTGCCCAGGTGCTGCGGCACGCGCTCGACCTGGCCGTATCCGGCGTTCCCGGCCCCGTCTTCGTGGAATGCCCCATAGACCTGCTCTACGACGAGGCCCTTGTACGCCATTGGTACGGCATAAAAAGCGATAGCCCCGGTGGAGGCGGACTGCGCGGACGGGCGCTTCGCTGGTACCTTAACCGTCACGTCGATCGAATGTTCTCCTGTTCCCCGGAGGTCGCAAGCGGAGAGCGGTCCCCCTCACCCTCGGCCTCCGGGGCGGGCGTACGCGCGGTTCGCGCCGCCGCGCGACTGATAGGCCGTGCGAATCGTCCTCTCATGATCGTAGGAAGCCAGGCCATGCTGCGGCCCGAAGGCGTGCCGGCCCTTATACGCGCGATCGAGGCCGTCGGCATGCCCGTGTTCCTTACGGGAATGGCCCGCGGACTGCTCGGAAGGGAACATCCGCTCCTGGTCCGGCATCGGCGTCGCGAAGCGCTCGCCGAGGCCGACCTCGTGGTACTGGCCGGCATGCCCTGCGATTTCCGGCTCAACTACGGGCGTGATGTAAACGCCCGCGCCAAACTCATCGGTATAAACCGGAGCCGCGGGGATCTCTATCTCAACCGGCGGCCCGACCTCGCCGCGCATGCCGATCCCCTGCTCTTCCTTTCATCGCTTGCCGCGGCGCCGCCCGGCGGAAACGGGCTCGTTTCGGACTGGATCGCGAGGCTCTCGGAGCGCGACCGCGAACGCGAAGGCGAGATAGGGCGCATGGCCGGCGAGGCATCGAAAGCGATCAATCCTCTCGCCTTGCTAGAGCGACTGGACAGGGCGCTCGGGGATGAGGACATCGTAATTGTCGATGGAGGCGATTTCGCCTCCTCGGCCGCCTATATCGTGCGGCCCCCGGCGCCTCTCTCGTGGCTCGACCCGGGCGTTTTCGGCACGCTCGGCGTCGGCGCGGGATTCGCCATAGGGGCAAAGCTCGCAAGGCCGGATTCGCGAGTGTGGATCATCTACGGGGACGGAGCCGCGGGCTACAGCCTGCAGGAGTTCGACACCTTCGTGCGACACGGCCTACCGGTAATCGCCGTGGTGGGTAACGACGCCGCGTGGACGCAGATTGCGCGAGACCAGTTGGAGTACCTTCGCGACGATACGGGCACCGTACTCCGCCGCACCGACTACCACCTGGTGGCGGAGGGGTTCGGCGGGCGGGGCGTTTTAATCCGTTCGGATGAGGAAATTGAACCCGCGCTTGCGGAGGCCGTGCGCCTAGCCGGCGGCGGCATTCCGGTTCTCATAAACGCGCATATCGGTACGACCGATTTTCGGAAGGGCTCGATCTCCATGTAAGCACTCCCCTGCACTCTCCGGCCCAAATACCGCTGGACAGGGCGGGACCCGCAGCGCTTGCTGTACAGGGACCCCGAGGGCGGCCGCTCGTCCGAACCCCGGGTTTCCCGGCGCTTCAGCCCCTTCGAGACGGGCCGGGGAGCGCCAATAATTACGCAGCAACAGGATGAACGCCATGGCCGCCGCAAAGCCGTATATAGAGCATCGATTTCTGGGCGTCCGGCCCTTTACCGACTATCTTACCGAGGCCGATGTGGGCTTTACGCTCTTCGAGGACCCGTGCGCGGAGGCCATATTCGCGGAAAAGAGCGAGCTTTTAAATCGCGAACGGGATTCCATCGTCATCGGCGCATGCACCGGCGAGGGTATAGGCGTATACTTCGTCCAGTTCGGCATACGCATCACCGAAAGCTTCCTCTCGTACATGGTTTTCATCTTCGACCATCATCCACAACCCCGGGAGCTCGCAATAGCCGCCGACGACCTCGAACCGCTCGTATTGAGCCGGCTCGAGGGCGTGGACATAGGCGATATCCTTAAGCGCGGAAGCCACTGAACGCTTCCGGGGCAAATACGGCTCATATCCGGCGCGCGGGCCGGCCGCGTCTCCGCCGTTTTCGACCGCTATCATCCGGAAACCCTTCGCCTCGAATACTTCAAGCTCCTCGTTCGCGGAGGCCGTTTCATTTTCCACAGGCACAACGCCCTTTCTTTCTTCAGGAGCTGCGCTCACTCTTTACACGCCGGGCCTCGCCTTGTCCATAAGGCCCCGCCTTGCCCCGGCGGGAAAAGAAGCCCGGGGAGATATGTCATGGCCTTTTGCCGGAGAATGATCTTGCCCGCAGGCAATAAGCAATGGCGGAGGCGAATTTTGCTGGATTAATTCCTTCGCGGGGTATAGCCTGCTGGGACGGCGGTGCCCGAAGATTTCGCTTTCCGTTTTTATCGGGCCTGTCCGTCGATTAAACTAACACTGCGCCAATTAATCATAACGGAGGAGTTCGATGCTCGATTTCACCCTTAGCGAAAGCCAATCGAAGCTGCGCGAAAGGGCGCGGCAATTCGCGATAACGGAGGCGCTTCCAGCCGCCTGGCGTTACGACGAGAAGGACGAGATTCCGCTCGAAATCCTCGACAGGGCCTTCGATGCGGGCATAATGAATACGGACATCCCGAAGAAGTACGGCGGGCTGGGATACGGACTTATCGAGGGGGCGCTGCTTACCGAGGAGATCGCAGCGGCCTGTCCGGGCCTTGCAACCTCCATCTTCGACAACTCGCTTGGCTTCGAGCCGCTGGTATTGTCGGACAAAGAGGCCCTCAAGGAAAAATACCTACCGAGGATAGCGAGGGATAACAGGCGCATCTGTTTCGCGACCTCCGAGCCCCTTATGGGTTCCGACGTGGCGGGCATTATGTGCCGCGCGACAAAGGACGGTGACGGCTATGTTCTAAACGGGACCAAGTACTGGATTACGAACGGCGGGGTGGCCGACTATATGACCATTTTCGCTACGGTGGACCCCGAAAAGAAGCACGCCGGAATATGCGCCTTCATAGTGGAAAAGGAATGGGATGGGGTGCGCACGGGGCTTCCCATACCCAAGTTGGGACAGCGCACATCGAACACGGTGGGCATAAATCTGAAAAACGTGCGTGTGCCCGGGGAGAACGTGCTCGCCGAGCCCGGCGAGGGTTTCGTGCTTGCAATGAGGACCTTCGCCCGCACTCGGCCCATCATAGGGGCGTTTGCGGTAGGCGCCGCGCGCTCGGCGATGGAGTACGCCCTGGATTACTCTAAGCGCCGCAGGGCCTTCGGTGGAAAGCTTTCCGCGTATCAGGCCACCCAGTTCAAGCTTGCGGAGATGTACCAGAAGGTGGAGACCATGCGCCTCCTGGTCTGGAAGGCGGCATGGGAGGCCGACAAGGGTTTGGACCCCACCATAAGCGCTTCCATAGCCAAATTCTACGCCACCGAGGCCGCGGTGCAGGTTATAAACGACGCGCTTCAGATCTTCGGCGGCTACGGCTACACCCGCATGTATCCCATAGAGAAGCTGCTTCGCGACACGAGGCTCCTGCCCATATACGAGGGCACCAGCGAGGTCCAGCGCATCATCGTAGCGGGCTATCTGCTGGGAAGCTACACCTCCATCATGCCGCCGCTTGACGAGGTGCCGATTTTGATAGGCGGTGGGGACGTTTTGGAGGAAGGCAAAGCCGGATCGAAGACGGCGTGGCGCTGTCCCCTTTGCGGCTATGTCCATTACGGTGACGAGGCGCCGGAGGAGTGCCCGTACTGTTTTGTTGGCGGCAGGGGATTCAAGAAGGTGTGGCCGAAATGAGGCCCAGGGGCGCTGCTTGGCCCGAAGGCGGATACCCGCCCGGGCGCAAGCCGGCGCCAGGAGCTGTTTTTAAGCCCTTTGGAGGGAGCATCTCCTCGGCGATGCGGACGTCGTACTCCTCCATCATCCGCTTCATCCAGGCGTCCCGGCCGATAAGCCGCTTCTGCATGCGCAGCCCCTTCTCGATGTCTTCTTTGACGTCGGCAAACGCCAGCGGCCGCCGCTCCTTTTTGCCGTTCACCGAAACGATGGTATAATAGCGCGAGGTCTTGAAGGTGTCGTACTCCCTGCGCACCTCGGCCGGCGTAACGCCGATATCACCGCCGCTGGCGTACTCTATGTAATCGCCGGCAAGATAGGTCTCGCGCGCCTCGGCGATTCGTTTGAGATATTCCGGGTCGCGGTCGAGCCCCCTGCGCGCCGCCTCGGCGACGAGGAGCGTATCGCTGAAGTACTCGCGAGCTATCGTTTCCCTCGAGGCCGCGTCGGGCCCGGACGGCCCTTCGCTCATTATTCCGCGCATCTTCGCCACTCTGGCGGCCAGGTCGCCGACGTTAAAAGTGACTCCGCCGGCAGTAAAGATCGCCGTCGCCGGATTCGCCGAGCTTAAAGCCTGTTCGTTGAACACGGCCCCCATCCTGCCCATCAGCTCGAGGACGAACCGGTTTTTCAATCCGGCGTTTAAAAGCTCCTTTAGATGGGCCCTCTGACCGTCGTCGTGGATGATTTTTTCCATGCTCTCGGGGGTGATGTCCGCCTCGTCCTCCACCTGTATTACGCACACGGATTTGAGGCCCGGCAGATAGACGGGTTCCTTCGTATATTCGCCCTTTTTTAGCGCGAAGGCGGCCTCGGCGTAGGCCGGCGGCATCTGCGAGCGGATGAGATACCCTATGTCCCCGCCCTGGTTTCTGCTGGGGTGCATGGAGTACTTCGCCACCAAATTCCGGAACCCCGCCCCTTTGTTCAGCTCGGCTATCGCCTCCCTTGCCTTCGCCATCGCGACAGGGGCGTCGGACGCGGTTTCCACAGGGAGCAGTATCTGGCGGATTTTAAGCGCCTTTTCGCTATAGCCCTTCTCCTTCAGTATTTTCTCCATAAGAAAAATCGCGAGATAGCGCCGCTCTATATCGGTGATGAGAAAGTTGAATCGCTCGCTTTTCTCGTGATTCACACGCCTGGCCTCGATAAGGGCAATGCGGTTAATCGCCAGCATCTGAAGCTCCGCGTTCATCATTTCATGGTTTTTGGTCGACTCCTCTCCGGCAAGGCCCCTGTCTTTCAGCCACCGGATGAATTCTCCGCGGGTCACGCCGCCGCCCTTGTAGGTAAGTATAAGATCTCCGTCGCGTTTGCACGATGCGGTAAACGCCATGAGAATGAGAGCGATCGCCGTAATCTTTTTCATGCCCTGCCCGCCATTTATTATAATAGTAAATTATACGCCGCGCAGCCGACCAGCCTCTTTAAGAGCGGCACCCGCCTATAGTCACAATTCGCGGAATGTAGTATGTCCGCTGTCGGGCCGTCAAACAGTTTTTCATTCTTCGCTTACCGCAATTACGAGCCCGCGGCGAGCGGAGGCCCTAAAACACCCGCCTGCCGCATGCGGAGAGGATTGGGCCGGACCCACTCCAGGGATGGCCACGACGTCCCTTTGGCGTCGACTTTTAAACAAATTCACAATCCATGGACAGTTAGGGAGAATATCCCAGATATAATGGACAAATGAAATAAATTTGTAGGCACGTTTCCCGACCGAGCGGTCGCTCATATTTTTTTCGTGACATAACCCATTAGTTGCTTGACTTTTTTTTCTATATGTTGACATATTACTTCGATATCCTCTGCCCACCCCTTGCTCATGGTCATGGCGGACGGATACTACCATAAATAAAAGGAGGAGGTATGAGGAAGTTCTACAAGCTGCTCGCGATCTGCGTAATCCTCGTGTTCGCGAGCACAGTATACGGCGCCGTCTACGTGCCGACGCGCATAAACGGTCTCAAGGGCGACATAGTTCTCTCGCCCAATGGGTCCGGGCCGCTCAGCGGTCTGTTCCAGGTTCTGCATTCATACTGGAGCCATTCGGGAATGCTGGTCAACGACGGATATAATATCCGCCACAACACCATGAGTTTCCCGGCATACAACAAGACCTGGATAGGCTGTCCGACCGATCTCAAATCCGACCCGCTGAGCAACGGCGTTCCCGGGATGCTTACGGAGACCATCAACAACGCGTATAACGTGACCAACAACTTCACCGCCGGCGGCGGGGTGGTGCTTAAGCCCACCGCGGCCCTGGAGGCGTCGTACAGGCCGCTCCTCAACGCGGTCGCAAACAAGATGGCGTACATGGACGCCTATTATCGTCCGTACGGATACTCCAACTTTTTCCAGATGGACAACAGCAACGTCAGGGTGAAGGGGCGCGGCGGTCACTGCTCGGGAACAAACTGGTTCGCCAACTACTTCTCCGGCA
>MVZN01000046.1 GCA_002069125.1 Spirochaetes bacterium ADurb.BinA120
AGACGACCGTTCACCATGGCGCTGGGGATCGCCCTGATGTCAATGGCGGCCGGCCCGCTGTACGCGTCGGGCTTTTCTCCCGGCGACGGCCTCATCGGCGGTATTTCGGCCGGCTGGGGCGGGTTTACCGGAAGCTATGCCACATATTTGGAAGGGGCAAAAACCTTTGGGGCGGACCTTTCGCATCCTCTGCCGTTTGCCGAACTGCCCCTGCTTGTCGAGTGCGGTTTCGCCGTTTTGAGCGGCCGCATGAAGGAGTCGGATTCGTCACGCCTGAGAGGGTATTCTCTACAGGCGGGCGTTTTGGGCTTCTATCCCTTCCATAAACGTTTTTATCCGTTTGCGGGGATAATGGTGCAGGAATCTTATCTGAAATTTTGGGCTTCGCGAATCGATGAAACCGAAAGCGCCTTCAAGCCGGGGGCGGGCCTCCGCGCGGGTTTCTTTTCGCCGATAACGCGCTCCTTTGGCCTTCGGGCCGTTTTCGATTATAGGGCGACACCTCTATCCAAGGACACATTGAAATACTACACTCTTGGAATCGCCGCGGTCGCGCGCCTGCCCTTTGGAGACATCGCCGGGGCTCGTCCGCAAGGCTTCTTTCCGGCGTACGACGCCAAAAAATCGAAGGAGCGCGCCGAGTTGTTTGTGTCCAGCGGATTGTACGAGCTCGAAAAGGGGAACCCCGAAAGCGCCGAGGTATCTTTTAAAAAGGCCCTCGATATCGATCCGGAAAACCAGAAGGCCGCGGCCATGCTCGGGGAAATAGATGCCGCAAGGGCCTCCCATGCCCTTGCGAGATCGCTTGTAAAGAATAAACGCTATTATGACGCAATACCGCTTCTTGAGAGATCTCCTTCCTGGTGCGTCGACGCGGCGAAGGAGCTTTCCGAAATACGGGCCATGCTCGCTGCGGAAATACCCGCCCTCGAAAAAATCGGCATAGCGGCCTACGAGACGCATAACTACGACGAGTGCATAGCCATAATGAAAAGGATCCGGCTCATCGATCCCGACAACAATACCGCACGGCTGTATCTTCCCCGCGCGGAGGGCCGCAAACGAGCAATCGAGCGCCTGAGGTGACGGGAGGCGAATGAATATACGGTACAGACTAATAAGCTCGATGATCGGCGCCATCCTGCTCGTGGTCCTGCCGCTATCCTTCGTCTTTATCCGCGCACAGGAAAGGCGGGTCGTCGAGGCCGTGCTTCAGGAGGGAGGGACGTTTTCGCGGATGCTCGCGTTCTCCGCGAGAACTGTGCTGCTTATGAACGCGGGCGATATAGATGCCTCCGAAATCGACTGTCGGGAGATGATGCTGACGCTTGGGCCGAATGCGGATGAGGGCCTTGTATACGCGGACGCCATACTGCTCTCGTCGGCGGGGCGCCTGAGAGGAAGGTTGCTGGCCTCCATACGGCCCTCGGTTTCCGAATACGATCCCAGTATCGAAGGTGGCAGGCTCCCCGAGGAAAAGATCAAAAGCCTTTTGATAATGGACAGCAAAGCGGCCGAACGGGAATCGGGCGGCGAGTATCTGGAAATCGTTTCGGTGGAAAAACTCTCCGACGGCGATCCGTTCGTAATGGGAAGGGTAGCGTATTCGAGGGAGGCAATGCTCGCGCCGGTGCGCGATCTCCGCACGGCGGTCCTCGGGCTCTTTATATTGCTTCTGGCCGGCACTGCCGTGGTAGGCATGGTTTTCGGCACCCGGCTGGCGCGGCCGATCGAACGCCTCATCGCCGGAGTGGAGCGATTCGAATCCGGCGACTTGAAGCACCAGGTCTCCCCCGGGGGCGGGGACGAACTCGGGCGGCTTGCATCGTCGTTCAACAGGATGGCGAAGGCCCTGGATTTCAAAGTGGCCGAGCTCGAGGCCGCCAACTACGAACTTTCCCGGCTGGACAGCCTGAAAGACGAATTTTTGGCGAATACCTCGCATGAACTGAAAACCCCGTTAAACGGAATTGTCGGACTTGCCGAATCGCTGATGGATGGCGCGGCCGGGGCCGTTAACGACGACGCGCGGCGGAACCTCCTGCTGATCTCCATGAGCGGCCGCCGCCTGCTCCGGCTCGTAAACGATATACTCGACATCGCCCGTATAAAAAACGGGGAGATGCGGCTCGAGCCGCGGGAGGTGGATGTAAGCGCAATCGTGCGTCTGGTCCTGGCGCTCCTCGAACCGCTTGCCCGGGAAAAAGGAATCGGAATAGAGGCCAATATAGAGCCGGGGCGTTATTTCGTCCGGGCGGACGAGGACCGGCTCCAGCAGATCCTGTTTAACCTTGTCGACAACGCGATCAAGTTCACCGACCGCGGATGGGTCCGCATATCGGTGTCGGATTCCGCCGGCGACCGGATGACGCATATAGAGGTAAGCGATACCGGAACGGGCATCGCCCCCGAGGACCATAAGCGCATCTTCGAGTATTTCGCCCAGGCCGACGGCTCGACGTCGCGAAGATTCGGCGGGACAGGGCTCGGACTTGCCATAGTCCGCTATCTTGTCGAGCTCCATGGAGGGGGCATATCCATGAGGTCGAACAGGGGCGAGGGATCGGCCTTTCGAGTGGCGCTTCCCGCTTCCCCCATAAGCGACGATAGGCAAGCTCCGCTTTCTACGACAGCGGCCTCTCAATCATTTGATTTGCATCCGGCTCCTTTGCCGGCGGACGTACTGCCGGTGAGGATGCCTTCGGAGGCGAAGCGCGAAGGCACCATACTTATCGTCGATGACGAGGCGGTGAACCTGCAGGTAATGTCCAACTTTCTCGGGCTGGCCGGATACTCCCTGCTGTACTCGCGGGACGGAAGCGAGGCCCTCGGACTGATCGAGGCTGGAGAAGGGGATGGGGGCGTTCCCGATCTTGTACTCCTGGACATCATGATGCCGGGGTTTACCGGTTTCGAGGTGCTGGAACGCGTAAGGGCCAGGTACTCTTTGCACGAACTGCCCGTCATAATGCTGACCGCACGCAGAAACCCGGGAGATATCGCCGCCGCTTTTGCGGCCGGCGCCAACGACTACATAGCCAAGCCGTTCGACAGGGAGGAGCTTCTCTCCCGCGTGGCCAGCTTCGTGGAGCTCCGTCGGTCGGCCGCAAGGCACAGAGAGCTGGCCGCGCTTCAGCGGGAGCTCGAGATGGCGCGCCAGATACAGTCGTCCATCATCCCCGCCGAGGTCCCGAGGATTGCGGGCGTCGAAACGGCGCTTCGATACATTCCGGCGAACAGCGTGGGGGGCGATCTTTATGATTTTCATCCGATGGACGAAAGGCGCATAGGCATAATGATAGCCGACGTATCCGGCCACGGAATGGCCGCGTCCGTGGTGGGGGCCATGTTTAAAATGGCCTTTGCCCTGCACCGACCCCAGGCCGGGCGCCCGGCCGAGCTCATAGCGGGCATGAATGCCGCGCTCTGCCCGTACACGCCGCGCCATTTCATTACGGCGGCGTATCTGCTCGTGGACAGCGGGGCCGGGAGGGTCTATTCGTCGAACGCGGGGCATTTCCCGGTGCCCGTGCTTAAAAAGAATACCGGCGAGCTCAAATTCCTCTACTCCCCCGGAAGGGCGCTCGGCATTTCCGAGTCTTCCGAGTACGTCGAGCTCGAAACCCCGGTCGATCCGGGCGACCGCCTGCTCCTGTTTACCGATGGGATAACCGAGTGCCGAGACCGCAACGGCGAGCTTTTCGGAGACGAGCGGTTTTACGAACTAATCAGAAAGACGGCGGGTTTCGGCCCGGAACAGTGCGTGCAGGCCATCCGCGACGAGGTGGCGCTATGGGCGGGCGGAGGCGAGGATGTTTTCCAGGACGACGTCTGCCTTATCTGCGTGGATATAGGCTGACCGAGGCGTTGCTTGGCGCGCTCTGCAGGCTTCAGTCGGGGCCGGCGACGCAGCGGACGAAGCGTAAATGCTCCTTTTTACTCTGAAACCAGCTCCCCCCCCAGAAAAAATCGAATGTCCAGGCAAAACTGCCGGGATTATCCGCGTACGAGGTATAAGACCAGTAATGTGATGAGCCTATATAATCGGGGTCGAATCCGACACTTTCCACAGGAAACCAGGTGATATTTATAGCAGGAAAATCACTGTAGGAAACAAGGCTGAACAATTCTCGTATGGTAGGCAGTCGCCAATCGTTGCGACCCGCAAAGCTCAAATTCGAACATGCGCGTTCCGCTTGCTTCCAGGTGTATCTGCCTTCATCTCCGCTGCAGTCTGCACTCTGATCGATTTGTCCGTTTGCCAGCATGGAGCATCGTGTCCAGCGGAGGTTGGTTGACGAATCATAGACGACACCGGCGGCTTCAATGGAAAAATTTGAATTGGGAAGCTGGGGCATGTCGCGCACGCAACGAACATAGTGACTGGCGCCGCCTGCGCGGTTATCCGCGACGGTATATTTGCCGTCGATAAATTCGACAATCATGGAATAGATATCCCATCCGGATTGACCTGGATAACATACAGTGGAGGACCAATAGGCCGATTTGATATTTCCAGATTCAACTTTATAATGTGTATTAGGGAACGCTTTATCATCGGTCGCAGGGTTCGATTTGCCATAATGGATTATCGAGGCGAGCTCCGCGAACGACGGGAGCCTCCAGTCATTTTGACCGGCGTAATTAAGGTCTTCGCAAAGGGTTTGGGCAACCGTCCAATTATATTTTCCGTGTGCGCCGGTGCAGTCGTCGGTGTCATCTATGTCATTGGACTCGCCGGCCGAGCATTTGGTCCATTGCAGGCCGGTGATGTTATCCGTAATAGTATGGTCGCCGTTGTCCGTAAAGGAGAGCGGGGGTACGCCATGCATTAGCGCCATTTTCCGCTCGCGCTCCATCAGGTCCATGAAGTTGTCGTCGCTGCAGCCCGCCGCAAGCGATACAAACAGATACAGTGCGGCCGAAACGCCGCCTCGTAAAAGCCCTTTTATGGCATGGGGTTCCTGCATAAGCATCGATCCGCGTATAATCGCGCCCTGCGGTCGATTCCGTCTGCCCGGGCGCGTGTCTCCATTTACCCGCCGTATGGGCTCTTAGAGCAAGCTTTTTTTGTCGTCTTCGCTTGCTCCAGCCCGGACCGGCGTTTTAATCGCTTGACAAAAGCCCGGGCCTTTTATAAATGAACAAATAAATATTATGTTCATTTGTTTATAGACCGGGCGGACTGCGCCGGCATTTAAAAGGCCATGAAAAAAAGGGAAAGGATCGAGGCCGTCTACGAGGCGGCATTAAGGGTGTTCGCGCGCCACGGCTTCAGGAAGACCACGGTGGAGGACATCGCCGTGGAGCTCGGCATGACCAAGGGAAACCTCTACCTGTACGCCAGGGACAAACGCGAGCTGTACCAGAAGTCCGTGGAGCACGCCCTGCTGCGCTGGCAGGGGCGCGTTCGCGAGGCGGTCGAGCGCGAAAGCGACGCCAGGGCCATGTTCACCACCATGTGCCGAAAGGCGGTGGAGTACCTTTCCGTGGACGACGATTTCCGGAGCGTCCTGGTGCACGATCCCGATATTTTTCCAATGTTTCCGGTGCGCGACCCGTTCGAGCGGATAAACCGTAACTCCATGGCCATGATACGCTTTATACTGGAAAAGGGCATGGCCGACGGGGCGTTTAGAAGGGTCAATACCCGCACCATCACGAACGCCATTTTTTCCATCTACAAGATGTTCATCATACGGATGTACATACGCCCCGAGGGCAAACACATGCGAAAACTGTTCGAAGAAACCCTCGATCTGTTGACCCGGGGCCTTTTTTTGGACTGATCAGCACATTAGCAAGGGAGGTGCGTAATGTCACAGACGGTGAAGTACTTGAGTCCACAGTGGCGGGACGAGGCCGAGAAGAGGCTTAAAAGCGAGCTTTCCCCCGAAAAGATGAACAACATCACCTCTTCCATGTCCAATATCTACAACAACTGCCCCGACGGGAAGAACAGGTACCTGTTTTTCAAATTCGAGGACGGAAATTTCGCCGAGCTCTCTATCGGCGAGGGCGAGCCGCCCAAGGCGGAGTTTCGAATAAGCGGCGATTACCAGGTGTTCGCAAAAATCTCGCGCGCGGAGCTCGGTTCGCAGAAGGCCCTTATGACCGGCAGGCTAAAGCTGAAGGGCAACATGATTAAAGCGCTCAAGCTTGCGTCGATAGCCGACAGGCTGAACAAGGTGCTGTCGAAGATTCCCGCCGAGTACTGACGCGCGGCGGAGCTTCCAATAACACGAAGAGAGGTGACGGAATGACATCGCGAATGGAAAACAAGGGCCCATATTTTATCGACTTCCCGGCCCGCATAAAAAGCATACAGGCGGAGATGGCCAGGCAGAAAATAGACGTGTATTTAGGCTCGCGCCTGAGGACCCTTTCGTGGACCCTCGACGCCTTTTGCCCCTGGCGAAGCTTCGTGGTGATCCCGGCCGGGGGAATGCCCGCGGCGTTCAGCTTCGTCATAGACGCCGCGCGCATAGCCGACGAAACCTGGATCGACGATGACCGCGTCTTCGGCTTCGCGCCCATGGGCGGCCAGGACCAGATAGAGCTTATAAGCGACTTCATTAAGGAGCAGTTAAAGGGCGGCAGGGGGCGCGTCGGCATAGAGAGCGGCATGTCGAACTATCTGCCCGAGGGCTGGCTTACGCACTACGAGTACGAGCGCTATGCCGCGGCCCTCGACGGCTGCGAGCTTGTCAACGCGCACACCATTGTGGACGCACTGTCCATCGTAAAAGACCAGGGCACCATAAACCGTTTCCGCGAGGCCTCGCGCATAGTCGACGTGGGACACGGTGCGGTGTTCGACGCGATAAAGGACGGCGGATGGAAGGGAATGACAGAAACGGAGATCGCCGGAATCGCGGCCCTGGCCATGCGGCGCGAGGGGAGCGAGTGGGAGTGGAGCTTTACCGGAGGAAACGAGATCGCGGCCGGATATCGCACGGGCCTTACCGGGGGGGCCTGCACGCCGGCAACGCGAAAAAAGCTCGAAGCGGGCGAGCCGCTAATGGTGGACATCCACGCCATGTTCATGCTGGGCCTGGGCGACCACTCGCACAACTATCTCCTGGCCCCCGCAACCGATCGGCAGTTCTGGCACGCCAAAAACTTCACGGACATCGTGGCGCTCACGCTTAAAACATACAGGCCGGGCATCACGCCTTCCAGGCTTGCCGACGAAATGATGGCCTTCGCGGAGGAGAGGGGGTTTTCGGATTACATGGTTCCCGGTTTCGAGCACGGCATAGGGATGATGGGCGACGAGTGGCGCATAGGGCTCAACGACGGCCCGTTTCCGTACTGGACCAATCCCGACCACGTCTATCGCGAGAACGAGGTGCTTATCTGCGCCATGCAGTACGCCTGTCAGGAGGATAACATCGGCTTTCGGTACGAGAACCCTATAGTCATCACGAAGGACGGATGCGAAGAGATGTCGAAGTATCCGCTGGGGATAGAGGAGGTCCGCTGAAGGTGCGGATGGGTATCCGTGCTTTCAGGGGGCATGGGCGTGGATGGGTATCCGTGCTTTCAGGGGGCATGGGCGCGGATGGGTATCCGCGCTTTCATGGGGCATGGGCGCGGATGGGTATCCGCGCTTTCAGGACTTCGCGGCCCCCTTGTGCCGGTACATGCCGTCATCGGCTTTCTGAATGAGGCCGCGGATCTTCTGAAAGGGGCCGGCCGAGGTGCCGTAGGAGAAGCGGACCTGGGGTCCTCCCTCCATCGAGAAATGGGACAGCTTTTTCATCTCCCGCTCGAAGCGTTTCTCTATTTTCTCCGCCTGGTCCAGGGACGAGGGAATGATCGCCAGAAACTCGTCTCCGCCTATGCGGAAGAGCATATCGTTATAACGAAGGCGCGATTTCAGCTTCCTGGATATCTCCTTTAGCACCTCGTCGCCCCTGGGGTGCCCGTACCCGTCGTTTATGCTCTTGAAGTCGTCCACATCCACCATCACGACCACGGCCCCCGATTCGTCGTCGCGACGCCTGCGCCGGGGGGAGGCCGGTTTTTCGGCCTCCGCGAGAACCTGTTCGAGCCTTGCGTGGTTCAGTAGCCCTGTGAGCGGATCGCTAAGGCTGCGCTCGAGGGCCTGTTCGTAGAGGGCCGCGTTGGCGAAGGCGATAGCGGCGTAGTCGGCGATGGTCTGGAGGATGAGGTGCTCCATCTCGGTGAAGAGGCCGCCGCTCCCCCGGTTGACGAGCTCGATGACGCCGTACAGGATATCGCCGAAGATGATGGGCACGGCGAGAATCGACCTGGTCTTGAATCCGGTGGCCCGGTCGACCCTGTCGCAAAAACGCCTGTCCTTCGAGGTGTCCGGAACGAAGATGGATTTTTTGGTCTTTGCCACGGTGCCCGCAATGCCTTCGCCCCTCCCCAGGCGTATATTCTCGACCGTTCTGGCGTCGATTCCCTTTACGATGACGAAGTAAAGCTCGTTCGTGTTCGAGTCGAGCCGCATGAGGCTCCAGTTCTCGGCGTCGAAGAATAGGCGCACCTCCTCCATTATGGCGTCCTGAATCGCCGGAAACTCGAGAGAGGAGGTTATGATCTTGCCTATGCTCGAATAGAGCTTTTTTATCCTGAATAGTTCTTCCATGGCGCTCCGTTTCCGATTCCGAATATGCCCCGCCCGGGTGAAAGTATCGAAGCGGCGGCCGGTTATTGCAACGATAATTCGGGCTTCCCTCCGGCGGGGCGGGCGCGAATAATTTTTAAAATCTCCGCCTTTTCGCCTAATGCTTTCATGTGGCCCGTCCGATAAGGACAGCAGGCAATGGCGTATGCCTTTTGGAGACATAATATCCCTGGCCAGGGGGGCGCGGCGATGAAAAGATGCGTGTTGTTCCTTATTTGCGGCATGACGCTGTTATCGTGGGCTTCGGGCCCCTACGCCCAGGAGGCGCCGAAGGACGAACCGGGCAAGAGCCTCGGCGAGATTGCCGACGACATCAAATTCGAAAACGCCCTGCAGTTCCATGCCATGGGAGACAACAGAAAGGCCCTCCAGATGTTCAACGAGTACCTGGAGGTCTATCTGGCCGGCGCGCACCGGGCCGAGGCGCTACGGCATGTGGCCGCCATATATTTCAATCGCTTCGAATACGAGAAGTCCATCCGGGCCTACACGGCCATCCACGAGGAGGCCGGCACCACCGAGGAGGGCATAGAGGCCTATTATAAAACGGGGATCTGCTATCAGAAGATGGGTTACGACACGAAGGCGCAGGGCGTTTTTCAGTCTATCATCGAGCAGTATCCCTATTCCACCTACGCGTACCTCTCCCGGATACAGATAGATCTGCTTAAAATCATAGAAAAATAGGCCTTCACTTCGCCGGACGCCCTTCCTGGATTATAAACGCTTTTGGGTGTAAATTAAAATCCGGGTGAATATACAGTCATCTCGAAGAGCGCAGCGACGTGGCGATCTCAAAAGATCAAAAGTTGTATCATTGTATCATAAAATGAGGGGTTTTATGAGATTGCCACGCCTCGATAAGGCCGGGGCTCGCGATGACAGAATCATTCCCCGAAATTTAATTCACACCCACGCTTTTTCAGGTTGGAAATAAGATATTTTGTTGACAGAAATGTCGGCCTATTTAAGTATGCGCTTTCCATCGGACGCGCCCTGGAGGGTTTTCGCCGGGCAAGGCCCGGGGAGGACCAGTGGCTTCCCGCCGGGGGCGGGCGTTTTGAGGCTGCAAACGGATGGTTTTTTTATTTTTAATACGGCAGCGAGCTATTTTTGTATTACATTCAGTATAGTCGCGATTTCTTGCAGACGGTGTAACCGCAGCACGACGGGTCATCCCGCCCTTTGACCGCCAGAGTACATCGCGCCGGTTCCTGATTTAGCCATTTTAAGGAAAATACGTTCACCCGGAGGGGAATGATACATGTCTTTACAAAAGCTTAGAAATATCGGAATAGCCGCGCATATAGACGCGGGGAAGACCACTCTGACCGAGCGGCTTCTCTATTTTACCGGCACCTCCAGGCGCATGGGCGAGTCACACGACGGTCAGGCAACCATGGACTTCATGAAGCAGGAGCAGGAGCGCGGCATTACCATCGCTTCGGCCGCCATCTCCTGCCAGTGGAAGGAGCACGCGATCAATATCATCGACACCCCCGGCCACGTTGACTTTACCGTGGAGGTGGAGCGTTCGCTCCGCGTGATCGACGGCATGATCGGCCTATTCTGCGCGGTGGCCGGCGTGGAGCCGCAGAGCGAGACCGTTTGGAACCAGGCCGACCGCTACAAGGTCCCCCGCATAGCCTTCGTGAACAAGATGGACCGCATAGGGGCCGATTTCGACGAATGCGTCAATCAGATGGAGAAGTACCTCGACGCCAATCCGGTGCCCTTTCAGATTCCGATAGGCTCCGAGGACAATTTCCAGGGCGTAATAGACATCGTAGAGAGAAAGGCGGTCGTGTTCAGGGAGTTCGAGCGGATCGTCACCGAAGTACCCGAGGATTATAGGGAGCGCTGTGAAAACGCCCGCAGGCACCTGGTGGAAAAACTTGCCGATTTCGACGAGGAAATCATGGGCCTGTACCTCGATGAAAAGGACGTCCCGGTGGAGCTCATCAAAAAAGCATCGCGCTGCGCCACCATCAAGATGCTGTTCACCCCGGTTTTCTGCGGGGCGGCGTACAAGAACAAGGGGGTACAGCTTCTCCTCGACGCCATCGTCGACTATCTGCCGTCGCCGGTCGATAAGGGCGCGGTCGTCGGCATGGACATAAAGGAAAGCGAGAAGACCCAGACCCGCCAGCCGCTCCCCGGGGTCCCCTTCTGCGCCCTGGCATTCAAGCTCATCCACGATCCGTATGTGGGGCAGCAAACCTTCATCCGCGTGTATTCCGGAAAACTGGACAGCGGCATGCAGGTGTACAACGCGACCAAGGGCGAGAACGAGCGTATAGGGCGCATAATGCGCATTCGCGCCAAGGAGCGCGAGGAGATCTCCACCGCCGGTCCCGGCGACATAGTCGCGCTCATCGGCATGAAATATACGAAGACGGGTGATACGCTCTGCGACATGCGTCATCCGCTGGTGCTCGAATCCATCTTCATCCCCCCCGCGGTCATAGACCTCAAGGTGGCCCCTCCGTCCAAAAAGGAGGAGGAAAAACTGGGGATAGCCCTTCGCAAGCTGGCGATAGAGGACCCATCCTTTACTGTCCGTGTGGACGATGAGACCAATGAGACAATCATAAGCGGGATGGGGGAGCTGCACCTCGAGATCATCGTGGACCGGCTTAAAACCGAATTCAACGTCGAGGCGATCGTGGGCGAACCCTCCGTGGCCTTTCGAGAGACGATAAAGAACGAGGCGCAGGCGGAGGTAAAGTTCGCCAAGCAGACGGGCGGCCGCGGCCAGTATGCCCACTGCGTACTGAGAATAGAGCCGAATCCCGACGGGGGTTTCGAGTTTGCGGACCATACCAAGGGCGGCGTCATCCCCCAGGAATACATCCCTTCCATCAAAAAAGGCATCGAGAACACCATTGCGGAGGGCATTCTGGCCGGATTCCCGGTGGTCGGTATAAAGGCGGTGGTGCTGGACGGCAGTTATCACGAGGTGGACTCCTCCGACATGGCGTTCCGCACATGCGGCGCACTGTGCTTCAAGGAGGCTTTCCGTAAGGCCATGCCGACGCTTCTCGAACCGCTTATGAAGATAGAGATCAACACGCCCGATGAGTATATCGGGGAGGCCATAGGCGACCTCAACAGGCGGCGGGGCAGGGTTGAATCCATGCGCCGCTTCCGAAAGGGCGCGCAGAAGGTCAACGGATTTGTGCCCCTCATGGAGATGTTCGGGTACGCGACCCAGCTTCGCAATCTGTCGAGCGGACGCGCCAACTATTCCATGGAGTTCGCCAGGTACGTCCCCCTTGGAAAGGATCTCCAGGAGAAGGTGCTGAAGTCCGTTAACGAAAAAAGGCTACAGAAGGTATAAAGCCGTCTTCACTCGCGTCTCCGCGCGCGGCGAGCGTTTCGAACTCACCCCCTATCCCCCTCTCTTTGAACGAAAGAGAGGGGGATCGTGCCATGATCCATAACCATAAAGACAAAGCCTCACAGAGCTTTTAACTTTGAACTTTGAACTTTCGACTGCTTCTGGGGGATGAGTTTGAAGAGCTCGCGGTAGCTTGGAGTACTTTTTAAATCGCCCGAGATACGAACGATCTTCAATGGCTATGTGCTCGCCGTGAAACTGAAAGGGGTTACAACCCCTTGTTCTGATGGGAGATGTGTCTGCTTGCACGGTGAATCCACATATTAGAGAGCAAGGGCTCAGAGCCCCTTATGTATGATGGTCTAATTCTAAAAAACCCTCCAATTACATTTGATTAGTCCACAGACAATGGGTAATATTAAATTGAGGGAAAACGATTTGTTAAACGAATAGACTCCTCGTACGAAAGTTCCATGGAGGTGTATTCGTGCAGGCCAAGAGGACCCGTAAGCTTATTGCCCGGAGCCAACTGGAGTCGGGCATGGAAAAAATTAAACTTCGGGAATTCCGTCCTCGATACCACAAAAATCTGCTTCGCATGTATTCGGATTTCCGCCCCGAAGACACCGCCTTCGGCATCCCGCCAAGCAGGCGCGTACCGCGCCGCCGATGGATAGAAAACCTCGAACACACGGGGCTGAACGTAATAGCTCTTGCCGGACGGCGCATAGTGGGCCACGCCTCCATTATAGACGCGCCGGAAGAGGACTTCTGTGAGTTTATCTTCTTTGTGCATCCGGCTTTTCGGGGGCGCGGAATAGGCACATCCCTGGCCGGCGAGATCTGCCGCAGGGCGCTTTGTCTTGGGAAAAGCCGGATATGGATCGTTATAGAAGGAAAAAATGAAGAAGCGGTCAAGGCCATGTATAGAATCGGCTTCAGAATAAGCGGAGTATACGGCGGGGACTACGAGATGGAGCTCGACCTCGAGCCGGTCTCCGCTATTCTGTCCATGTAAGCCCACCGACCGGCGTGATACGACGGAGCGCTCCGTTCGCGTAAAATTCCTCTCAGAAGCCCAGAAGCCTCCCGGCGTTAAAAAACAGAAAGCATACAGTCCACGCCAGCAGGAGCTGGTACACCAGCGACACAAATGCCCAGCGCCAGCCGGCCTCCCTGCCCATCACCACCACCGTCGCAAGGCAGGGGACGTACAGCAGCACGAAGAGCATGAAGGTGTAGGCGACCAGGGGTGTTATGCCATATTCGGGCCGCTTTATGGCCCGGTCGAGGGACTGCCCCTCGGCGCCGTTACCGTTGCCGATATTCGCGTGGTACAGAACGCCCATGGTGCTCACCACGACCTCCTTCGCCACGAAGCCGGTGACGAGCGATATGCCCATCTGCTGGTTAAAGCCCAACGGCGCGGTGAGGGGGACGAGCATCTCTCCCACGCGGCCGATGATGGTGTTCCGCTTCTCGAGTACGGCCTTTTGCATCTCGAGCTCCCGCGCCATGCCGATGTAGCTCGCGCCAAGCTCATCGAGGCTTTCCGCCTGCGCACCGCCCGCACGCGCCTTTTCGAGCTCTCGCGCCCCTTCGTCGCGCACGGCGGAGATGCGCGCATCATACTCGCGCGTTATATCCGGCGATTTTGGATACTCGCCCATGAACCAGATGATGATGGAGAACGCGAGAATGATCCCGCCCATCTTTCGAAGATACTGCGAGCCCCGGTCCCACATGTGAAGCAGGGTCGATTTAAGTGTTGGGATACGGTAGGGCGGAAGCTCCATTACGAAGGGGGTGGAACTCCCGCGAAAGAATATCATGCCGTACAGGCGCGCGGAAAAAAAGGCCAGGACGATTCCGACCAGGTAAAGCGAGAGTATGACCGTTCCCGCGTGCGTGTGAAAAAAGGCTCCTGCAAAGAGAATGTACACCGGCAGGCGGGCCGAACAGCTCATGAACGGATTTATGAGTATGGTAAGTATTCGGTCCTGCCGGTTTTCCAGCGAACGGGTGGCCATGATGGCGGGTACGTTGCAGCCGAAGCCCATGATGAGGGGGATGAACGACTTCCCGTGCAGCCCCAGCGTATGCATAACCCTGTCCATAATGAACGCGGCGCGCGCCATATATCCCGTGTCCTCCATGAAGCTTATGCCCATGAAGAGGATGAGAATGTTCGGCAGGAACACGATGACCCCGCCGACCCCGCCGATAACGCCGTCGATAATGAGGTCCTTCAGCGCTCCCGCCGGCATAAGGCGTTCCACGACAAGGCCCAGATGGCGAACTCCGGACTCTATTAGGCCCATCGGGTATTCGCCCAGGGCGAAGGTGAGGTGAAAAAGCGCCCAGAGAAAAAGAAAGAGGATCGGAAAGCCCAGATACCGGTTCGTTACGAAGCGGTCAATCCTGTCGGAAACATCCACCCTGCGCGGCGCGGTTTTTCTGACCGATTCCCGCACGGCCCCGGCTATAAAGCCGTAACGCCTGTCGGACAGGATGGTCTCGATATCGTCGTCGAACTGCCGTTCGAGCGCCGCGCGGCCTTTGGCCACCCGCTCCAGTATGACCTCGTGGCCGGGGAAGGCCTTTAGCTTGTTTATGGCGTCGCTGTCGCGCTCCAAAAGCCGCACCGAGAGCCAGCGGGTGGAATAGCGGCGGCCGATGGTCTCATCCCTTCTCATAAGCTCCTGCGCGGCGCGTATCTCCGCCTCAATATCGTCGCCGAAGGGTATGTGTATGTGCCGCGCCGTTTCGCAGGTACCGTCCGCCACCTGGACGATCCGCTCGACGAGCTCGGTTATCCCGATCGAGCGGGTGCCGACGGTTTTGACAACTGGCATGCCGAGCAGTGTGCCCAACACTTCGGTGTCTATGGAAAGGCCCTTGTTCGTCGCTTCGTCGAACATGTTAAGCGCAACGACGGAGCGCGCCCCGATATTGATAAGCTGGGTGGTAAGATAGAGATTTCGGTCCAGATTGCCGGCGTCCACCACATTCACTATTACGTCGGGCCTGTCGTCGATGATGAAGTCGCGCGTAATGATCTCCTCCATGCTGTAGGAGGTGAGGCTGTAGATGCCCGGAAGGTCTATTACCCGGATGGATACGCCGCCATGGCGTAGCCGGCCCTCGCGCTTCTCCACGGTTACGCCGCTCCAGTTGGCGACCTTCTGCCTTGCCCCGGTAAGCGCGTTGAATATCGTTGTTTTGCCGCAGTTCGGGTTTCCCACCAGCCCGACGGTTATCTCCCTAATCTTCATCGCGGATCTATTCCCTTCCATGGCGTCTTCGGTGCCTGCCGCGCTCCAGCGGCCGGACTATGATGTCGCGGGCCTCCTCGACCCTGAGCGACAGATGATAGCCCTTGATGGACAATTCCATCGGATCGCGCAGCGGGGCGTATTTGACCACGGTGATCTTTTCGCCCCGGCGGAAGCCCATGTCCATAAGGCGTTTTCGCAGTGGGGAGTCGCCAAGCACCCTTACGATCGCCGCCGACTGTCCCTCGCGCAGCTCGCTCAATGGGCCCTCCTCCAGAATGCCCTGCAGACGGCCGGTCCATTCGTTCTCCGCGCCGTGCTCCGCGTCGTGGAACTCCACCAGGCGGTACAGCCGGCGGCATGCCTCGGGCGACAGGTGGTGCTCTATGCGGCAGGCCTCCTCGTCGGCCGAGTCCCGCTCCATCCCCAGCACCTCGCGGAAAAAGCGTCTCAGGAAGGAGTGCTTCCGGTAGACGAGTTCGGCCACGCGCCTTCCTCTGTCGGTAAGTTCTATAAAGCCGTACTTCTCGTAGTGAATCAGGCCCTTCTCCCGGAGTTTTCCAAGCGCGGCGGTAACGCTGGGCATGGTGATTTTAAGGGCCCTGGCGATGTCCTTGACCCGCACAACGCGGTGGCGGGAGGCGAGGAGGGCGATTGTCTCCATGTAGTCCTCCATGTTGGCGGACAGGTCGGTGCTCTCGAACGAATCCTCCCGGCCCGGTGTCTCGTCTTCCAGTTTCATGCCGCGCTCCCTTATGGGTGGATACAGAGACTGTGCTAAATAAATTAGTCAAGGCTAATTTATGACCCGGCGAATATTTATCGGGATTAGTTGCGCGAGGCCGGAAATAAGGTGCGCCAGGGCGATAAAAATTCTTTCATTTCACGCGCCTTTGCGCGAACATGGAGCGGCATGCGCTAAAGTACTTATGTGGGCCGCCCGGGACCGCCCGTGGTCCGAATAAAAAATCTATGGTGGCGAGCATATGAAAAAAAACGACGACTATGGCGGAAAGCTGGTTTCGATCGACAGAATTCTCGGGCTCATAAAGCCCGGAAACCGCGTGTTTCTAAGCAGCGGACCGTCCATTCCGGCCCTTACGGTTCGGGCGATAGTCGAATCGGACCGCAAGAACCTCCTCGACCTGGAGATCATCCAGCTTATTACGCTGGGCTCCTATTTACCCTCGGACGCGCGTCAGACCTTCAAGTACAGGCTCAAGACTTTTAATATCGGGGAAAGCATCGTCCACGATATCAACGAGGGCAAGGTCGACTTCATACCGGCCAATCTCATGGAAATACCGGTCATCCTTTCCTCCGGGGCCGTGGGTGTGGATATCGCCATCGTTCAGACCTCGCCGCCGGACAAGCGCGGCTTTCTCAATCTGGGCGTGGCGGTGGATGTGGCCAATATCGCCATTAAGAACGCCGATCTCGTCGTCGCCGAGATCAACCCGGCGGTGCCGGTTACCTATGGCGAGACAAGCATTCACATGAACCAGGTCGATTACATGGTCCACAGCTCCGTGCCGCTCCTAGAACGGGAGCGCGCCCCGTACGACCCGGAGATGGAGCGCATCGGCTGGCACATCTCGAACATTATAGAGGACGAGTCTACGGTGGTGCTTCACGTCGGGCGCATGTTCGACGCAATCGCGAAGAACCTCCACTCGAAGAAACGCCTGGGGGTCTACACCCATGTGATTTCGGACTGGGTGATCGACCTGGTCGAGTCGGGCGCCGTATCGCTTGACCGCAGCCGTGTTAGCGGGGGCCTGATTACCACAAGCTACTGTTACGGCACCCGCGAGCTGTACGACTACGTGGACCGCAATCCTGTCATCGAGTTCTATCCCATAGCCCGGCTGGTCAATCCATTCGTCACCCAGCGCATCTCGCGACTAATAAGCATAATGAACGTCAAGCGCATCGACGTTACGGGCGAATCCGTTGTATTCCACTCGGGGGACAATCTGCTTTCGGGTTACGAGAGCAAGCTTAACTTCGCCATCGCCGCCGCCTTCTCCAAACAGGGCAAGGCCATCGTAGCGCTCCGCTCGATCGACCAGGAGGGCAACAGCAACATCGTCATAGCGCACGAGGAGGGCGAGCGGGTAAGGGCCACGCTGGGCGCGACGCGCTACGTGGTGACCGAATTCGGCGTGGCGCGGCTGTTCGGCCGTTCCATACGCGAACGGGTCCTGGCCATGATCGACATCGCCCATCCCTCGCACCGCGAGGGCCTGCTCGGCATGGCGAAAAAATACGGCTACACCTACCCGGACCAAATATACGCCTGCAACACCTCCTGCAAGTACCCTTCGGAGATCGATACCGTCAAGACCTTCGGCCCCGGCCTGGAGCTTAAAATACGGCCGATACTCCCCTCGGACGAGGACATGATGCGCAGGCTTTTCTACGAGTTCTCCGACGAGTCCAAATACCTGCGCTACTTCGCGCGCCTTTCGATAATGCCGCACCAGGAGATGCAGAAATACGTCAATATCGACTACGACACGGCCTTCTCCATAGTGGGTTTGTTGCAAAAGGACCGCACCGAGCGCATTATCGCCGAGGCGCGCTACGCCTATTACGACCTCATAGACGCCTATGAGATGGCGTTTATCGTCGACGAGGAGTTTCAGGGAAGGGGCATCGCGACCTTTATGCTGAACTTCCTCATCAAGATAGCGAAGGAACGCGGAATAAAGCGCCTGGCCGCGACAGTGCTTCCCCAGAACGACAAGATGCTCAGGGTGTTCGAGAAGGGCGAGGTGAAACCGAAATCCGTGTTCGCTGACGGGGTGCTGGAGCTTCGTTTCGAGCTATAAGACGCTCTTCGCCGTTTTTGCAGCCTCGTCGATGACGAAATCGCCGAATACCGAGGGCGCTTCCTCCCGCATCAGGCGCAGCATGGCCAGGCACACCGAGCGTATCTCCCACTGGGCTCCCCTGGCGCACCGCAGGGCGAAGATGTGACGGAGCTCCCTGAAGTTGGCCGAAAATACGATCTCACTCTCCAGCGCGTTCGGAAGCACGAAGCGGGCGTCCTCTTTTTTAATGCCCATCTCGCGCAGGCGCCTGTAGGCCAGCCTCGCGTTTTCCAGAAATTCGTCGAAGAGCGCCGAGGCCTCGGGGTTTGTCTGGATGTCGGGCGGCACCACGTAGTTGAACTCCTCCTCGCTTACGTAGCGCTGCGACTGCTGCGAGAAGCTCGCCAGGCGGTGGCGGACGAGCTGATGCGTAAAGGCGCGCGAGGCGCCGCGGATGCGGAAACTCGCCGATGCGTGCTCCAGTATGGAGTGGTGCCCGTTTTTAATGCAGCGGCGGATAAAGTTCGACTCGCTGGTGTCGTCCATCTTGTCGAAAGAGAGGTAGCAGGTTCGTCCCGCTTCCTCCAGAAGCTTCTCCGCCCGCGGGGTAATGGCAAGGAGGGTGACTTGTGGGTCGGTGATTCGCATGGCCGGCCTATACCTTCATCCCCGAAAAGCCGAGGAAGGCCATGGCCATAAGGCCCGCCACGATAAAGGTGATGGGAAGGCCCTTCAAATTTTCGGGGATGTCCGCTATCTCCAGGCGCTCGCGGATGCCGGCCATCAGAAGAAGCGCGAGCGTAAAACCAAGCCCCGCTCCCAGTCCCTGCACGACCGCCTTAAGCAGGCCAAGGTTCCCGTCGAGAAAGCCGGACTCGGTGTTCAGCACGGCCACGCCAAGCACCGCGCAGTTGGTGGTGATGAGCGGAAGGAATATTCCAAGCGAATGGTACAAGACGGGCGACACGTTTTCTATCACCATCTCCACGAACTGGACCAGGCCAGCTATCACGAGGATGAATGCGATGGTGCGCAGATAGGTTATATCGTAAGGCACGAGTATGTATTTATAGATGGGAAAGGTGAAAAACGAGGCCATTGCCATCACGAAGACGACGGCAAGCCCCATGCCAAGCGCGGAATCGAGCTTGCGTGAAACCCCCAGAAAGGGACACAGCCCTAATATCTGCGAGAGCACGTAGTTGTTTATGAAAATCGTCGAAATCAGTATGACGAAGAGGGCCTTAAGCTCCATCCCCTACCTCCTCTTCCTGGACTTAAGGGCGTTCATGCCCCACAGCATCATGGCCAGGGTGAAAAATGCGCCGGGCGCGAGCGTCATGATGGTGGCCGGCTCCATGCCGGGTATGAGCGTATAGCCGAAAAGCCGGTTCGACCCCAGTATCTCCCGGAAGAAGGCAAGCACCGTAAGCGTAAGCCCGAAGCCGAGCCCCATTCCAAGGCCGTCGAGCATGGAGGGGAGCACGGTGTTTTTGGACGCGAACTCCTCCGCGCGCCCAAGGATGATGCAGTTTACCACGATGAGCGGAATGAAAATGCCGAGCGACTTGTAGATGTCGGGCTGGAAGGCCTTCAGCGTGAGCTCCACTATGATGACGAAGGTGGCTATGATGGCGATGAAGATGGGGATGCGAATATGCGAGGGAACCGCGGATTTTACGAGCGAAACGAAGATGTTCGAGAAGATAAGCACGAAGGTCGCGGCCAGCGCCATCCAGAGAGCGTTGGAGATCGAGGTGGATACGGCAAGGGTGGGGCACATGCCTATGCCGAGGATGAGGATGGGGTTCTTTTCCCAGATTCCCTTGACGAATTCCCTGTAAAGGTTCATCTTGCGTTCGCCTCCTCATGCCCGGCGTGTTCGTCGAGCGCAGCTTTCAGGCGCGCCATGCCTTCCTCTATGCTGTCCTTGACCGCCTTGGTGGTGATGGTGGCGCCGGTGATGGCTGAGACGGCGTTTTTACGCATGAGCTCCTCCCGCATCGATTCGTTCCAGTCGCCTTTTTTAACGATCTCGATCCTCGCCGACGCGTTTATTCCCCGGAATTGTTCCTGGAACCAGGGTGTGGGCTCCTCGTCCGCGCTCTTCGCGTTTCCGGTGATGACCTCGAAAAATGTGTTTCGGCTGGCCGCTTCGAGCATCCTCGCGCCGAGGCCCGGGGTCTCGGACTGGCGGATTATGGAGATGTTTAGTATGGCGCCATTCTCGTCGACCCCCACCATGGTTTGGATGGTTCCGCCGTATCCGGCCTTTTCGGCTATAAAGGCGTATCCCTTGCGGGTCGCGTCTCCCTCGGCTTTGGAGGCGGTCCAGTAGGTAAAGGCCCCCTTGCCCGCCGGAGCGCTGCGCTCTTCGCCGACAGTATAGCCCGGAAGGACGAGCTCGAGGGCGGACTCCATCTTTCGGCGCTCCTGTTTCTGGATGACGGGGCGGGTGATCGCCTTGATGTGCGAGAGCGCGAAGGCCGCCACGAAGGCGGTCAATCCGAGTATGAACGTAGAGCGTGGTATGGAAGAGTTCATCTATGCGCCCCTTCACGCATGCTTCGTCCCGAACACCTTCGGTTTGGCGAACCGGTCGATGAGCGGCACTGTTGAATTCATCAGAAGAATCGAATACGATACGCCCTCGGGATACCCCCCCCAGAGCCTGATGACACAGGTGAGGATGCCGCATCCCACTCCGAAGATGATCATGCCCCTGGCGGTTACGGGAGAGGTGACCATGTCGGTCGCCATGAAAAAGGCCCCGAGCATCAGCCCGCCGGTAAGAAGATGGAAAAGGGTGGCCTGGCCGGGACTTCCGAAACCGGAGAGCGAGTAATACGAGAACATTATGGCGGCGACCGTTCCGATGTAGCTGAACGGGATGTGCCACGAGATGACGCGCCGGAAGAGGAGCAGAAGGGCTCCGGCTAAAAGCAGAAGGGCCGAAGTCTCCCCTATGCAACCTCCGATGTTTCCCACCAGGTAGGACTTGAACATCTCAGGCGTGAACAGGGTGCGGTATACGGCGTCGGGAGCGGCTCCAAGGTCGGCCAACAGCCCGGGGCCCTCCTTGAACGCGCCGAGCGGGGTGGCCTGAGTGATGATGTCGTAAGCCTGCTCCGGGAGCCCGGCGACATTGGACGCGGCCTGCGAGAGCACGTTCGACTCCCCGAAGCTGTGCCAGGTGGTGGTCATGTGGACCGGCCACGAGGCCATGAGAAGGGCCCTGCCGGCCAGCGCGGGATTGAAGATATTGAAACCTATGCCGCCGAAGAGCTGCTTCGCCACGATCACCGCGAACGCCGCGCCTATTCCAATCATCCAAAGCGGCGCCTCGGGCGGAACGTTGAATGCGAGTAAAATGCCGGTAATGACGGCCGATCCATCGTTAATGGTCAGCGGTTTTTTTATCAGGAGGCAATACGCGGCCTCCGAGGCGACGCATACGGCGACCGATACGGCGATGAGCAGAAGGGCATGGAGCCCGAAAATGAACGTCGAGTAGGCCAGGGCGGGCGTAAGCGCCAGCACCACAAGCCACATGATGGATCCGAGCGACTGGGGGGCGTTGATGTGCGGCGCATTCGAGAGTACGAGCCCGGGGGCCTTAATGTTGTCATCCTGCATTGTCGTTCTCCATCCCCGTTTGGCCTATTCTTTCTGCCTTCGCCGCAGTTTTTCCTGCGCCAGTTTGATGAAGTGGCTTAGCGGCCTGCGGGAGGGGCACACGTACGAGCACGAGCCGCACATTATGCAATCGAACGGCCGTGAAGGCTCGACGAGGTCCAGACGGCCCTTTTCGATGGCGTTTGCCATTTCGTTGGGTACGAGTCCGGCCGGGCATACGGCCACGCACCGTCCGCAGCGAATGCAGGGCAGGTAGTCCATCGGGCGCACGTCGGCGTGTCCGAGCACCAGTATGCCCGAGGTGCCCTTGACCACGGGCACATCCATGCCGTCGAGAGCGACCCCGCACATGGGCCCACCCATTATGATTTTGGCCGGTTCGGCGACGAGGCCGCCGCACTCCTCTATTACGTCCGCAATCAGGCTGCCTAAGCGCACCTTGTAATTGCCCGGATTCTTTACAAGCGGGCCCGTGACGGTTATGTAGCGCTCGAAGAGGGGCTTGCCGAGCGCCACGGCCTCGCGTACGGCGAATATGGTGCCGACGTTCTGCACTACGGTAGCCGTGTCCATCGGCAGGCCGCCCGACGGGACCTCACGGCGCGTAAGGCTGTAGATGAGCTGCTTTTCGGCCCCCTGCGGATATTTGGTCTTCAGGGCGGCGACGCCGATGTTCTCCGGGGGGGCGAGCTCCGCGATCTTCTTTTTAAGCGAGGCTATGGCGTGCGGCTTGTTTTTCTCCACGCCGATGAGGGCTTTGGAGATGCCGAGTATTTTCATTACGATGCGGATGCCCTCGACGATCTCGCCGGGGAAGGTCCGCATTAGCATGTCGTCCACGGTAAGATAGGGTTCGCATTCGGATCCGTTGACGATAAGCGTGTCGATCTGGCGGTTGCGCGGGGGGTGCAGCTTGACCTGGGTGGGGAAGGCCGCGCCCCCAAGGCCGACAACGCCCGCCTCGGCGACGCGGTTGAGGAGCTCGAGTCCGCTCATGGACTCCCACTTGATCGATTCGAGGGGCTTGCCCGAGGTCGAAAAGGCCCCCTGCGCCTCTATCAAAACGCACATTCCCCTTTTGGAATACACGGTGGGGTGCTCGGCGATTTTTACGACCTTGCCGGGGACCGAGGCGTGGACATTTGCGCTGATATATCCGTCCGCCAGGCCTATAAGCTGGCCCTCGCGTACGGTTTCACCCTCTTCCACGATCGGTTTGGCGGGCTTGCCGACGTGCTGCTGGAGGGGGATATAGCAGAGTTGTGGAACCGAGAGGTTGGAAAAGGCCTTCCCCTCGCTTGGGCCCTTGTTTTCGGGCGGATGAATCCCGCCCGAAAAGGTGGAAAAGGCCATGGGTTACCCCCTGGTCGAATAGATCTCGTCCTTAATCGGCAGTTCTTTCCTGAGGTTTTTTATGTAGGGGAAAAGCTCCCCCGCGTCTATGTAGCTGTCGCAGTCGTCCATGATGCGGCGGGCGACCGTGAAATATTTATAGAGCTTCTCCTCCCCGGAGCGCTTTACCCATTTCTTCTTGAGGCACTTGACGCGCAGCACATAGCGGTCGGGCTCGGATTCATACTGCCTGATCACGATGCAGTTCTGACAATTCGCGCAAAAGATCTTCTCTTTGACCATCATTCACCTTCTTGACGTCGTATTCGCGGCAACGGGGCCGGGCTTATTGATTAATTACAAGTTTATTGTTGTAATACAACAAAAGCTGCCAGGTAACGCCACGAACATCTTATATAGAGTGCGGCGCCTCCGGGCGTCAAGAAAATTTTCTGGTTTTAAGGGGTATTTGATGGATATGCTGGCCCTGGGGCCGCGAAGCCCGTAAAATACGGCCCGGGCGGTCTTTATTTTCTTTACAAATAAACGCATCCGGGAGGATATTTTAAACCGCTTCGATAACGCGACAAAGGAAACGCCAATGAAAGTTTTGCTTATAAATCCGCCGTATCCTTTCGAGGAGTCGCCCACGCCGCCCTTCGGCATCATATCGCTTGCGGCCTACCTCGAGCGCGAAGGGGTGGAGGTGGCGGTGGAGGACTACATCGTCCAGCCCTACTCGCGGGAACGCGCGCGGCAGGCGCTCAACTCGATCCGTCCGGATGTAGTGGGGGCCACCGCCGTCACAATGAACGTAAAACGAGCCCTTTCGATACTTCGCGACTATAAGGAAGAAAATCCCGAAATAGTGACCGTGATGGGCGGGCCCCATGTGAGCTTCGACGCCGAGGCGATACTCACCGACCACCCGTTCCTGGACTACATTGTGCGCGGCGAGGGCGAGATTACGTTTACCGAAACGCTCCGGGCGCTTGGGGCCGGCTCGTCCCTCGAGGGGATCGAGGGTATATCCCTGCGCCTTGACGGCGCGGTGAGGCACAATCCGGCGCGGCCGCTCATCCCCGACATCAACGTGCTTCCGTATCCGGCCCGCCATCTCATCTCGCTTTCACGCTACAGGGCGCTCGGCTTTCCCATCAACATGGTCACTTCGCGCGGCTGCCCCAACAAGTGCATATTCTGCGTGGGGAGCCGCATGGTGGGCCGCAGGGTGCGCTACCTCGACGTTTCGCGCGTGGTGGACGAGTTCGAGCTCCTCTCGACCATGAGATTCCGCCAGATAAATATCGTCGACGATCTCTTCACCGCCAACAAGAACCGCTGCATCTCCATCTGCGAGGAGATTATGCGGCGGGGGATCAGGCACCGCTGGACGGCCTTCGCGCGCGTCGATACGGTGTCGCGCGAGCTTCTGGAGGCCATGAAGGCCGCGGGCTGCGCCACGCTCTGTTTCGGCATAGAGAGCGGAAACCAGGAGATCCTGAATCTGGTCAAGAAGAACATCACCCTCGAAAAGGCGAAGGCCGCGGTGGACCTCTGCAACGAAGCGGGCATAGAGCCCATGACCTCGTACATCCTGGGCCTGCCCGGCGAGACCCCGGAGACCGTTCGCAAGACCATGGAGTTCGCCCGGAGCTTAAGCCCCATGTACGGCTACCATATCCTCGCGCCGTTTCCCGGCACCGAG
>MVZN01000047.1 GCA_002069125.1 Spirochaetes bacterium ADurb.BinA120
CGGGGGGCTGTGTCAATAAAAATCACCCGGGGGAGGCCTTTTTTCACGGTCTCGACAAATGATGGTAAAAGCGGCCCCGTGCGCCTTTATTAATTGACGGCCCGGCCCGTTCGGTATAAAGCGTTGTGTGCGTCCCCGCGGCCCACTTTGCCGATATTTAATACCGGCGCCGGTACTTGCGGTGTAACCGAAGGGGACCGGAGCGCCCATATATCGTGTCGGCCTTCGGGTCTTCGCGCGGCGTTAAGAGGTGGATCGATGGATTCAACAGAAAGGGCCTCGCTCATTAGAAAGGGGAACGAGTGTTTTAACAGCGGAGATATCAGGCAGGCGGTGGAGCTCTTCGTCAAAACGAAATACCGTGACGGCCTTACCCGCGTGGGCGATTATTATTTTTATGACAAGAGGCAGCCGCTCCTGGCGGTCAAGTTCTACCGCATGGCGGGTGTCCGCTCCAAGGTGGAGGAGATCCAGGCGCGAATGGTAATGGCCCTGTCGCAATGGCTCGGCGGCGGAGAATCGAAGGCGCCGGCCCCGCGAGTGGAGCTTCCGCCGCTTAAAGTGTCGCCGAAGCTAAAGATTCTCGCCGAGGAGATTCTGCGCAAGGAAAAGGATGGCGTTTAACGGGGCCGGAATCCGGCCCGGACGCGGTGCAATCCGCTTGTTACATGGGGTGATCGATGACTGTCAGGATAATGCGGGCGCTGTGCCTGTGCGCGCTGCTTGTGCCGCTTTTCTTCGGGCCCGCGCTCGGAGGGCCCGGGTCGGGGCTCGAGTATCTTAAAAATAACGTCCAGACCCGGACTCTGGGCAACGGAATAAACGTGATAGCGCTGAACCGCGGCTACTCGCCCACCCTTGCGCTTGTCATCTCGTTTCGTGTCGGCTCGGCCGATGAAAGCTACCGCACCGCCGGCGCCGCTCACATGCTCGAGCATATGCTCTTCAAGGGAACGGACGTAATCGGCACGAAAGACTACAAAAAGGAGAAAAAGCTCCTCGACGAGATCGAGGCCATTGGCGAGGCCCTCGACGAGCTCAAATTGTCGAGCCCGGCCGACCGTCGCATTCCGGTACTGGAGAAAAAGCTTAAAAAGCTCCAGGACGATAGTGCTAAATACGCGGTCAGTTCCCCCTACGACCGCGTTTACAGCGAGATCGGCGGGGTCGGTTTTAACGCCTCGACCTCTCGCGACATGACGTCGTATGTTATCGAAGTGCCGTCCGAAAAACTGGAGCTCTGGGCGCAAATCGAGTCTGAACGGCTGCGAAACCCAGTGTTCAGGGAATACTACAAGGAGCGCAACGCCGTAATGGAGGAGCGCCTCATGCGCTACGACTCCAAAGGGATCGAAGGCCTGGTCGAGCGCTTCATAGCGGCGGCCTTCGTCGCGCACCCGTATCGCCATCCCATAATCGGATGGGATTCAGTTATACGCCATATGTCGATACGGGACGTCCGTGACTTTTTTAAAAGATACTATATCCCGTCGCGAATGACGATTACGGTTGTCGGCAAACAGGACGTGGACAGGACCTTTGCGCTGATAGACCGTTATTTCGGGCGGATGAAGGCGTGCTGCGAGCCGCCGCCGCTCAAGACGCGCGAGCCGGCAACCGCGGGCGAGCGCCGCCTGGAGTATCATTTCAACGCCAACCCGTATCTCCTGATAGGCTGGAACAAGCCGTCGTTTCCGTCGGATGTCAATTACACCTGCGACATAATAGCGGGCTTGCTTTCGGACGGCAGGACCTCTCGACTCTATCGCTCCCTGGTGCTTGAAAAGCGCATAGCTGTCTCGGTCGATGCCTGGAACGGCTTCCCCGGATCTCGATATGACAATCTCTTCGTAATCGCGGCCGCCCCGCGCGCCCCGCATACGGCGCGGGAGGTGGAGGACGCCATATACGAAGAGATCGTAAAACTTGCGGCCGAGGTGGGCAGGGAGGAGATCGAGAAGGTCGTAAGCCGCGAGGAATCCTCCACCGTGCTGGATTTCCAGTCGAACAAGGGTATAGCCCGCACCCTCAATTATTATCAGACGATACGCGGGGACTGGTCCGGAATACTCCGCCATCTGGATGAAATACGGCTTGTCACGCCGGAACGCGTTAAAAGCGTAATCGCAAATTACTTTATCCCGGAAAACCGCACCGTCGGCGTGCTGATCGACAAAAAGGAAAAGAAATGATTTCGTTCAATGCCACTAACCGGGGCTCCGCCAGAACCCGGAGGCGCGTCCTTGTGCCGGCTGCCCTGGCGCTGATGGCGATGCTGGCCTCCCTGCCTGGGGGCGCGGCGCCGAAGGCCGCGCCGGCGCGCAAACCGGCCAGGCCGGTAAAACAGGCCGAAAGGCCAAAAACGGAGGCCTCGCGCGTGGAGGCCGATGTCCCGGTGGTGGCGCCAGCCGAGCTCTCGCTTCCTCCGGTCGAAGAGTATGAGCTTGAAAATGGCCTGAAGGTGTTCGGAATCCGCGACGAGCTTCCGCAGTTCTCGATCGTAGCCGGAGCCTCGTTCGGAAAGCTCTATGAGGGCAGGATGAACGCCGGCCTTTCCGAGCTCCTCGCGAAGGCGCTTACGCTGGGCGGCTCCAAGCGCTACCCCGGCGACCGCCTGCACGATGCGATCGAGAGCATAGGCGGGCGCATAACGATAGAAGCGTCCTGGGAGACGGTCGGCATCTCCATTCGTGTGCTCGAACGCCATGCGGACCTCGCCCTTGACATACTGGCCGATCTTCTGGAAAATCCGGCGCTCGACGAGAGGTCGATCGCCGATGCCAAGGCGATATTGATAGAGGAGATACGCCGGAAGAACGACAGCCCCGCGGCGCTCGCCGTCGAGAAGCTCAGGGAGATAATGTTCGACGGCATGGGTTACGGCTCGAACCCCAGCGAGCAATCGATTAAATCCATAGGCCAGGCGGAGCTTCGCACCGCGTTCAACAATCATTTCCGGGCCGCGAACATGGTCGTCGGGACCGTCAGCGGACCGGATGCGGCCGGTACGCGGGCTCGCGTCGAAAAGGCTCTGTCGAAGCTCGAGCGCGGGGCCCGCATAAACTACAGGTTCGACGCGGACCGGGCGGCTTCGGCCATGCGCGCGGGTTCGAAGAGGATCTATTTTATCCGAAGGCCGATTCCCCAGGCGACCATAGTCGTCGGCACCCTCGCGCCTCCGCTGGCGGACCCGTCATCGCACGCGCTCGGGGTAATGAACTACATCCTCGGCGAGGGCTCGTTCAGCTCGCGCTTGATGCGCGAGATCAGGGTAAACCGGGGGCTTTCCTACGCGGTGCAGTCCGTTCTAAGGCAGCGGAGGGACACCGGTATCTTTCTGGCGCTGGCCCAGACAAACACGGCGCAGTCGCCGCTTACGCTGAGGCTGATACTCGAGAACATGGAAAGGATGGAGTCCTCCCCTGTAACCAGGGACGAGCTCGCATGGGCCCGTCAGGCCATGATAAACAGCTATATTTTCGAGTTCGAGACCCCGCTCTCCGTGCTCGAGAAATATATGACGGTCTACCAGATGGGGCTCCCGTTCTCGTATATTACCGACTACCAGCGCGGCATCGCCGGGGTGGACGCGGAAGGCGTGAGGCGGGCGGCCGGAGCGCTCTTCGGACGGGGATCGGTGCGGCTCGTGCTTGGCGATCCGTCTCTTGAAAGGGAACTTGCGCGCTTCGGTGAAGTGGTTGTGCTGCGTCCCTGAGTCAGAAATTCTCGGAATTTCCGATGAACTCCTCGAGCCTGTTGGCGTCGCGGAGGATTGCGGTGATCTCGCGGATGGTGTTCTGGATCGAGGTCATAGCGTCCTGAAACTGCTGTTTCTCGGAGAACGTAAGATGCTTCATCCCCTCTACGTCCTTCTCGCTTAGGAAAAATTCGAGGTCCCGGAGCGCCTTGAGGAGCGAGCGGTAGAGGTGTCGTATCGAGCCGTGCATCTCCGAGAAAAAGATGAAGCGTGTCCTTCTCCCGTCTTCGCCCAACGCCTCGAAGATCTCCCGCCCTGCGGTGTCGAGCTTGGACTGGTAATACGAAAGCGAGCGCGGATAGTTGGTAAGCTCGCGGTGATTGTCGATGACCTTCTCTATCCTGCGGATTCCGTCGATGTCCATGTTCCGGAAGATGCCGGCCAGGGTCGAGGCGTCCATGCGCTCGGTTTCGGGGACCACCTTGGAATTCTTGATGTTCATCATTATCCCGTTCAGGCGGTCCCGGTGCGTTTTCATCATCTCCAGGCAGCGATTGATGAATGTGGTCGGATCGAAGGCCGCCTCGCCCGATTCCTCGAAGCCGGTGTCATCCTCCTCCAGCCGGGCCGTTACGGCTGCGGCCTGACCTTCCTCCCTGGCGAGGTATTTCTGTTGCGCCATTCGCTGCTGATAGTAGGATGCCGTTTTGGCCGGCGTGCGGATGATCTTGATTATCTCTATCTTCCTGTTCTCACGGTTGTAGCGCAAGCCGAACATATTGCCGTGGCTGTCTATGTAGCGCTTGTTGAGATCGTAAACAGTTGCGCGCGAGGTGTCGACCTCGGAGATGTCGTTTATTCTTATAAACTGGGTCTTCATGATTTGTCAAGGTCGGATTCGCCAATCTCCTCGATGAGATCGGAGAATCGCACGGCGATATACGCGTCCTCCTTCACCCGGGAGGCGGCGTATTTCCGCGCGATCTCGGAGGGGTTGTTCCTTAGAAGCCCGGTGCGGACGATGGTGCCCGGGATGTCGTATCTGGCTGTCTTTGTCCGAAAGCGAATGCGGACCGGCATGTTTATGGCGACCCGCGAGTCGGTGACGAGAAAGGCCCCGCTGCGGCTTAGGTCAAGCATGTGGCCCTTGCACTTTTCCGGAACGGTGGAGCTTGTGTCGATCTCGTCCGGATTCCCCTCGTAGTAATCGAATTCGATCTTTTCGAAGCACTGGTGACGTCCATACAGCCTCTTTTCACTCATTGGGGGCACCTTCGCGATATGGCGATTCTCAATACCGTCAATAAAACGGTTTTCCTCATGTGATTATGTTTCTCCCGTCGCCGATGGCGGGAGGATGGCATCCTCTCTGCGGAATGGCGTTTTATTTACAGTATATTTTAACCGGAATATGTATAGCTCCCGACGGGCCGTATGTCAAGCCTTGTTTTGGACCTCTTCCGTTTTGTCGCGCTGAATTCATGGAAATAATTATTGCTTTGCCGCGTCCCCGCGAATAGTATTGATATCGGGACCGGTGGCCCGCTTGATTATAAGGAGATGCTGTTTACTGAGTGTATGGCGGTTTCGATTAAAATCGGCTTGCAGCAGACGCAGCGCCTGGCGCTCACCCAGTCGCAGCTTCAGTCCATTGAGCTGTTGCAGCTCTCCTCCATCGACCTCGCGGAGGCGGTGTCGAGGGAGCTTTTGGAAAATCCCATACTCGAGGAGGAGTATTCGGCCGCGGTTCCCCAGCCGCCCGGGGGCGACGTTATAATGGCGGAGGGCGTAAGCCGCGAGCTTTCCGGAGACGAGTCCGTCTATTCCCGCCATGAGGAAAAAAGCCAGAATTACGAGGACTCGAGCGACAGCGGCTATTCCACCGCGCACGGGGATGACGATCGGGCCCGGTCGTACATCGAAAACGCGGTCGCGCAGGAGGAGACGCTGAAGGGGCACCTGCTGTCGCAGGCGCGGATGGTGTCGCGCGGCTCCGAAGAACTCGCCCTTTTCGAGTCGATCATCACCTCCATAGACGAGCGCGGCCTGCTCCAGGCGAGCGTTGAGGAGATAGCACGCGGCCAGAACCTGAGCGAAGAGGCGGTACGGGAGGCAGTGCGAACCATCGCCTTTTTTGACCCTCCCGGATGCGCCGCCCCCTCCATGAGTGAAAGCCTTCTTTTTCAGGCGGAATCGCGGTACCCGGACGACCGATTGCTCCACGACATCCTCCGCGATCACTTCACCGGGCTCGAGAGGCTCGATTACGAGGGAATAGCCCGCGCCCTGTCCGTTTCCGTGGAGGAAATAGTCGAAAAGACCAGGCTGATTCACACCCTGACGCCGTTTCCGGGCAGGCAGTTCGCGGTGAAGGACGTCCGATACATCGTTCCCGACGCGGAGGTCCGCTACGTTGACGGCGAGATACTCATCACGATAAACGACGATTACGTCCCGCCGATCCGCATAAACCGGTATTATGTGGACTTGATGAAGAAAAAAAACATTGATAAAAACCTGAGGGAGTTTATCAAAGACCGGGTGCAGTCGGCCCGCTCGCTTTTACGGGGCATTTCGAGCCGGCGCGACACCATCGCCAGGGTGACCGCGGCCGTAATGCGGCGGCAGGGCGGGTTTCTCCTCAAGGGGCCCGGAAATTTGAGGCCCCTCACGCACATGGAGATTGCGGACGAGCTCGGCCTCCACGAGTCGACGGTCAGCAGGGCGACCAGCAACAAGTTCGTCCAGACCCCGTGGGGCGTGTTCGAGCTGAAATACTTTTTCGCGTCGAAGCTCCGACGGGACGATCCGGACGGCCTTTCGTCCGACATGATCATGAGCCTGGTCAGGGAGATCGTGGCGGGCGAGGACGCCGAGAACCCGCTTAACGACGACGGGATACTGGCGGTCCTCGATAAACGCGGGATCCGCCTGGCGCGGCGCACCATCGCGAAATACAGGGGGATACTTGGCATTCCCCCCTCGAATAAACGCAAGAAACTCAACAAGCTGAGGAGCGGGGTAAAAGAATGAACATTACGATTACCGGGAGAAACTTTGAAGTCACTTCGGACATCCGGGAATACGCCGGGAAGCGCATCAAGAAGATCGAGAAGTACTTCAACCAGCTTATGGAAGTGCTCGTCGTCATGAACGTGCAGAAGCTGGATCATATCGTGGATATCCTGGTGAATGGCGACGGCGTTCAGTTCTACGCCATCCAGAAGGCGGGGGATATGTATTCGTCGATAGATCTCATCATCGACAAAATGGAGAAGCAGATATCGAGATACAAGGACCGGCAGAGCGACCGCAAATCCGTGGAGCTCGAAATGGTCGAGAAGATCGACGTGGACAACAGGGGGGTCGACCTGCTGCTCAACCAGGTGAGCAACAAGCCGAAGACGGAGGTCGAGGCCTTCCTGGAGATGAAGCTCGAAAACAGGGGCTTTATACTCTTCAAGAAGGGTGTGGCCGACGTTAAAAGCGACCTGGATTACGCCAACAAGAATTACGCGGTCATTTACAGGAGAGGCGAAAGCTATAGGATGGTGGAGGTCCCGTTCGAGCAGATACGGGAGGCGAGTTTCGACCCCAGGGGCTTCATTGAGTGCGACCTCCATGTCCAGAGCGACTCCCCCGCGAATCCCAGGGTCAAGTTCGCTCCGAGGGAGTGCTGCACGGATATCGAGGAGATCTCGCTGGTCGACGCGCTTCAGAGGCTGTCCGCCTCCGGCGACGATTTTCTGCCGTTTTTCAATATCGAGACCAGGTCACTCAATGTGGTATATAAAAAAGGCAAGGGCTACGAGGTGATGGTGCCGGCGTTCTGAGCGAAGCGGCCGATATATGCAAGCCAAGAAGATATACGTCAGGGACCTGGGCCTCGCCGACGGCAAGATCGACCTGCAGATGGAGCTGGTGGCCGGGAAGGAGGGACTGGGCAAGGAGATAACCGTGGGCGATGTCAACCGCCCGGGGCTGGGCCTCGCCGGTTTTTTCGACTTCTTCGCCTACGATCGCATACAAATCTTTGGACTGGGCGAAACGGCCTTCATGCGCCGGCTTACGGCCGGGCAGAAGGAGGAGGTTTTCGAAAAGTTCTTTTCTTTTGACGTATTGTGCTGTGTCTTTACCCACAACGAGCATCCCGACGAGATGTTCGTCGGGTTTGCCAACCGCTATCGCGTGCCGACCTTCGTTACAAGGCACCGCACGACCCGGTTCATCAGCCTGATGACGCATGTTGTCGAGGAGTTCTTTTCCCCGACCATTGTCATGCACGGTACGCTGGTGGACATCTACGGCATCGGCATGCTGCTCCTGGGTAAGAGCGGTGTTGGCAAGAGCGAGACCGCGCTCGAGCTCATCGAGCGCGGACACCGCCTGGTGGCCGACGATATGGTCGAGGTGAAAAAAATCGACGAGTCGCTTCTTATGGGTAGCGGCTCGGAGATCATACGGCATCACATGGAGATTCGGGGCCTGGGCATTATAAACGCGCGGGACGTTTTCGGGATACGGTCCATACGCAACCGGAAGCGGATAGAGATGGTGGCGCTTCTGGAGGAGTGGAAGGAGGACGGGGAGTACGACCGTCTGGGGATAGACGAGAAACGCTATACGATACTCGACCTGGAGGTGCCGTTCATCACTGTGCCGGTCCGTCCCGGACGGAACATACCGGTCATCATAGAGACGGCCGCGCTAAACCAGAGGCTTAAAAAGATGGGCGTGTTCTCCGCACGCGAGCTTGACAACAGGATTCAAAACTGGATGAGGACGGAGGGCGAGCGTTCCAATGACTGAGCGTGAGGTTCTTGTAAGAAGCGACGCGGGCGTTCACGCCCGCCCGGCCATGATGTTCGTTCGTGAGGCGATGAAATACCCGTGCGAGGTCTATCTGATAAAGGATAACGTGGAGGCCAACGGCAAATCGATTATGTCGGTGCTGGGGCTGGCCATCACATCGGGGTCGCGCCTGATCGTGCGCGCCCGCGGCGAGGACGAGGAGGGCGCCGTGGCCAGGCTCGCGTCCCTGATCGAAAACGATTTCAAGAATTAGGCCGATGAAAAGGGCAGGTCAATCAATGCGACGCATAACGACACATCCGCCCCGAAGCGGTTTTTGGGCCTTCCGTGCGGCCTCCTTCCTGCTCGTCGCGGCTCTTCTTACGGGCGTGGCCGCGGACGCGGCTTATGCGCAGGCCCGCACGCCCGCCAGGGGTCCCGCCCGAACTGACGAGAAGAAAAGCGGATTTTACGACGAGCTGGATTACAATAACGTATTCTTTTTGAAAAAGCGCGATCCCATATTCGCGGGGATGCTATCGTGGTATGTGCCGGGGCTGGGCCAGTACTATTCCGGACAGTACGCAAAGGGCACGATCTTCCTCGTCACCGAATACTCGATAGTTATCGGCGCGCTTTTCTATTACCTGAACTTCGACTTTGCCGCCGGAACCGGATCGGGGTTCAGCCTGAAGGTGGACGCAAGGCGGACCAACCTGGGGGTGGTGGAGACCTCGCGGCGGAACATATTCGTCGGCCTGTTGGTTTTGACCGGCGCGATGCACCTCTACAACGTATCCGACGCAGTGCTGTCGGCGCGCGATTTCAACCGGAGCCTGGATCGAAGGCGCCAGAACATGAGAGACGGGTATCCAGAACTGAATTTCGACTATGAACACGGGAAAGGGGTTTCCATTGGAATACAGAAAAGGCTGTAAGCGGGTCGGCGTGGCGGCCGCCGCGGCCGTCATCCTGTTTTTCCTCGCGCGGACGATTCCGCTCCATGCGGCGGAGCGGGGCGCGCCTCCGGAGAAAAGCGTTCCGGTGACGGAGGCAAGCTCATTTTTCATAGATGAGCCCGACCGAAAGGACCCGTTCATCGCCGGGGTGCTCTCCTGGGTGTGGCCGGGACTGGGGCAGTTCTACACGCAGGACTACGGCGCGGGCTCGCTTTTTCTGCTGGCGGACCTGGTGCAGAAGGGGCTTCTGGTGTACGGGGCGTTTTATTATTCCGATAAATACTCGTCCTCCGACAACAAGGTCGTGCGCTGGCAGGACATGCACGGCCGCGATCAGACGATTATAATAGGTTATGTTTTCTCAGTGCTGCTGCTCAAGGTGTACTGCGTGGTTGACGCCGTGTACTCGGCGGAGCGCTATAACCGAGAGGTGTATTTTCCGTACTGGAAGTCGCAGACTAAGACGCGATTCTCGTTCGATGTCGGAAAGGACGGCGTGAACGTGGCGGTAACCAAATCCCTGCAGTTTTAATGAAGATGACAAGGAAAATGCTCCGCTTCACGGCGCTTCTGGCCGTGTTCATTCCATCCTGGCTTTACGCGGCCGGCCTCGAGTTCGGCCCGGTGCGAATGACGGGCGATGGGATGCAGGTGAACCTTACGGTAGGCTCCTATCAGCGGCACGACATCATAGAGGCCACCAAGCGGGGCATGGAGCTTAAGGTCGTATACGAAATCCAGATCCGCCGCGCGGCGGGCGGGCTTTTTACCGGCAACAGGACGGTATATTCCAGGATGATCGTGCGGAAGGCCAGGTTCGATTTCTGGGGGAAGGCCTTTCAGGTGATGGAGGGCGGGCGCGGCATGGTCTTCCAGGGCGAGAACGCCATGCTCGATTATATCTTCTCGCTCAGGGATTACGAGCTTCGGAACATCGGACTTAAGCCCGGCGAGGCCTATGTAATGCGCGCGAGGGCGGAATTAAAATCGGTCGAGCTTTATTTTCCAATGAACGTCATCTTTAAATACCTGGTGGGATTCTGGGATTTCGATACGGGATGGGTTAACGGCCCGCCGGTGGATTACTGACGCGTCCGGCGACGGTGAGCGATGGAGCGAATGCATTCTTCGGCCGCACGCAAGCTGGGAAGGATCCGCGAAATAGTCTACGAAAGGCTGCGCGCGCACGACGTTGTCTTTCTCGTCGGAATCTTCGTGTTTTCCGCGGTGCTCGTCCTGGGGCTTTTCCCATCAGCGGATACACAGGGGGAGGCGGCCAGGAGCTTCTTCTTCTACTCGATGCTGATGGTCCCGGTGGTGGCCGCGGTATACTTCATCATCATCTCCTTCCGCCGAAAGCTCTCGGCGGGGCGCTCTGAAACCTTTTTCAGCATACGCTTCAAGATCGCGCTGGCCTTTGTGTTCGTGGCCATTCTGCCATCCCTGCCGATCATACTGGTCTCCAACAACATCATCGGCCACACGATAAGCGAGCTCATCGCCGAGAAGACCTCCCATGCCCTCGAGGAATCGGTGCGGATGGCCCGCGCCGAAATCTCCGAGGAGTACGAGGGGGTGGATCGGGAGCTCTCCTCGCTCGATTTCGCGATGAACCGCGGCATCATGTCGCCGGCCACCCCATTCGGCAGGGATACGATGGTTTCGCTTCTCGCCTCTCGGGGTTATGGCGTCGCCTTTTTCCTGCCGGTCCCAGGGGGGAGTCCCGTAGCGGTGGACCCTCTGCCGGGGTCCTCGTACGCTGAGGGAATTTCGAAATTTCTCGGCGTGATCGAACCGCGAAGGGGCACGGCGGTCTATACCATTTCGATAGGAGACGAGTCGCTGGCGCTGGGAACCTTCTTTCCGGGCGCATACCTGGTTGCGGTTTTCAAGGTCATACCCGCAAGCCTGTACGAACAAAGCGCCCTATTCGAGGAATCGCTGGGGACCTATCGTCAGAAGGAGTATCTCAAGCCGTATTTTCAGACCGGAGTAGGGATAATACTGCTAATCATCGCCTTCCTCATCGTCGTCATAGCGGTGGTGGTGAGTCTTTTCCTGTCGGCCAACATTACACGGCCCGTGTTCGAACTCGAGGCCGCGGCCGGCAGGGTGGCGTCTGGCGATTTCACGATACGTCTGGAACGCGAATCGCCGGACGAGCTCTCGCTCCTGTTCGATTCGTTCAACAAGATGATCCGCCAGCTCGAGGCCAGCCGCAAGGCCCAGTTCCACGCGCAGAAGCTCGAGGCATGGAGGGATGTGGCGCGCAAACTGGTGCACGAAATAAAGAACCCCCTAACCCCGATCAGGCTCTCGGCCGAGCGGATACAAAGGCGTTTCCGCGAATCGCATCCGGATATCGGGAATATAATCCTTACCGGCACGGACACGATAATCGAGGAGGTCAACGTGCTCATGTCGCTGCTCGGCGAGTTCTCCCGCTTCGCGCGCCTCCCCGAGATGAAGCCGGAAACGGTCGATCTTAACCCGATTGTCGAAAGCTGCGTCAATTTTTTTCACGGGCACGAGCGGGTGTCCTTCCATCTCGACCTGGACGAAAAGCTTCCGAAGATAAGCCTCGACAAGTCCCTCATGCGCCAGGCGCTGACAAACATCATCCAGAACTCGATTGACGCGGTGGAGAACAAGGGTAATATATACATAGGGACCTCGCTTTTGGAGCGGTCGGGATCGCAAAGGGCGATCATCAGGATACGCGACGATGGAACCGGCATCAGCGAGGATGACATCGACCGCATATTCGAGCCCACATTTTCCCGGAAGCCGCACGGCACCGGACTGGGGCTTACTATTGTGGAGAAAATAGTGCTGGAGCACCACGGCTCCATCGACTGCCGCTCGAAGCCGGGCGAGCTTACGGAGTTTATAATCGAACTCCCAGTTAATGAGGCGGAAACTCGAACCGATGGCGACAATACTGATCGTTGACGACGAGAGCAACATCATTAAAACCATGACCGGCCTCCTGCAGGACGAGGGGCACGTAGTCCATTCCAGCATGGACGGAAAGGGGGCGCTCGAGTTTATCGCGAGAAACCAGGTCGACCTAATATTCCTGGACGTGTGGCTGCCCGATATAGACGGCATAGAGGTACTGGGGCGCATCAAAAAGATGAACACGGACGCGGCGGTCATCATGATCTCCGGCCATGGCTCGATCGACATAGCCGTAAGATCGACCAAGATGGGGGCCTTCGATTTTCTCGAAAAGCCGCCCTCCATGGAGCGCGTACTTACCACTCTCGCCAACGCGCTCGAGCAGCTCAGGCTTCGCAGGGAGAATATAAAACTCCGCCGCGAGGTGCTGCTGGAGGACGAGATGATCGGCGAATCGCCCCGGATAGAGGACATACGCCATACTATCGATACCGCAGCGGCGACTAACGCCAGGGTTTTTATCACCGGCGACAACGGGACGGGCAAGGAGCTGGTGGCCCGGGCCATATTTCGAAAGTCGAATCGCTCGGACAGGCCTTTTATAAAGGTCAACTGCGCGGCGATTCCGGATGAGCTTATAGAAAGCGAGCTTTTCGGGCACGAGAAGGGCTCGTTCACCGGGGCCGTGGGGCGAAGGCTCGGCAAGTTCGAGCTGGCCAGCGGTGGCACCATCTTCCTGGATGAGATCTGCGACATGAGCGCGAGCGCCCAGGCGAAGGTGTTGCGCGTTCTGCAGGAGCAGCAGTTCGAGCGCGTCGGAGGAAGCGAGACTATTACGGTGGATGTCCGGGTCATCTCGGCCACCAATATAGACCCGCTGAAGGCGATCGAGGATGGCCGGTTCAGGGAGGACCTTTTCTACAGGCTGAACGTCATTCCTATACGGGTTCCTCCGCTTTCGGAGAGGCGCGAAGACATCCCCCTTCTGGCCGGTTATTTTTTCGACCGCTTTTTAAAGGAGCACGGCCTTGGAAGCAAGGAGATCTCGGAGGACGGGATGCGCTTCCTCTCCGGGCACTCCTGGCCCGGGAACATACGCGAACTTAAGAACGTAATAGAGCGCGTTTCCATCATGGTGCAGAAAGAGGTTGTAGACGCCGAGGACATCCGGCAGAACCTCGAGCCGCGCCAGGCGAGGGAACCGGCCGAGACCGGGGACATCTCTCCCCTTAAATCGGCCCGGGAGGATTTCGAGCGCAGGCACATTATCCGCGCGCTGATAGCCAATGACAAGAACGTCACCCTGACCGCGAAAGAGCTGGGCATAGAGCGGACAAACCTGCACCGCAAGATCAAACAGTTCGACATCGATCTGGACAGGCTGGACCCCTGAGGCGCGGCCTTTTTACGGTTGACAGGCCGCTTCCCGGCGTGCGCCCATGGAGGCGGTGAAAGCGGGCTGTGCATGATGATATGAACGATCCCATTTTCGACATTGCGGCCATTCTGCGCGAACCGCGTAACGCCCGCCGGCTCGTTCTCGGGCGGGACGGGGACGAGCGCGCCTTTCTGCGCGAATTCGTTTCGCTCCCTTCACAGGCCGGGGCCGATCCCCCTGGCGCGGAGGAGCGTCGAGGCCGGATCGAGGAACGCGTCTGCCGCAAATGCGGAAATGTTCGCGACTACAAAGGTCCGGTGGGCGCCGGCGAAAACGGCGTGATGATCATCCTCAATCCCCCATCCATGGTCAGTGGCCTGGAGCGGCGCAAGTACCGCGATGAGGCAGCCGCCCTGATGAAAAAGATGATGGAGGCCATCGGCGTAGACATACGAAAATGCCGCATCACCAGCCTCATCAAGTGCGAACCCTCCGACCCCTCGCTGAGCCCGGGCGGCATGTTCGCCAACTGCGAGGCCGTTCTCGACTCGGAAATCGCGAGCGTCGCCCCGCGCGTTGCGATCGTGATGGGCGATATGCGGCCCCTAAAGCGCCTTAGGGACCGGCATGCGGACGTTGCCTGGTTCGCGCTGGACCACCCGATCGCGCTTATCAACAACCCCGATCTTAAACGCGGCGCATGGAACACCCTGAAGCTGGCGAGGGAGGCAATTGGCTGAGCGCGCCCCCGACCGCCCCGGCGCGTACGCGGACGTGTGCGTCGGCCTCCCGGTGGAGGGGAGCTTTACGTACGCGGTCCCCGAGGGGGCCGAGCTCGCCGTCCACTCCCGCGTGAAGGTGGACTTCAAGGGGAGGACCGTGACCGCCTTCGTCCTTTCGACGCACGACAACCCTCCCTCCGGATTCGCGGTCAAGGAAATCCGTTCGATAATTGACGAGCGGCCCATCTACGACGGTCGGCTCGTCGATTGCGCCCGCTTCGTCTCGGAAAATTATTTCGGCTCGCTGGGCGAGGCGCTCGCAATGGCCCTGCCGGCCGGGGAGCGCCCGTCGAAGCGATACCGCCATCCCTTCGGACCATCCAGCGGCCGCGCGTTCGTGCTGACGGAGGAACAGCGCACGGTATACGACTCGGTCCTCTCGGCGCACCGGGCGGGCGAATCATTTCACCTTCTTCATGGCATCACCGGCAGCGGTAAGACCGAGGTCTATATGGAGCTCGCTCGCCGCCTGATGGACGCGGGGGGCTCGGTCATTTACCTGGTGCCCGAGATATCGCTCTCCTCGCAGATCTTCGAGCGGCTCCATGAGGTATTCGGCGGGGAGCTCGTGGTCTACCACAGCCGCCTTACGGCGCAGCAGCGGCTTTACAACTGGATGCGGTTCCATTCCGGGGAGGCCAGGATGGCGGTAGGAACCCGTTCGGCGGTCTTTCTCCAATGCCCGAGGCTGGGCGCCATAATCGTGGACGAGGAGCACGACGGCTCCTACAAGGAGCACTCCACTCCGCGATATAACGCCCGGGGCGTGGCCTTTTTCAGGTGCCGCCAGGAGGGTGCGCTATTGCTTATGGGTTCGGCTACGCCCTCGGTGGAGTCGCTTTACGCGGCCGAGCAGGGCAGGATGAGGCTCCACACGCTGAGGGAGCGCTACGGAAACGCGGTGCTTCCCGAGATCGAGATAGTGCGGCTGCGCTCGTCGCGCCCGGAGGCCATGCTCTCGACCCCCCTCAAACTCCATACGAAGCGGGCCGTCGATTCGGGGCTGCAGGCGATATACCTTCTCAACAGGCGCGGTTTCGCGCCGTTCGTCATCTGCGGTGAATGCTCCGCGGTGCTCGAATGCCCGCGTTGCAGCATAAGCCTCAACTACCATGGCGACGGGAGCGTGCTCTGCCACTACTGCGGGCACCAGCGGCGCGTTCCCGAAAAATGCCCCTCCTGCGGCGCGGAGCGGCTGGAGAAGGTGGGCGCCGGCACGCAGCGCGTGGAGGAGATCATAGCGAACACCTTCCGCGGGAGCCGCATATTCAGGCTCGATCAGGACAGTGCGCGCGGGAAGGACGCGGTTTTCGAGCTTATGGAAAAGATGCGCTCCGGCGAAATCGACATCCTGCTCGGCACCCAGATGGTCGCCAAGGGGTTCGATTTCCACAGGGTCGCCGTTGTAGGGGTGCTGCTTGCCGATATAGGCCTGAACTTCCCCGATTTCCGCGCCTCCGAGCGGGTCTTCTCGCTCCTGGTGCAGGTTGCGGGGCGAGGCGGGCGGGGCGAGGCGCCGGGGCGCGTTATAATACAGACCCTGGACGACGAGCGGCATATCTTCAAATTCCTTAAAAACCACGACTATTACGGCTTCTACCGCCACGAGCTCGAGGTGCGCCGCGTACTATCATACCCGCCATTTTCGCGCATAACGAGAATTCTAACCAGGGGCGCCGACGAACCGTCGGTTGGAGAGGCGGTGGAGCGTGTGGAGGGCGCGACGGTCCTGGGCCCGGCGAGGGCGCCCCTTGGCCGCATAGGCGGCAACTTCCGCCATCACCTCATCATAAAGTCGCGCGATACGCGCTCGGTGCGGCCGGCGCTTCGCCGCGCCTCGGAGGAAAAACTGCCGCGGGGCGTTTACCTCGAGATCGACGTGGACCCCTTCGACATGCTCTGACGGGGCTTTCCGTCCGGGAGGCCGCGCTCGATCTCGCGCCGGACGATGGCCGACAGTATCTCCGCGGGAGGGGTCCCCTCGATCTTCCTTCCGCCGATTATAATGGTGGGAGTGGCGCGGATGCCGAGCTTCGCGGCCAGGGCCGTGTCGCGCGAGAGCATGGCGTCCGTTTCAGGCGATTCCATCTCACGGACGAAGTCGTCGGCGTCGATTAGGCGCGCCGCCGTGCCCGAGGCCGTCTCCCTGGTGTAGCCGTGCCTTATCCGCTCGAAGTCGCCGAAATGCGCCAGGAAATACTCCCTGAAAATTCCGAGCCGGGACGCCGCGATCATCGCCCGCGAGGCGACGCAGGAGCCGGGATAGCGGGTCGATTTAACGTCGGGGTTGCACAGGCCATCGAGCGGGTAGTGGTAATAGGCCATGCGGATTCGGCCGCGATGCCGCGCGAAGAGCTCCTTTTCGACAAGGTAAAGTTGATAGCACGCCCCGCACAGAAAATCCGTAAAGACGGATATGCCAAGCTCTCCATCTCCGAGGGTGAGAGGGCTTTCGGGAAGCCCGTGGACTTCCACAGGGGTCGAGTAGAAGTCGTTGACGTGCGCGGCGATCTCCCTTGCCGGGATTCCGGCCCTGCCGGCGTTCGCCTTCATCATCCCGCCCGCCGAGAACACTGCGACGAAAAGCAGGAAGCCAAAAAGGATGAACAGCGAAAAGACGGCCCTTCCGTCGGGCGTGCGGGGCATGCCCAGCAGCCCGCGGTAAATTCCGCGAAACCCGGTTCCACCGTCCCGGCCGATTTTTCCAAGAAGAACAAACAGCACTGCGGCCGCGAGAATATTGATCGCATAGGTGGCGATGCAGAGTTTGCAAAACAGCCCTGTCTTTATCAATAGGGCCGCGAGAACGACGTCGGCGATAAGGGCGAGGATTGCGGCCGGCAGAAGAACTGCGACGGCGTCGCCGCGGTAGCGGCCGCCGGAGTAATCGGCGGCGAGGAGGGTGAAAAGCATGAAGAGATAGAAGTAAAGCCCGTAGAGAGCGACCGGCGCGCCGAAGAGCACGGAGTAGGGGGAGAGGCCGAGTGCCCGGCAGGGATTGTCCAGGTCGTCGCCGCAGCTTACTATGCGTTCCTGTATCCCGGGGTGATAATGGTCGATCAGGAGTATCCCCGAGAGGACCGCCCCCGCGACGAAAAGGGCGATGAGCGCCATGGAGTATTTTCTCATTCCTGGTCCGCCCCCTCCAGCTTTTCCGTCAGCACTATGCGCCGCCCGCAAAGCCTTATGTAAAAGGTGTCGTCGCTCTCCTCCAGGCGCTCGAGTATCTGGAAGGAGGGCGAGCGCTTGAACCGGGCCTGGAGCCTGCCATTTTTGACACGGCAATACAGGCCGCCTGAGCGCCGAAAGCCCAGGGTGTCGATGTCGAGCTCCTCCTCGGCGCCGGTGGTGGGCGTGATGAACACTCGCTCGAAGTCGCCGAAGCCCTCGAAGCGGACTCCGGTAATGAACACCGGCGCGTCCTCCACGACTATCGGATGTACGAATTGGCCGTAGCGGACGACGAAAACGCCATCCGCGGTCACATCGACGCTTCGGTTGAAGAAATCGATGATGCGCTGGTTTAGAAAGGGCTCGCCGGCATGCAGCCAGTTACCCTCGGCGTCGATGCGTATTTCCTCGAGCCCTCCGGTTTCGAAGAGCTCCAGTATGTATTCCGGTATTTCGGCGTATTCGTCGGGCATCGGTCCCTCCAGCCGGGCCTTTTAGGCGGTCATATCACGGACATCGAAGTGCGCGGCCGGTTTCCGGGTTATACGCGGAACATCGGGTCCGTTAGTTTCTGGTGCTCCTCGAGCGCGTAGCGATCGGTCATGCCGGCTATGTAGTCGGAGATGGTCTGGCGGATGCCGTCGCTTTCGATGCGGCTGTAATGGCTTTCGGGCAGCGCGTTCGGGTGCTCGAAGTACAGTGTGAACAGATCGCTTACCACCTTCTGGGCCTTTATGCTCATGCGGACCACGCGGTAATGGCGGTACAGGTTCTTTTTAAGGAATTCCTTAAGCTCGCGGTTGGCGCGGTCCACATCCCCGCTGAATCCGGCCAGCTTGCACGGCGACGAGCGGATGTCGTCGCATGTGCGTATTCCCGTTTTTTCTATGGCGGAGGCCGTGGTGTCGATGAGGTCTGACACCAGAAGGTCGATTATCGTCCTAATGACGGCGTTTACCAGGAGTTTCTTCCCGCCCGGAAGGGAGCCCTCGCCGCCCCGGCGCGATACGGCCATCTCCCAGATCGAAAGGCCCCTCACCCCGTCCAGGTCCAGGAGTCCGGAGCTAAGGCCGTCGTCGATGTCGTGGTTGTTGTAGGCGATCTCGTCGGCGTAATCGATGATCTGCGCCTCGAGCGTCGGCTGCTCCTCGGGCGCGTAATCGGACGATTCGGGATGATCGTAGCAAGACGAGTGCTTTATAATCCCCTCGCGCGCCTCCCATGTCAGATTGAGGCCCGGAAAGTCCGGGTAGCGCTCCTCGAGCTTTTCGACCACCCGGAGGCTCTGCCGGTTGTGCTCGAATCCTCCATGGCCGGCCATGAGGTCGTTCAGCGCGCGCTCGCCGGAGTGGCCGAAGGGCGTATGTCCCAGATCGTGGGCCAGCGCGACCGCTTCGGCCAGGTCCTCGTTGAGCTTTAAGGCCCGTGCGATGGAGCGGGCGATCTGCGCCACCTCGATGGTGTGGGTCAGCCTGGTGCGGTAGTGGTCTCCCTCGTGGTTTACAAAGACCTGGGTTTTGTACTCGAGCCGTCTGAAGGCGCGGGAGTGTATTATGCGCTCGCGGTCGCGCTGAAATTCGGTGCGGTAGGCGTGCGGCCTCTCGGCGTACCGCCTTCCGCGCGAGCGACCGGAACGCGCCGCCCAGGGGGCGAGGAGCGAGTCCTCCATCTCCTCGAGATAGGCCCGGTGCGCTCCCTTCATCCCGCTCACCGCCGCGCCAGCTCTTCCTCGTAGGCCTGCATGGCCACCTTGCGGTTCATGCGGATCTCCTCGTTGGCCGGGTCCTCCTCGACGCCCCTGTTGAAGGACTGCAGGGCCTTTTTATACAGGCCCTTTTTGTAGTAGCACTTGCCGATGTTGTTGTAGGATTCGGCGATTAGCGCCGGGTCGTTGGCCGCCCCCAGGGCCTGGTAGAATGTGTCGATGGCCTTGTCGTGCATCTCCTTTTTGGCGTACAGAAGGCCGAGTGAAAAGAGCGCCTCGGCGTCGCCGGGCTTTAAAAGCAGCGCCTTCTGCACATAGCCGACGGCGTCCCGCATGGAGTCGTCGGTGGGCTTCTCCATCTTGGAGGAAAGTATTCCTAAGTTGACGTAGGCGCGCCGCGCCAGGTCCGTCTTTTCGTTGATCTCTATGACGCGCTTGTATTCCTCGCGGGCGTAATCGAGCAGGTTCTTCTTGTAATAGATCGTCGCCAGGCTGAAGTGCCCATCCTGTATGTTGGGCCAGCGCCGAAGTACGCGCTGGTACTCGTCCATCGCCATGTCGTAGTGGTTGTTCTGGTAATAATAATCGGCAAGCGCGAGCAGAGGCTGCGGGTTGTCCGGATTGAGATCGGCGGCCTTCTTCCAGGATTCTATCGCAAGCTGGGGCTTGCCGGCGTGGTTATAGGCTATACCGAGGTTGTAGAGCGCGGTGTCGTCCTTTGGGTTTATGGCCAGCGCCTTTTCGTACGCCTGGATAGATTCCTCGAAGCGCTGGGCGTCGTCGAGGATGTTGCCCATGTTGAGATAGGCCACTCGCGCGTTTTCCGAAGCCGGTTCGTAGGTCGTAATTTTATGATAGAACTCGTAGGCGCGGTCCAGGTCGCCCCTGTCGTAATAGATCTCGGCGATGCGCGAGAGGACGCGCGCGTTCCTCTTCGAGGTGGCGAGCAGACGGTTGTAGGCCTCCAGGCTGCGGTCGTAATCTTTCAGGGAGTAGTAGGCCTCGCCTAAGCCCTCGAGCATCGCCGCGTCGTCTTGCCCCAGCTCTCCGGCCCTCGTGAAGGCCTCGAGGGCCTTTTCGTTTTTGTTCTGGCGTGAGTAGGCTATCCCCAAGTTGTAATGGTTTACCGCGTCGCGCGGTGCGACGGAGACGGCGAGTTCCAGGTACTTTTCGGCCTGCGGATAGTCGCGCCGCTCGGTAAAGAGCACTCCCAGTCGACCGTAAGCGCGAGCCGCGACAGGGCCGATTTTGTCCGCGGAGCCTGCGCGCTTGAGGTATTCCATGGCGGCGACCTCGTCGCCCTTTTTAAGCAGGGCTATCGCCAGATTGTAGAGCGCGGGCGGGTCCTCGGGCGAGGTTTCGAGCGCCGCCTGGTATTCGCGCGCGGCGTCCGCATAGCGTCCCTGCTCGAAATAGATATTCCCCCGGAGCACCCTGTTGTGGATGTTGCCCGAATCGGCTTCGACCGCCTTTTCGGCGTACTCCGCGGCGCGGTCGTAGTCCTTCCTGTGACGGTAGGCCAGGGCCAGATTTCGGTATATTACCGGGTTCTTGCGGTCGTAGGTCAGCGCCCGGTTGTAGCTTTCGATGGCCTTGTTGAAATCGCCTTTGTCGTCGTGGATGATTCCGGTATAGGTGAGGGCCATGGCCTTTTCCTGATTTGTGGCGTCGGACTCCACCGTTTCGGCGAACTCGGCAAGCGCGTCGTTTAGGTATCCCCTGTGGTAGCTCTCTATTCCTCTTTTGAGGTGGATGTTTTCGACGGCCCCTTCGGGGAGCTCTTTTTTTTCGGTGTCGGAGTAGATGGATTCGCCGGCGGATTTATCGCCCGGTGTAAATAGCGATGGCTTTTTGATGAAGGTGGTGAGAAGAAGGACACCGGCGACCGCGAGGACGGCGGCGCCCGAGATGACGGCCAGGGGGAGGTATTTTCTGTTGCGTATCGTTCCCGCCAGGCTGAGGCGGTTTCGCCTTATCTCGCCCGGGGCGTCGTCCGGCTCGTCCCCGGATGATATGGAGAACCTATTTTCCCGTATCGGTCCCACTCTCCGCTGTATCCTCCCTTTTCAGTTCATATTTGTTAATGGCGTCGAGGATGCCGTTAATAAACTGCCCGGAGCTCTCCCCGCCGTAGATCTTTCCGAGTTCGATCCCCTCGTTGATCGTAACCGCCGATGGTATGTCCGGGAGGTGAAGCAGCGCGTAGATGGATAGCCGAAGTATGGACTTGTCGACGGCGCTTAGACGCTCGAATCTCCAGTTCCTGGAATAGGTCCTTATCAGTCCGTCGATCTCGTCCATATTCTGGAGCGAGCCGTCGATGAGCGTGACCGCGAACCTGCGGATGTCCTCGGAGATGTTCTTGTCGACCCATTCGAGCCGTGCGAGCTCGGCGGCCGGGGTGTGCACCGTCTCGAACATGTAAAGCCCCTGAAGCGCGTACTCCCGGGATTTTCGCCGGTGTCCCATCTAGCGGATCTGTTTGAATATATTGGCCATCTCGATCGCCGACATGGCCGCGTCGAAGCCCTTGTTGCCCGATTTGGTGCCCGCGCGTTCGATGGCCTGTTCGATGGTGTCGGTTGTCAGCACACCGAAGACTACGGGCATGGAGGCGGAAAGCCCGATTTGCGCGACGCCCTTGGAGACCTCGGATGCCACATAGTCGAAATGCGGCGTCGCGCCCCGGATTACCGCGCCCAGACAGATCACGGCGTCGAAGGAGCCGGTGTCGACCATGCGCCTGGCGGCGGCCGGTATCTCGAACGAGCCCGGCACCCAGAGCACCGTAATGCCGTTGTCGTCGGCGTTGTTTCGTTTAAGGCAATCCAGCGCTCCGCCGAGGAGCTTCTGCGTGATAAATTCGTTGAAGCGCGAAACTACGATTCCGATTTTAAGCCCCGACGCGTCGAGTTTACCCTCTATTATCTTCATTAGCGCGACCGCCTCTTTCCCCACATTGGTATCGCGCCGGCGCAACCTGAATGAACCGCCGCACGGCGCAAAGCGCGGCAAGCCTGTCGGAGGATGGCCGGCCATCCTCCTTATGCTCTCCCTCGAAAACGCGCTCAGTCAAGCCTTTTTTTCCCGGCCGGCCGTGGCCTCCGCCCGTGCGTCACTTCGCCATGCCGGCCTGTACGAACTCCAGGGTGGCCCGCACGTCCTCCTTGAAGAAGCAGCTTAGGCTCTCCTCCCAGTCGAGCTCGGCTATGCCCTTAAGCATCCTTTCGGCGAGGGGTCTTCGGTACAGGTTCTTGATGGGAGTGAAGGCGCGGCCGGGGTTGTCGATCCACAGCGACACCAGTTGCTTGGCGCGGGCGATGAGTTCGGCCTCCTCGACCACCTCGTCGACGATGTTCTTCTGGCGGGCCTCTTCGATTCCCATCATGCTTCCGAAGTAGACCAGGTCGCGGTAATTGCGGTCATTGGACATGCCGAAGCGGACGATTTCGCCCTGCGCCACGGCGAGCGGGAGGCCGATTTTTATCTCGCTCATGCCGTATTTGGCCTTTGGATTTGGCGTGGCGACGCGGTAGTCGCAGGCCATGGCGATGATGAGGCCGCCGGCGACGGTGTGCCCGTTGAGCGCCGCTATGACCGGCTTTTTGCACATGAAGAGGTCCACGAGCACAGGCTCCTCGAGCCCGGTGAAAAACGCGGCGACCTCCTTCGTGTTCTTGAACGAGAGGAACATGGGTAGGTCGAACCCCGAGGAGAAAAAGCGTCCCTCGCCGGTAAAGATGATTCCCTTGGGCGAGGGGTTGTTGTTCACCTCGTCGAGTATCTTCCTTAACTCGGTGTAGAACTCGGCCGTGAGCGAATTGGTCTTTCCGTTTTCGATGGTCAGGATGTAGATGTCGTCCTCGATCCTTTTTTTAAGCATGACGCGCCTCCCTGTTATATGCGGCCTGTGCGCAAAGCCTTTTTTTGGGGAGCATGTCAACCGTAGGGGAAACGGCCTCTCCCCGGCGACCTCCCCCCGCGCCGATGGCGGAGCGTGGGCTTTGCTGTACAATGGCGATTTATTTACAGTATAAATTTTATATACCGATGGTTTTGGGACAACCATAAAATGGGTGATCGGCGTTTTTTTGGCTCCCGGCCGCGCCGCGCCGCCTCGCCGGGGGGATGCCTTTTGGGGCGCGCTTAGGAGCGCTAAGACACGATGTACGTGCGGCTTCCTATGGGATAGGCCCTTTGGGGCCGGGGAGGGCGGGCCGCCTGGGGAGCGCGGCGGACGGCCGCTCCCTGCCGGAACATCACCCCCGGATTTACGCGGCCCTATTTCAATAAGCGCTTAAGGTTTGGATGGCGCACGATGTAGTAGATCAAGGCGTATCCTTTGCCGTCGATGTAGCGTTCGACCGAGCCGGACTTTATTACGTCCACGGAGGGCTCGAATGCCCCGGCCGCGAGCGTCTGGGCGTTTAGGAGCGCCGCCTCGCGCGCGGTACCGACGGCCTCACGGCCCAGTGCGCCCGGCTTCGGATAGCCTTTGCAGATGATGACGAAGGTGTCCCTGTCCTTGAAGTATTTTTTAATCAGGGTGCCGCTTATCGACGGAGCCGCCCTACGGACCTCCATGTCGGTCTTTGGGTCGACTATGGGCGGGTTTTCGACCGTCGGCGTGTCCTCCATGATGGGCATCTTCCCCTCGTCGATATAGCCCTCCGGCTCTTTCATGAGCTCCGCGGAAAGCGGCACGGCCATTAGGGCCGCGCAAACGAGCGCTGAAGCGAAAAAAGCGTATTGTTTCATGGTATCTCCTCCTCGGTTCGGCGCCGGGCCCGGATAGGCCCACGGGATTCCGCGCCATTGAAGGTCAAGAATCGCACTAATATATCGAAAAGGCCGGGGCGCGTCAAGCCTGCAGCAGGGGAATCGCCTTCAGGGAAAATGACGAATTGCGGAAAGTGCAAACAGTATGGATTATACGCAAGAAAAGGCTTTAGCTGTCAAGGCGGCATAGCCCGGCAAGCCGGCCCCGGAATCGAATTTTTTTCGATTATTTTAAAAAAACTTTTAACATCCGGGCCTTCCAATTCGTTTTCCCTGCGGGGGGCTGGCATGGGTTTTCGCTTTAGTGGACAACCGGTGCGGGCCGTCCTGATAATGATCAAATCAGGAGATTAAAATGAAAAAGAAGTTCGCTTTTCTGTCGTGTGTTATTTCGATTTTATTTTGTTCGTCTGTAACTACTCAGCTATTTCGTCGCAAAGTTCAGATAAATCTGATTACCTTTCAATATCTCCGAGATTGCCTCAAT
>MVZN01000048.1 GCA_002069125.1 Spirochaetes bacterium ADurb.BinA120
TGGCCGGGAAAACCGCTTAACGACAGCCGGCCCATTATTCCGCTTGACGCACAGCGGTTTTTTTGAGTAGGATGAACGAGGTTCTTCCGCAGGGGTTCGCATGTCGTTTCCACCGGACCGGCCTCCTACCGAGAACCTTCCGCGGGCCGTGAAAAACCGCGCACCCATAAATAATACACAAAGACATATCGATGTATAGGAGCGTTATATGTTTTTAAGGGCTCTTGTTTCGGTGCGCGTTTTTACGCTTGTAGTGATGATAGCGGTGTCGTTTTCCTGCGGATGCGGGGGAGATGGAGGCTCCGGAGGCGGACCGTCGACCTATGCTATAGCGCCCGACCCAGTTCACACGGGCAACGACTGCGGATGCGGGGGGAAGAACGAGGCTGGAGCTGGCATGACGTTGAACTCCGCGAAAAAGCTCTTCCCCTCCACTCGCCGGGCGTCGTATGTTACGGGTGAGCTGATCGTAAAGTTCAGGGAGGGCACCAGCCCGGCGCGCGCGGCCCGCATTATAGGCGGCAAAGGCGCGGTCGGCATGAAAGCATTATATACACGCAGGACGGGATATGCCTCCACGCTGAAAAAGATAACACTTTCGACTTCCCAATCGGTCGAGGGCGCGGTGAAGGAGTTTTCGAGGCATCCCGAGGTGGAATACGCCGAACCGAATTACATCTATCGAGCGAGCATGGCTCCGAACGACGCGAGCTACGCGCGGCAATGGGCCATGAAAAATACCGGCCAGGAGGTTAACGGCGTGACCGGGGACGAGGGCATGGACATCGGCGCGGAGGACGCGTGGGAAACGCTAACCGACTGCGGTGACGTCATCGTCGCGGTGCTCGATACCGGCATCAACTACAATCACCGCGACCTCTACACAAATATGTGGGGCGGAGGGGCCATGTACCCCAAACACGGCTGTGACTTTGTCGACGATGACAAGGATCCCATGGACCTTAACGGGCACGGCACCCACTGTGCGGGCATCATAGGGGCGCGGGGCAATGACGCTAAAGGCCTGGCGGGCGTCTGCTGGAGTGTAAAGCTTATGGCTGTCCGTGTACTCGACGCATCGGGAAACGGTGCGCTTTCCGACGTCGCGCAGGGCATAGAATTCGCGATTGCTCAAGGTGCGCATATAATAAACGCGAGTCTGGGCGGGCCTGAAAGTAAGATGTTGCGGGACGCGGTGTTAGATGCGCGGGATAATGGAGTAATTATAGTCGCTGCGGCTGGGAATGAAGAAACAGATTATTACACCAATTCGTATCCGGCCGCGTATGGTACGGGGCCTTATAATTGTGACAATGTAATCTCGGTCGCCGCGATCGACCAGGAGGGCAAGCTGGCCTCATTTTCGAATTACGGCGCCGCCTGGGTCGATATCGCCGCGCCGGGCGTGAACATACTCAGCACATGGCCTGGGCAGACGGTGCTTACGGAGGAATCTTTCACCGGATGGACTATGGAGCGCGGATGGGGCAGAGGCACCTATTCGGATATAATCCCGGGCGTCCCGATTATAATGCTGACCAATCCGCCGGTATTCGGAGACCAGTACTTATATGAGAACAATCTGGACAGCACGGCATACCACCCCTTCGATCCCGGTGCGTACGGGGCCGATTCCGCCGTAGTGTCCTTTCTCTCGCTGATCGATGTGGAAGAGAATTATGACTACCTTCGTTTCGTGGTTGGCCCGAAGAGACTCAGGCCGACCACGCTTATCGATGAGTTTACGGGAACCACAGCGTTTTATCTGTCGTATGATATTACGCCGCTTATCGGCGATATCGTGAACCTTGGATTTCAGTTGAAAAGCGATTACAGTAAAAACGGTCGGGGCGCCGGAATCGCATGGTTCGATATGGCGCGCCTGTACCATAATTCCGCCGCATGCATGTTCTCGGACGGAACGTCCATGGCCGCGCCGCACGTGGCAGGCGTGGCGGCCCTGTGCGTACAGCATTATAAAAACAGGAAGGGTTCGTATACGCGGGGGACCGATTATTCGTCCATCATCCAGGCGGTGCTGGATGGCGCAGTGGATCACCCAAGCCTGAATGGGCTTGTCGCTTCCAGAAGGATGTTAAGCGCCCCCGGGGCGCTGGTGGAGGTTACGCAACACTGAAACGCGTCACTTCCAGGTTGCGGTTGCAGTGATGCCGTGAACGGCGATATAGTTAAAGGAATCGGAGCCTGTGTTATTGGGAGCAAAACCCCCTCCGGGGGGTGGCGCACAGCGCCGGGGGCGAAAGAAGCCGTTTCCGGTAAAAGCGCTCCGGCGAGTTTAGAGCGCCAGGGTGCATGGGGGAAAGTTACGACTCTTATTGACGTCGCATCTTAAGCGGCCGATAGGCGGCAGTAAGGATCCCGGGTTTACCGGCAGGTTGAATTTCCGCTAAAATGGAAGATGAGGGCCAAATCATAATCCACTAAGGTTTAAAGGGCTCATTACCGCTAAAAAACAGCCAAAAATCCCAGGCGAATAGGGTACCGGCGTGCAAAAACAACGAGACCGCCTGCCTCCATAACGTATCTTGACAAAACTCATTTGTTGCTATACACTGCGGCATCCAGCCAGGAGGTGGACCAATGAAAAAAACAGCAATCATCGTCGCACTCGTACTCTTATTTATCATAGCCGGGGCCTATATATTCCTTAGAAAGGGACTGCCTGATTACACCACAAATATCACCGCACCCGGGCTTTCCCATCCGGTAAGCGTGGAGCGCAACCGCTTTGCGGTTCCAACCGTCACCGCCAAAACAATGGAGGACCTCTTCTTCGCCTGGGGCTATGTGAACGCCCAGGACCGCATGTTCCAGATGGAGTTTACGCGCAGGGTGGCGCAGGGCAGAATAGCGGAGTTCGCCGGCGAAAAGGAGCTCTCCAAAGACATCTTTCTGCGCGGGGTGGGTTTCGCGGACAGGGCCAAAAAGTATGCCGAAAAGCTCGATCCTCGATTCCGCTCCCTCTCCCAGCGCTACGTAGACGGGATAAATTATTACCTCGATACTAAAGGCCCCAACTCATACATGAAACTCCTCGGCATGAAAAAGGAGAAGTGGGAGGTATCGGACACCGCCATGGTGGGCATGATGCTAAACTGGAGCCTTGCCTATAACATGAAACACGAGCTGCTATATCATCGGATAATCAAAAAGATAGGAAAGGAAAAGGGCTCCCTGCTTCTGGGCCTTGTACCGGCCGGAACGCCCACGGTGGTGGGCGACTTGGCCGCAATGGGCTTAGACGACGGCAAGCTCGCGTCGGCACTTGCGGGACTCGACTGGCTTTTGGGATGCCGCTCCGCCTCCAATAACTGGGCCGTCGGCCCGGCCTTAACCAAGCACGGCGGGGCCATACTCTGCAGCGATATGCAGGTGCACGAATCGAAGCTGCCGAACGATTTCTATCTCATCCGGGTGCGGGCCGGCGATTTCGATGTGGCCGGCGCGCAGGTGGTGGGCGTTCCATTTATCGCCTCCGGCTACAATAAAAATTGCGCCTGGGGACTGACCAATCAGGGCGCGGACATGGTGGACCTTTTCCGGGAGGCCATAGACTGGAATAAAAAGACATATCGTTTCGCCGGGAAGGATATCCCGCTCTCCGAGAAGAAGGAGGCCTTTACGGTAAAAGGAAAGGGCCGGGTGGAAAAGACCATCTACTATGCCGGAGAGAAACCGGTCCTTACCGAGGTGTTCAATGACCTGGGTTTCGACATAAGCCTGGACTGGACCGGCTTCGATCGAATAGATTACCTCGGGTTCTTTAGAATCAACTCGGCCAAAAATTACGAGGAATTCATGGAGGGCGCAAAGCTCATCCGGATATCCCCGCAGAACCTCGTCTATGCGGACGACAGGGGCAATTACGCATTCAGGGTTATAGGCTCGCTGCCCGTTCGCGAAAAAGGCACCGGAAACCTTATACAGGACGGCTTAAAAACGCACCGCAACTGGAAGGGGAATATACCGGACGACGCCTATCCCATGATTAAAAACCCGGCCAGGGGCTTTGTGGCCACCGCCAACAATAAAAACGTGGACAACTATCCCTACGAGCTCAACGGCACATACGCGCCGGGCTACCGCTATGAGAATATCGCCCGCATGCTGCGCGGCAGGAAGGACATCGATGTGGAGTATATGAAAAAGGTCCAGACGGACACCAACACAGTACTGGCGCAAAAAATCCAGGCCGTGCTCAAAAAGCATGTAAAGCCGGATGCCCTGGACGAGATGGCCAAAAAGGCGTACGAACTCATGCTGGCCTGGGACGGTAACAGCTCGAAAGATTCGGCGGGCGCCTCCATCTACAATACTTTTTATGTGCGCTTCGCCTACCAGACCTTTGTGGACGAACTTGGCGAGAATCTCGCGGCCGAGTATGTAGGCGAGCGCTACATCAGCATGGAGCGCTTCCTTGAGATGGTTGCGAAGGGGAGCGTATTCTTCGACGATCTGCGCACTCCGGAAAAGGAGGACGTTGGGGCTATCGCCACACGCTCCTTCGTCGAGACGTGCTCACTGCTTAAAAAATATTTCGGCTCGTCAGATCCGGCGCGCTGGAAATGGGGCAGAATGCATGTCATCCGCTTTGAGCACGTACTCGGCAAGTCGGCCCTGTTCCGGCCGCTCGTAAATTATGGGCCGTTCCCATTTGAGGGGGACGGGGAGACCAACAACCGCGCCCGCTTTGCCGAGATGGAGCCGCCGTTTACGGCGAACCTTGCGTCCGCGCCGCGTATAATTGTAAAGTTCGATCCGAAGCCAAAGGCCTACATGATGCTGATAACGGGAGATAACGAGCATTTCATGAGCAGGCACAGTACGGACATGGTGGACGCGTGGCTGGCGCATGAGTATTTCTGCATGGAGGACGAGGCGGTCAAGTACTCTATGAGGATGGACCCGGCCCGGTAAACCGGCGGCCTTGCTCATAATCGTTCGGGGCGAGCGGAGAAGACGCCTCTCGCCCCGGGCCGGGCGCTTGCGATCTCCTGGATGGTGTCGCATAACGTCAGGCGACCGCTGCCATGGTATATTCGCAGTAGCCCGAAAGCGTGATGCCCGCCTGATCTGCGGTGCATCAAAAGAAACCGAACGGACGGTTTTTAGTGTAGATAAATTATCTAACAATAAATAAAAATAGTTGTAAAAAAGATCGACCTTTCAATCTTATCCGCTATATTTGATTAAGCCGGTTTCGTTTATAAAAGGCGGCTCCGCCGTAAACCCTTCACCGGATGTACATTGGCCATTCATTAAAAGCTTTGTGCATTGATTTTTGCGGCGGGTGCCGCACCGGGATATAAGCGTAGTAATGAGGTTGTAATGATTGCAAAATTCAGGCGCTACGGCCTGCTGACGCTCGTTTTTCTATTCGTTCGGATGTCGTTTATGTCGACCTTCGCGTTTACCGATGGCGATTTCGAGAGGCGTTTTCGCGCCTACTCCGAACAGTACCCGGAGCTGACGCTGGAGATCTATGCTCTGGTGTACCGGGCGGGCCTGGTCTACGATATCGACGAGAGGGTAATTCTCGCCTTTATGGACGCGGAGTCGCAATTCAACCCCAAGGCAATCTCCGTATCAGGCGCGCGCGGCCTGATGCAGGTAATGCCGTTCTGGTATCGCGGAAACGCCGATGACCTCTACGCCCCATACCTGAACGTCATGACCGGGAGCGCCATACTCAAGCACTACCTGGAGATGGCCAGGGGCAATCTGCTTCTGGCGGCGCAGTATTACAATGCAGGCCCCAACGGCAAGACCTTCAACGGCCCATATATAATAAGAATTGTCGAGAACCTTGCGCGCTCCTCGCCCGAAAGGCCGCTTAAAAGCCTGGTCGCCCGGATATAAGCATGTGGGGCAAAGAGGCATAAGCCCTTTGGGTTGACAAGGCGGCCTTCCTCCGCTACCATCATCCACGATCGAGAAACGCCGAAAGCTTTAAGGCGTCCCGCGATAACGGAGGTATGGGTGGGCCGGATTTTCGACCATGTGTTCATCATCGCCGACATCGAGGGCTCTTCCGGCTGCGCCGATTACGAGGCCTCGTCTTACCTTACGGCGACCTGGCCCGAGGCCTGCCTCGCCATGACGAAGGATGTCGCGGCGGTGACGGATGCGCTTCTGGAGGCCGGCGTTGGGCGGATAACGGTCAAGGACTTCCATCGTACCGGGTACAACATCTTTCGGGAGATGTTAGACCCCAGGGTACGACTTGTATCCGGCTACATTATGGGCCCCGTACCGGGCATGGGTAAGCCGGGCCCTGCCGGCGCTCTCATGATGACGGGCATGCATGCCCCGTCCGGCAGCGGGGGCTTTCTCGCCCACACTCTGACATCGCGGATATCCCGCCTTTCGGTCAACGGTTCTTTGGTCTCCGAGGCCCAGCTCTTTTCGGCCTCCCTGGCCCCCTTCGGCTTTCGTCCTATTTTTTTCTCCGGCTGTCCGGTGGCCTGCGAGCAGGCGGCCGCTTCCATACCGAACCTGCAGGTTTATGCCATAATCAAACGGACCGACGGGACGCTTGCGGACGCCGCGGACTGGCGAAAGAGCCTGGCGGAGGCGGCGGTTAGCTCCCTGGACAACGAGGCTGCGCTCCCATACGAAATGAAGGGGCCCTTCGAGGTCGAGCTCGTCTGGCGTGACGGGGAGGGGGAGGCGTCCGTGCTCGCCGCGCGATGGGGGCTTGGCCGAAGAGGCGACACGCTCCTGTTTCGGACCTCGGGCTTCGACGATCTCTATCGCACGCTGATTCGCGTCTGCTACATGACGCCTCTCGTCGAGCGTATACTCCCGGCGGGGCTTCCGCTGTACAATCTCGCGGGGCGATGGGGCCTTTCGCTCGCGCGGCGCGCTTTAAGGAAGCGGGTGATGTACCGGCGCGGCCGCGAAACGACAGGGCGCATGAGCGGTGATGATGCCCATGGAGCCGGGCCGTGCCGCGGATGAACATCATCATCGGGCATACCAATATGGACCTGGACTGCATTGGCTCCATGGTGCTTGCGCGCCGGCTCAATCCCGGATATGCTGCGGTCCGTAGCAGGCTGATACACCCGGTGGCTCAGAACCTGTACAACATCTACAACCCCGTCGTCGATTTCATAAAGATCGAGGAGGCGATGCGCGGCGAGATCGGGAACGTAATCGTTGTCGATACCCGTTCGCTGGGAAGGATCAGGGAGTTCGCGCCGCTCATAGAATCCAGAACAGGCGGCCTTACCGTTTACGACCATCACCCGGACGATTCCTCGGACATTCCCGGCGCCGAGGTTAGAGGCAACTCCTTCGGCGCGAACACCACCTATTTCGCGATCGAACTAATGCGCCGGGGAATGACGCTCGACCCCGACGAGGCCACAATAGCGCTCGCCGGCATATTCGCCGATACCGGCAACTTCACGCACGGAAGCGTCACCGCCGAGGATTTTCTCGCCGCATCCTTTCTCCTGGAGCAGAGGGCCTCGCCGGCCATGGTGTCGCGCATACTGAAGCCCCTCCAGGAGGAGCACCAGATGTCGCTCTTCCACCAGATTCTTAACGAGATGGTATACCAGGACATACACGGAAACCTGGTGGCCCTTAGCTACGTTGTAATGGACAGGCAGGCGGGCGGTCTTGCGGCCGTCGTTGAAAAGGTTTTCGACGTGGAGGACATCGACGCCCTTTTCTCCGTGTTCTCGTTTTCCGAGGAAAAAAGCGTCCTTATAGTCGCCCGAAGCAGGCATGACCGTATAGCCGTAAACGGGATCATGCAATCATTCGGCGGCGGAGGCCACGCGAGGGCTTCGTCCGCGCTGGTCAAGGGTCGAACGGGCGGCGAGGTATTTCGGGAGTTCATGAAGCATATAGATTCTTCGCTCGTGCCGGCGGCCATGGCCACCTCGCTCATGACTCGCGAGGTCCGGATTATCCAGCAGGATTGGAGCCTGATCGAGGCCTCCATGTTCCTCGAGTCCTCCAACCTGACCGGAGCGCCTGTAGTGGACAAGGACGGAAAACTCGCGGGGATCATAACCCTGAGGGACATTATGAAGGGAAGAAGGGCCTCCCAGATGCACGCCCCGGTAAAGGCCTACATGACCCGTAAAATCGTAACCGGCTCGCTTCACACCACGGTCCGCGAACTGGAGGAATACTTCTTCAGGCGTGGAGTGGGGCAGATACCCATAATCGACGATGAAAAGCTGGTGGGGATAATCACGCGGACCGATTACCTAAACCACATCTACCCCGATCGGGCGCAGTCCGCCGAAAACTGAGATCCGGCGGGACCCTGGCGCCCGAGCCCCAGAGGTAAATAGTGGTTGATTATTTTTATCCTCAAGAGGCCAATCGACAGCGTGGACACTTCATGCGCGAATGACCGGTGCAATTCCATCTTTTCCGAGGAGACCGAGCTCAAGCGGGAGCTCGGTTTTCTCGAAACCGTGTCGATCGTAATAGGCCGGATAATAGGCTCCGGGATTTTCCGCACCCCCGGACCCATAATGGCGCTCGTCGGCTGCACATCGCTCTTCGCCCTTTCGTGGATTATAGCGGGCCTTATAACAATCTTCGCGGCCATGTGCTACGCGGAGCTCGTTGCGATGATCCCCAGATCGGGCGGCCCATACGTCTTCCTCCGCGCGGCCTATCCGCCGATCTTCACCTTTCTCCGCGGCTGGGCCATGTTCTTCGTTTCGGAAACGGCCTCCATCGCCGCGGTGGCCCTCGTCTTCGCGGAATACGGCGCGGCCCTCTGGCAGATCGCGACCGGGCATCCGATGCCATGGACCGCGGTAATCGCTCTTGCCCTCTCGACAATCGCGCTTCTCACCGCGGTCAACTGCTTTGGGGTCTTTCTGAGCGGCGTGGTGCAGGACGTCTTCAGTTTCATCAAGGTGGCCGCAATCGGCGCCGTCATTGGAATTTGCTTTACGGCCCAGGGCAGCTTTTCGCATTTCTCCGCGCCATTATGGCCCAGGGAATGGGGGTGGGGGACGGTGCTCGCGGTGGGCGCTGCGCTCCGATATTCGTTTTTCGCGTTCAGCGGCTGGGAGGGGGCTACTTACGTAGCCGAGGAGGTTCGCAATCCGCGCAAAAATCTTCCCCTGTCCCTCTTTATCGGCATCGCCGGAGTGCTTCTGCTATATGCCGGTGCGAACTCGGCATACCTGTATCAGTTACCGGTGGGAGCCGTAAAGGAATCGAGCTGGATAGCGGTCGACGCCATGAAGGCGGCGATTGGAGGAATCGGCGGGGCGCTCATTTCGGTCGCGGTTATGGTAAACACCTTCGGCAACGTAAGCACTCAGATACTCTGCAAGGCCCGCACCTGGCAGGCGATGGCGCGTGACGGCCTTTTTTTCAGGCGGTTCGCAAAAATTCATCCAAAATACAAAACGCCCAACTATTCCATGCTGTTCCAGGGCCTGTGGGCGGCCGTCCTTTTGTTGTTCGCGGCATCGGCCCGGCATTCGTACGAAACGATCATCGATTTTTTCAGTTTTACGGGTACGGTGTTCAATATAATGACGGTTTGGTCGGTTGTGGTGCTAAGGAGGAAATATCCGGATGCACCCAGGCCGTACAGGGCCTGGCTTTATCCGTTCGGCATCATCGTGGTCGTGGCCTTCTATCTGGCGTATATGGCGGTCACTCTGATAACGGCATTCGTTCCATCGATGCTGGGCATCCTTCTTACATCGACCGGTCTGTTGTACTACTATCGCCGCAGTCTTTTTAAGGGCCGTTTTACCGGCGACGGCGATATAATTACGTCTCGAATGGAGTGACACGATGGGCCTTTCCGCCGCCGATATTGCGAGCATGCGCGTTTTTCTCGAAGAGCGAATGCCGCGCTATCTCTCCATTCTGGAAGAGATGGTTCGAATCAACAGCTTTACCGGAAACCCCGAAGGGGTGAACAGGCTTGCGTCGTACACGACGGAGGTATTCGCGCACCTTGGCTTCGTGGCGGAGCATGTCGATTCAGTTCAGGGCGAGCGCGCCGGAAGGCACCTCGTGCTAACGAGAGCAGGCGCCTCGGAGGTGAGGATAGGGTGCGTTTCGCATCTCGATACGGTCTTTACCGACAAGGAGGAGAAGTATAACAAGTTCAGTTATCGAATCCAGGGAGACAGGGCGTACGGGCCGGGCACAAACGATATCAAGGGCGGGACCGTCGTGATGCTGATGATGCTGGAGGCGATGAGCGAGTTCGCGCCGCGCGCCTTCGAGGCCGTAACATGGGTGCTCCTCTTTGACGCCACAGAGGAGACCGAATCGGACGATTTTGGGGCGCTCTGCCTGGAGCGAATAGGGCCGGGCGGCCGTGCCTGCCTCGTCTTCGAGGGGGGCGTTATCCGGGACGGCGCTTTCAGGCTGGTAACCTCGCGAAAGGGCAGAGCGGTCTTCAAGATACTCGCCAGGGGCAAGGCGGCCCATGCGGGAGTTGGCCACAGGGAGGGGGCGAGCGCGATCGTGCAGCTCGCCGAGATCATAATGCGCATATCGAAACTCACCGACTACGAAAACGGGCTCACCGTAAACATCGGCCGCGTTACCGGAGGAATAGCGATAAACCGCGTTTCCCATTACGCCGAGGCGGAAGGGGAGATGCGCGCTTACGATACCGAGGTGCTGGAGAGGGGACTGGCGGGACTCAGGGCGCTCAACGGGCTTTCCACCATCGAATCGGCCGACGGCTCCTACCGATGCAGGGCGGTCGTAAGGGTGCTCAGGCGGAATCCGGCATGGTCCGAGAACGCGGCGAGCAAGAGGCTTTTCAAGTGCTTCGAGCGGGCGGCCGATAGTATGGGCATGAGGGCCGAGGCGGAAGCCAGGGGCGGGCTGAGCGACGGCAATTTTACCTGGAGCGCGGTTCCGACCATCGACGGCCTCGGGCCGGATGGCGAAAACTCCCACTGTTCGGAGCGGAAAGCCGAGGAAGGCAAAGACCAGGAATACGCGCTAATCCCATCGTTCGTGCCAAAGGCAATGCTCTGTGCGATAGCCTGTTCCATGCTCGCCGAGAACGGGGAATGAATCCCCGGTGATGGTATCCAATATGAAAAAGTCGGTTAGTCATTTTCCACTCATAGTTTCTTCGCTTATGGCGTTGACGCTTATATTACTTCCGGAAGGCGCAAGGGGAGAGGTAAACCCCGACAGGGGGCGGGAAGACGAAAGGGGCCCTTTCGAGTATCCGGTAAAGAATTTTTCGCGCCTTGCCTGGGACCGCGGAGACTTCAAGCTTGTGCTGAGGGCACGAAGCTTCTCGCAGGGAAATGCGGTGTGGGTCCGAATACAACGCTCCGCTGGCGCTGCGGGGATAAAAGACCCGGAGCTGGAGTATGAAGGCCGCAGGGTCGCCATCGCCAGGAATGGCGATGATTACGAGGGCCTGTTCGCCATAGCCCCGGACGAAAGGCCCGGGAAAAAAGCCATCGTCCTGCGCCGACAGGAAACTGGAAGGCAGATCAATCATCACTTTGAATTTAATGTAGCCCGGACGGCATTTAAACAGTATCCAAGGCCCCTTGACCTGGGACGATACTCAAATATCAGCATTGTCCCGCCGCCGGAGGTCGTGGCCTTTATCGAGGCTTGTGCGGCGAAGAAACGCGAGGTGTTCGAAAGGCGATCCTCCGGCATGTTGACGGGGCCGGTAAACCATCCCCGTGACGCGCATTTTATCACTTCCCCTTTTTGGGCCGGACGAAAATACCTGCGCTATCGGATGGAAAAGGGCAGGAGGGTTTACCTGAAACCTTCGGTCAACGCGCATTCCGGCGTTGACCTCAGAGGGGGAAAGGGAGACCCTGTTTTCGCGATGGCTTCGGGAAGAGTGGTGATAGCCGAAGGCATGTACTACGAAGGAAATTTTATAGCCATAGATCACGGCTCGGGGATTTTTTCTTTATATATGCATCTCGACGGATTAGCCGTAGAGGAGGGCCGAACCGTGCGGGCCGGGGAGTTGATAGGCCATGTCGGGAGCACGGGCCTTTCCACCGCGGCACATCTGCACGTATCGGTTACGATAGACGGTGTGTATGTCGATCCGATCAGCCTGATGTATGCGGTTCCCCGGTAGACTTTCTTAGGGACTCCGGCTCATCGCTCGAGGAACCTGTCGTCCCTCCATTCTCCTGTAACGCTTTTCCCGTTTCGGAGCGTATAGGACCCAATGCCATGGCGCAGGCCCTTTTTCCACTGTCCCCTGTAGGTGTCTCCGTTAGGCCAGCGCATGGTGCCTTTCCCGTGGGGGGCGCCTTCGTTCCAGGTCCCCTCGTAGCGAGAACCGTCCTTTTTGGTGTATGTGCCGTTTCCATGCCTGCGGCCGTTCCGCCACTCGCCTTCGTAGCGGTCGCCGTTCGGCCACTTCATAACGCCGCGCCCGTTCTGGGTGTCGTTTTTCCATTCCCCGGTGTATTCGGTTCCATCAACCCAGACATAGATCCCGTGGCCGTTGGTACAGTCTCCTTTTTCACAATCGGCCAGGCAAATCGAAGGCCGGCAAAGGGCGATTGCCGCGAATATGTAGATTGCCAGATACGTTTTCATCGGTTTCTTCCTCGCTGGAAGGCCGCCGCAAACAGGCCGGTATTCATGGGATCCTCGCAGGCCGCATCTACCAATCGGAAACCGGAAACGCGGATTGATGCGTTGGGGTCCATTTTAGATTGTGTCGGACATTATAAACGCTTTCCGCGCTCAAGAAAAGACATATTTATAAATTGGGCCCACGATTGCAGGACTGGCCCCCGGGAAAAAAACTTGACAGTCCATCGGCGCTTTTTAGTATAAGCGCCACGGAGGCGCATCCATGCACTTCCGTGAATTACGGTGGATGTAGCTCAATGGCAGAGCCCTGGACTGTGGCTCCAGTGGTTGCGGGTTCGAGCCCCGTCATCCACCCATAACGGGATGACCCCGGACTTCCAAAAACTTCGGACGCGGAATGAGGCCCCGAGGAAAGGCCCATTCTATAGACTTTCGATCGTTATATTGTGGTTATTGTCATCGTAATGCGTCTCCACAACGCGATAATTTTCATGGCATCCAATCGGGGAGACGATATCGCCCACCCGCGGATAGTTTTTTAAATTATCATTATATTCCAGAACCGCGTCAGCGCTTATTGTCATCGTATTCATGGTTTTCCTCCGTTGATATAAGCTCCATGGCCGAATGGATGGCGAAGCTTTGTCTTAAGTCCGCCGGATATCCGGCACTGCCTCGTCGGACCCTCCCGTACTGCCGTATTCTCTACTCTTAAAGTATATATATCTTTTACAGCCATGTCGGCATATTGTTCGAAATTTATCGCGTTTTATAAAAAATGGATTTAGGCCGTCATTCAAGGAAAAGCATGAATGACATCCGCCAGACAAGTGAAAGTTCGAGATACATGCCGTTGTCAGCCGAATTATCGTTGCCTATTCCCACCCTCTGTGCGTCAATGAATGGGCTGGAACTCCATGTGACTAAATGCCCTGACCTGGCTCGTGGAACGGGCCGGCGGCATCCGCCGCCATGGGAAGCGGGGCCGCGAAAAATACGTAAGGATATATTGAGAGGACCGGGCAGTGAAACGCCAACAGCGGGATGACAGTTACAAAAAGGCCTTTCTCATCGATATGGACGGGGTGATCAATAAAGGCAACACGCTCATACCGGGGGCCAGGGAATTCGTGGACCGCCTTAAAAGGAGCAGGTATCCATATCTGTTCATCACCAACAATTCTTACCACACGCCCAAAGACCTTAAACACAGGCTAAATCGAATGGGCATCGATGTCGATGAAAGCCACTTCTATACCTCGGCCATGGCCACGGCAACATTCATTGAATATCAGAAGACCGGAGGTTCGGCCTATGTCATTGGAGGGCCGGGACTGAAAGAGGAATTGGAGAGGCATAACATCCGTATAACCAGAAAAAACCCCGATTACGTAATCATAGGTGAAACCGATGAATACGATTACGCCAAAATAACCGAGGCCACGCTTTTAATTCAGGAGGGGGCGCGGTTCATCGCCACAAATCCCGACATCACCGGCCCGACCCCCAGGGGCCCGGTCCCGGCTTGCGGGGCGCTCGTTGCTCCCATAGAGCGGGTTACCGGAATGAGGGCCTATTTTATCGGAAAACCGAATCCCGCAATGATGTATTGGGCGCGCAAGCACATCAAGGTGCATTCGGCCAACTGCTTCATGATAGGCGACAGGATGGATACGGACATCGTCGGAGGGCTCGAGGCGGGAATGACAAGCTGTCTGGTTCTTACCGGGGTTACCACGCGCAAAATGGCCGACAGGTTTCCGTATAGGCCCGACTATATTTTCAACGATATAGGCGAGATCGATCCGCGCAGGATACTCTCTCGCAGGGAGCGGGTCAAGAAGTGATGGAGGCCCGAAGCCTAAAACCGGGCCTTATCTGTCCAGCGCTTTGATGGCCGGCAGGGTCTTGCCCTCGAGAAGCTCGAGGAAGGCGCCCCCGCCGGTCGAGATGTACGACATCTTGTCGGCATAGCCGGACTGGTTGATCGCGGAAACGCTGTCGCCGCCGCCTATAACGCTAAGGCATCCCGATTCCGCGACTATACCGGCGACCGCGTTCGTGCCGGCTGCGAAAGCGGGGTTTTCGAAAGCCCCGAGTGGGCCGTTCCACACCACCGTTTTCGAGCCGCGGATTACGCCCTCATAAAGGCGGATGGTTTCGGGGCCTATGTCCACGCCCTCCATGTCGGCGGGCATAGAGTCGAAGCGTGCGAGCTTCTTTTTATCGGCGCTGTCCAGGTCCGGCGCGACGACTATATCGACCGGCAGCAGAAGGTTCACCCTGTTCTTTTCGGCGAGCTCGATTATGGTTTTCGCCGTGGACACATGGTCGGCCTCGAGTATCGATCTGCCCACGTCGTAACCTTTCGCTTTTAAGAAGGTATAGGCCATCCCGCCGCCGATTATAAGGTTGTCGACCTTGTCGAGTATGTTCTTTAGAGCGGCGATTTTGGTGGAGATCTTTACCCCGCCGATGATGGCGGTGGTGGGCTTTGCCGGGTTGACCATGGCCTTCTTAAAATACTCTATCTCGTTTTCCAGCAGGAATCCGGCAGCGCATTCACCGATGAAGTTGGTAATGGCTTCGTTCGAGGCGTGCCCGCGATGAGCCGCGGCGAAGGCGTCGTTTATATAGACGTCCGCGAGTTCCGCGAGTTTCTTTCCGAATTCGCGGTCATTTTTCTCCTCTTCGGGATAAAACCGGATATTCTCGAGCAGGGCGACCTCGCCATTTTTAAGACCGGCGAGCATTTCGGAGGCCCCCTGGCCAATCGGCTTGTCCACGAACATGACCTTAATGCCGAGGAGGGCGGATAGCCGTTCCGCAACCGGCGCGAGGCTCATCGAGGGTACCGCCTTTCCGTCAGGGCGGCCCAGGTGCGAGACGAGTATGGTGCGTGCGCCGTTTTCGATGCAGTGGCGTATGGTGGGCAGCGTGGCGGTTATCCGGGTGTCGTCGGTTATAGCCATGGATTTGTCGTAGGGTACGTTGAAATCGACGCGCACGAACGCACGCTTCCCGGCAAGATCGAGAGATTTGAGATATTTTATGGCCATTCCGCCACCCCCATGTAAGGATATTTCCAGGTAAAATAGATTTTAAACGCATCCGTCTCCGGCGCTCCGAAGGCGGCGCCGCTAAACGCACGTAGGTCCGCGTTCCGGACGACGGCGACATTATACGGCCCGTTTCCTTGGGCCAGTCAAGATATATTTATTGCGATGCGGCCAACTCTTTCCGCTTTTTGCGCTTGACCATAATCTTCGAGATAAAGATGGAAATCTCGTAGAGGAGCATGAGTGGAAGCGCGACCAGGGACTGGGTAAGCGGGTCCACCGTCGGCGTTATGACCGCGGCGAGTATCCAGATGAGCACGATGGCGTATTTACGCTTGCTGATGAGAAATGACGGGGTTATAATGCCGATCTTCGTAAGGATCATTATGACGATCGGAAGCTCAAATACGGCCCCTATGGCCAGACAGAAGAGCATGACGAAGTTAAGATACTGCCCAGCGTTTATCAGAGTCGTCATGTCGTCCGGGGTAAAGCTTATGAGGGCCTTGATGGCGAAGGGCAGCGTGAGGTAGGTCAACGTAATCCCCAGGTAGAATAGGAAGAGGGCGGCCACGACGGAGAGCCGCGCGAATGTCCTGTCATCAACCGATATGGCCGGTGAGATGTATTTCCAGATCTCGTACACAATTACAGGAAAACCTATTAGGACCCCTGCAAGCATGGAGGCCTTAAGCCGCAGCAGAAAGCCCTCTATCAGGTTGAACACGTTTAGCTTGAGGCCCGTTTCGAGATAGGGCCTGTTGATTACGGCGAGAATATAGTCGGAAAAGACGAAGCTGGCCAGCATGAGGATAAAAATGGTTAGAAGCGAAACGAGAAAGCGGCTGCGGAACTCATCGAGATGAGCGACGAGGCTCATCGGGATATCGCCCCTCTCCCTTGCAACCGGGTCGATGTCGTTGTCCTCGGCGGCTGGGACGGGTACCATTGCCTCCAGGGATTTGGCGGGGAGAGTGCTTCCCTTCCCCCGGCGGGGGGCCAAGGCGGCTTTCGGCCCGCGCGGAGGCTTGCCGGCAGTCTTTGCGGCTCCGGATTTTGATTCACCGCGCTTAGTGGCGGTCTTTCCGGAGGAGGCAGCGGCGGGGGATTTTTTTCGCCTCTTTCCGGGAGCCGGTTTTTCCGCGCCGGAGGGTGTTTTTTTCGACACGATGTATTCCTCACAGTAACACGGCCCTTCGCCGAGACCGAATCGACGGGCCGGATAAATTAGCTATTCATCGCCACTCGGCGAGGCAATTCCTTGCCCGCGGCCCAATGGCCTCGTTATCGACGCTGGCGCGATTCCAGAGCGCGATTCCAGTGATCGTGATAAAAAACGCGCAGGTATGTCAAGTATTTTCGTTTTTCCAAAATTATCTTGCAAATGGGAAGGGGAATGTAGTAATAAATGGCATGCTTATGAGAGGGGAACCGCCGTGCAAAGACAGTCCCGGGCTCGATCCGGACTTCTTCAAACGGATTATTGACGATTCAATCGATGGATTTTTCGTCATCGATGAAAAATTCATGTTGGTCCACTGCAACGAATCCTTCTCCAGGCTTTTAGACAGCGCCGATATCCCGAAAGCCGGTGTTTCGCTGCTCAAGATTTCCGGGCGTAACTCAAAAAAACACCTTTTAAAAAAGCTCGAAACGGTCAAAAAGGAGGGCGTTTCCGACTCGGTGGAGATAGAGGTACACTCAAAAAATGGAATGCGATTCTGCCTTATTAGCCTGAACCCACTGCAGTCGGCCGGAGGGCATATTTACGGATTCGTGAAGGACATAAGCGAAATAAAGAACCTGCAACACCAGCTTGAGACTGAAAAAAATTACAACAGGAGCATCATTGAAAACGTAAACCTGGGGTTCGTTTTCGTTAACGACGATAACGAATACCTCGATTTCAATAACGAGTATCTCTCGATCACGGGAAGGGCTCCACGGGACCTCCAGGGCATGACCTTCTATGATTTCACCGCGCCGGAGTACAGGGAGGCGCAGAAGCGGTTGATGGAGGAGATGAAGAAGACCGGGAAATCGTTCATATACGAGAAGGAATTTATACATAAAGACGGATCGAGGGTCCCCGTGCTCGTATCGATGTCCCGCTTGAAGGACAGCGATGGTAAAAGCATTGGAAATTTCGCCTTCATTAGAGACATTTCCGACCAAAAGAGCATAGAGAGGGAACTCAAGGACCAGAACAGGCGCTTCCAGTCGCTTATCGATATCTACAACACCATATCCGCGCGCTTTCTGAAATGCGAGAGCGTAAGGGAGGTCTTCCAGGCGACCGGAGAATCCATCGAATCGATGATGAAGCCGGACGGAATGGAAATATATTACAGGGAGGGGACGGGATTCAAATCGATACAACCGGAAAAAACCATGCTGCAAGCGCCCGACTCGGAGCTCGATGAAAAAACATCCCTGACGGTCCGTATGCTCGTGAACAAACGTGTCCCCATGATGATAGGGAACCTGCATACGGAGCTCAACGATGAGGACCTGCAGAATTTTCCGGGGATACTTTCAAGCAGCTCGGCCATGTTCATTCCGCTCGCGGTCAAGAGCGAGATAGTGGCCATCATCCTTCTCGCGTTCTCTTCCTCCGTTTACGGTCTGGACACCATCGTGCTCAATATACTGATGGGCATTTCGAACCTGGCCTCGATCACCCTGGAGAAGATACGCTCAATCGACGAACAGGCGCTGATGAGAAACGCCCTTGACCGGTACGAGCGTCTGACCGCCATGGGCCGTATCATAGCGGGCGTAGCGCACGAGATAAACAATCCGCTGTCGATCATGCAGCTCGACCTGGATGAACTCAGGGCGCTGATGGAGGACAACTGTCTCGGCGGCGAGGGGCGGGAATCCACGGTGGAGCTAATGCGCTCGCTCCAGGAGGAAATAAGCCGGATTTCCGGGATCGTTACCCAACTTAAGGATTACGCCAATCCAGCGAGCGTGGCGATTGACACCGTACAGATCGATGAACTATTGAAGAATTTTCCAATCAAGATCTATCTGAAAAATCTTCTGAAAAAAGGCATTTCAATAAACATGAAACTAACGGCGGGCAGGGCCTGTATTCTCATTCCGCGAAACCGATTGATACAGGTGCTGATGAACCTCTTTTCCAATGCGGACGATTCCATCGAGGACAAGGAGGAGGGTCTCATCACGATTGAAACCGGAAGGATAGTGCGCGACGTCCCGACGGTGTACATCTCCGTTATCGATAACGGTACGGGGGTGGCCCCGGAGAACACGCAGAGGATTTTCGAACCTTTCTTCACTACGAAAAAGAGCGAGGGAACCGGACTGGGGCTTTCCATCTCCTACTCCATCGTCAAGTCTTACAACGGTGATATTACCGTCGCCTCGGGTGATGGCGGTGGGACGCGATTCACGGTCTATTTTCCCGAAAATACCGATTCCTGAAAGCGGCCCGCGATCGTTATGAACACCATGCCGACTATTGGTGAGCATGGCGTTCGCCTCGACGTCTGCCCGGACCCGACGGACGGGTTCGTTAAACACTCCGGACTCCATAAAATTCTTCGCTCGAACAATAAGTTGGTTGACAATAAAAGCTGATTGTAATCAAAAATAATTGTACTCAAACGATATAATGTTAAATTATTACATAATATCAATATAATATAGAATATTCAAATAAATATATTCTTCGCCGCCGGTTGGGGCGCCCGACATGCGACAGGCGCGGCGCCAGACGGGTTCCGCATACCGGGGGCGAGTGAAGGGCAAAGGTCTGATACTTATTATAAATCATTACGGAGGATTAAATGGCTAAATATAAGGAAACGTCGGTAGCCGCCCTTTTCCAGAACCAGGTCGCGAAACTTGGCTCCAAAGGCTGTGTCGCCTACAAGAAGGGCGGCCGGTATACCGACATATCGTGGAACGAAATGGACGTCATGATACGAAAACTCGGCTGGTATCTGATGTCCATCGGGATCAAAAAGGGCGACAAGGTGGCCATATTTTCGCCGAACAGATACGAATGGTGGGTGGCGGACCAGGCCATTCTTTCAATCGGCGCCGTAAACGTTCCAATCTACGCCACCAATTCCGCGGAAGAAGCGCTGTATGTGCTCGCGCATTCGGAATCCAAGGCGTGCCTTTGTGGCTCGGAAGATCATCTCGACAAGGTCCTAAGCGTAAGGAAAAAGGCGCCCAAACTGAAATCCTTCATAATTTTCGACGATATGTCGAAGAAGAAGGCCGGGGTCCTTACGCTCGTGGAGGCGTTTAAAAAGGGCGAGGGATATCGTAATAAGGGCGAATTCGACAAGCGCCTGGTCTCGATAAAGCTGAACGACCTGGCTACCATCATTTACACCTCGGGAACGACTGGCAACCCCAAGGGGGTAATGCTCTCGCACAGCAATTTCATTTCCAACGTCAACCAGATAATGACCGGATATAGAAAATTCTTCGACGAAAACGAGGTTTTTCTCTCTTTTCTGCCGCTCTCACATTCGCTTGAAAGAACCGCCGGATATTATATGGCCGTCGCGCTCGGGGCAAAGGTCGCCTTCGCGGAGGACGTCTCCAAGCTGCAGCAGAACCTGACGGAGGTACAGCCTACGGTAATGGTCAGTGTGCCCCGTATTTATGAAAAGGTCCATGCAGGAATACTCGCCAAGGTTGCGGATGCGCCTGGAATCAAAAAGGCGATCTTCAATTTCGCGATCAAGACCGCGGCGAAGAATCTTCCATATATTTGCTCCGGGAAGGAGCGCAAGGGCCTGTTCGCGAAAAAATACAATATCGCCGACAAGCTCGTTTTCTCCAAACTGAAGGAAACGCTCGGACTCAATCGCCTTAAATTCGCGGTCTCCGGGGGAGCGCCGCTTTCCGTCTCCGACGCCGAATTCTTCCTCGGTATGGGGATCGTCATTCTCGAGGGCTTCGGTCTGACCGAAACTACCCCGGTCACCAACGCCAACATGCCCGGAATTATCAAACCCGGAACGGTGGGGCCGGCCTTGAAGGACACCACGATCAAGATCTCCGACGAGGGAGAGATACTCGTAAAGGGGCCCCAGGTTATGCTTGGCTATTACAAGAACAAGGAAGCCACCAGGGAGGTTATGACGAAGGATGGGTTCTTCCGTACCGGCGACGTCGGGGTAATCGACGAAAAGGGCAGGCTCGCCATCGTCGGGCGTATCAAGGACATCATCGTTACGGCCGGAGGCAAGAACATCTCGCCTCAGAACATCGAGAACAGTCTCAAGGAATCCAAGTTTATCGAGCAGGCGGCGATTATCGGCGACAAGAGGAAATACCTCTCCGCGCTGGTGATTCCGGCGTTTGAAGAGCTTTCGAAATGGGCGAAAAGGAACCAGATAAGCTTTTCGTCGAACAGCGATCTGATCAAGAAACCCGAGGTAATCAAGCTAATAGAAGAGGAAATAACCGAATACACCAAGGAACTCGGTCGGGTCGAGAAGATCAAAAAATTCCGCCTGCTCGACGCGGAATGGACCCAGGCAACCGGTGAGCTCACCCCGACCCTGAAAGTCAAGAGGAAAATTGTATCCGAGAAGTACGCCAAAGAGATAGACAGCATGTATGTCGGAGAGGACAAGGATTGAGTTAAACCGATTCCGGCGCCACGACCGGGTGGGCCTAACGGCGGAACCCGGAAAAGTACGAAGAGAGGCCGTCCTTTTGGGGCGGCCTCTCCATATCGGGCCTTCTCAGTAACGGTAGTGTTCCGGCTTGTACGGTCCATCCACCGGTACGCCGAGATATTCCGCCTGCTTCTTGTTGAGGGTGGAGAGTTTTACGCCGAGACGTTCGAGATGCAGACGGGCCACCTCCTCGTCGAGTTTTTTGGGAAGGGTGTAGACCCGCGGTTCGAGCCTGCTCGATACCAGTTCGATCTGCGCGAGGCACTGGTTCGTGAAACTGTTGCTCATGACGAAGCTCGGATGCCCGGTCGCGCAGCCGAGATTTACAAGTCTGCCCTCGGCAAGCACTATTATGGAACGGCCGGATTTAAGTATCCAGCGGTCTACCTGGGGCTTGATGGTTATCTTTCGGCAGCCTTCAGTGGTCTCCAGATAGTGCATTTCGATTTCACTGTCGAAATGGCCGATGTTGCAGACTATGGCTTCGTTCTTCATCGTCTCCATGTGCTTTCCGGTAATGACGTCGCAGCAGCCGGTGGCGGTGACGAAGATATCGCCCTCGGGAAGAGCGTCTTCGAGCGTCGTCACCTCGTATCCCTCCATGGCGGCCTGAAGGGCGCATATGGGGTCGATTTCGGTTACGAGCACACGGGCGCCGAAGCCCCGCATGGACTGGGCGCAGCCCTTGCCGACGTCGCCGTAACCGCAGACAACCACGACCTTGCCGGCCACCATGATATCGGTGGCGCGCTTGATTCCGTCGGCGAGGGACTCCCTGCATCCGTAAAGATTATCGAACTTGGACTTGGTGACGGAGTCGTTTACATTGATGGCGGGGAAGAGCAGTTCTCCCGACTGGTGCATCTGATACAGGCGGTGAACCCCGGTGGTGGTCTCCTCGGACACGCCCCTTATCGCGGACGCCACCTTCGTCCAGCGTCCCTGGTCCTTTTCGTAGCTTAGGCGGAGCCTTTCCATTATTATCGCGAATTCTCTGTTGTCACAGGGCTTATCGAAAAGCGACGGGTCCTTCTCCACCTTGACCCCCTGGTGGACCATTAGGGTGGCGTCCCCGCCGTCATCGACTATTAGATCCGGACCGCTGCCGTCGGGCCAGGTGAGGGCCTGTTCGGTGCACCACCAGTATTCCTCAAGGGTTTCGCCCTTCCAGGCGAAAACGGCCGCGGTTCCGGCCTTGGCTATGGCGGCGGCCGCATGGTCCTGGGTGGAAAAGATGTTGCAGGACGCCCACCTTATATCCGCCCCAAGCTCGTGCAGGGTCTCGATGAGCATGGCTGTCTGTATGGTCATGTGCAGGCTGCCCGTGAGCTTGTAGCCCTTGAGGGGTTTTGCGGGGCCGTATTTCCTTCTGATGGCCATAAGGCCGGGCATCTCGTTTTCCGAGAGCTCCATCTCCCTGCGCCCCCAGTCCGCGAGGGAAATATCCGCAACCTTGTATGCAAGCGATTTCTCGAGTTCGAGCGTTTTCATCGAACTTCCTCCTGATTTAATGTGTTCGGCGTAATATAGAAGTCTCCAATATGATTCAAAGGGCCCGGGAAGTGTAAATTTTAACGACAAGACCGTTTTTAAGAGGAACCTCCTCCACGCCGACGCCTCCGAAGCAGGCTGTTTCGAGAAATCTCACTACCTCGTGTTCGCTGAACCCGAGGTGGCGGTCGCCGAAATCGGCGCGCAGGCGCTCGTTTGAATGCTTGTCGAATTCGATTATCTTGAAGACGCCGGCATTTTTTAGGATTCGGCGGCTTTCCACGAAACACGCCGCGGGTGAGGCGAGGTGATGCATCACCATGTTGAGAACTACGAGATCGGCCTCGTTGTCCGGCAGGGGAAGATGTTCGAGTTCCCCAAGCCTTAGGTCTACATGGCCGTTGGCCCCCAGGAAGCGCTTTCGCGCCAGTTCGATCATGGCGGGGGAATTGTCGATTCCTATGACCCTGTCGGCCATTTTCGATAATGTGGCGATTAGATCGCCGGTGCCGCAACCGAGGTCGACGGCAGTAGATACACGGCCCTCGGTGGAAACTACATGTACAGTGGGGTCGAAGCCCGCCAGAAGTTCGCTCCTGATGTTTTCCCATTCGGGAGCTATCGAATTGAAAAAATTTCTGGTTTCCCGAAGCCTCGCAGCGGCGATTTCGTACGCGCGGTTCCTGTCGATGTCGAAAATCCCACCCCGAAGCAGAGATTCCACTGAAGTTAGAAAAGCGCGTCCCTCACCCTCGTCCACGGCCGAATAGAAGACCCATAACCCATCCCTCCTGGATTTCAGCAGGCCGGAATCGGCAAGAACGCGCAGATGACGGGATACTCGAGACTGCCCCATCCCCAGAACGGCCATTATCTCGTTTACGCTTAGCTCCCTGTGTTCCAGGAGTTTCACGATTCGAATTCGTGTCTCGTCGGATAGCGCTTTGAAATATTGTTGAACTTTCATATTACTGTATCAGTATATATTGATACAGTAATATTGTCAATAAAAAACGCTCATTTCCGAGCGCTTTCAATATTTAATCATAATTTAATGGCTGTTCATTCTGAGTCTTTTACTACAACGGTCGCGGATAATTGGCTCAGCCATTTGTTGGCAAGGTCTATACCTTATCGTTCCATCGCCCTGAAAGATAAAACGAGGGATTCTCCAAATTGCGGGCCGAATACGCGCTTTCTCACTGGTTATATTTAAAAGAAACGCTCACTTTCGCGCGGTACAGCACCACTTTACCCTCTTCCACCTTCATGTCGAGCTGCCGGACCTCGGCGATTCGCAGGTCGCGAAGCGTTTTGGCGTGACTTTCGACGGCGTTTTTTGCCGCGTCCTCCCAGGACTTGGTGCTGGTTCCGATCAACTCTATCACCCTGTAAACATGATCCATGGCCGCTCCCCCGGAAATTGAAATGTACACTATTGCCGCTTCAGGCCATGATAAAAGTCAATTAAAAAACCATCCTCCCCGGCATGCTGGCGTGTTTAGATGTTGACTTTTCGGCTGGAAATGAAAAACTCATAAATCGGGCTTACACGCTAATGCGGCGGGTATCGCCGCAATCGGATCTTCCGGCGAGGGCAAAGTGAAAATATCCATCGACAAAATAAAAGTTAAGCGGCGAATGAG
>MVZN01000049.1 GCA_002069125.1 Spirochaetes bacterium ADurb.BinA120
GCTAAGGGGCGGTTCGCTCGCGGGCCATCCGCTTCAGCGCTGCCGCGAATACCGCTTCAGGCGCTGCCCCACGGCTCGAAGCCCCTTCTACTCGTTCCGCTTCGCGCTCGACTGAGGCTGGGCCGTTATTCCGTAGCTGATAACGTCGATCATAAATGCGCGGAAATCCGCATCCTCTATCTTCATGGCGGCCATAAGCCCAAGCTTTTTATACTGAAGCATGCCCTCGGCCACGGAGGCAAGAAATAGCGACAGCATCATGGGATCCACCGGCCGAAATTCGCCCGCCTCGATTCCCGCGGCTACGGCCTGGCTCATGAGTCTGAGGAGCTCGGCCATCTTTGCGGCTATGGCCTCGCGGCCGCTGTCCCCGTCCTGATCGAACTCCGCCTTGTATTCCATCAGTATGTTGTAGTAATCGCCATGGCGGTAAAAGAACTCCAGGTAGGAGTCGAATGTCGAAATGAGTTTCTGCGAATTGCTCCTTCGCCTATCCATGCCGCCCGCGAATTTCGAGAGGAGCATCTCGATAGCTTCGAGGCAGATGGTGGTATATATATCGCGCTTGTTCTTAAAATGGAAATAGACGGCGCCCGTCGTCAGTTTCGCCCTGGAGGCGATAGTACGAATGGAGATTCCGTTATAGCCGTATTTTAGAAAAAGGCGGCGGGACACATCGAGAATTTTTCCTTTATTATTGTTCTTCATCAATGTATAACCCGATAGGGTAGGCTCGCGAATACATAACAGTGTTATGTATTCGCTGTCAAGTCATTATATCCCTGCGCCCGGGCTTGTCCGGGGGGCAAGCCTATTGGAGGGGCCGTGAAAAAACGCGTATTGGTCACAGGCGGTACGGGGTTTATTGGGAGTGCGCTTTGCGCTGAGCTATCCCGGGCGGGATACGAGCCGATCGTGCTTTCGCGGCGAGCGGCAGGCGGGGGCTTTGCCGGGGTACGGCTGCTGCATTGGGACGCGCATAGCGCGGAGGGCTGGTGTGGCGAGCTCGACGGGGCGTTCGCGCTCATCAATCTGGCGGGCGAGAATATAGGCTCGGGCAGATGGACGGCAAGGAAGAAGACGGCCATTCGCCGAAGCCGCCTCGAGGCAGGCCAGGCCGTGGCGGCGGCATTTGCCGCGGTGAAAAAACGGCCCCGGGTGCTCGTCCAGGCATCGGCGATCGGTTGGTACGGCGACAGGGGCGATGAGGTCCTCGACGAGGGTTCCCGGCCCGGTTCAGGCTACCTCTCTTCGATCGGCCGGGAATGGGAGGGGTCGACCGAGGTGGTGGACGCCCTCGACGTAAGGCGCGTTGTGCTTCGAACAGGCGTTGTTCTAGGCCGTGGAGGCGTGCTGTCCCGCGCGGCGATTCCATTTCGCCTGTTCGCCGGGGGAGTTCCCGGAAGCGGAAGGCCCTGGGTCTCCTGGATACATATAGAGGACGTGGTGAGGGCGATACGGTTTCTATTGGAGAGGGAGGATGCGCGAGGCGCATACAATCTCACGGCCCCCGGGGCGGTGCGCTCCGCCGAATTCTACAGGGCGATCGGGCGTGCTCTTCGCCGACCGGTATGGGCGCCGGTGCCCGGCCTGCTTTTAAAAGCTGTCTTCGGAGAGATGGCGCGCGAGCTCATGCTCTCCGGGCAGAGGGTGCTGCCGAAGAGGCTCCTTGAGGCCGGCTTCGAATTTAAACACGAAAGGCTCGAGGAGGCCATGGGGGATATTTTCGGGGGATGGTAGCTGCCGCGCCTAAGGGGCCGTATGGCCGTTTACAACTGTTCCGCGTTTGTAATCGCGCCCCGATTCCGTAGGATGGCGTACTCGAAGCCGTCTATGAGCACGTAAAACGACGCGGCGTTGATGTTCTCCGACAGTGAGTTTACCTTCCAGACGGTGTTGCCGTCGGTGAAAATGATTGTAACCTCGACCTCGGTGGCCGTGCCGCGCTTGGCCTCCAGGATGTTCGCGCGGTAGTCGACGAGCTTTACCGAATCGATTTCCGGGAAGAGGGGCATAAGGGCCTTCTTCAATACGCGGGCGAGCGCGTCGACCGGACCGTTGCCTGTGGAGGCCTCGTGGATGTGCCGGCCGTTTGCCTCAATCTGAACGGTCGCCTCGGGATCGATGCCGTTGTCGATGAGCTTGTAGCCGCCGACCACCTTGAAGGGGGGCTCGTAGCGGTCAAGCGAGCGGGCAATGGTCAGCTCGCGCGTAGCGTCGTGGACCATATAATTGAGCATGCTTTTTCCCTATCCCCCCTTTTCGTCCGAGCTGTCCTCTTCGCCGTAGTTGTACTCCAACTGGAGGTCGTTTCCGGCCGCTCCCGAGCTCAAACGGTCTTCTTTTACCTTCGTGGATTTTCTATAGACCATGATTTCGAGCGTATCGTTGGAATCCTGCCTGCTCACGCTTACGTAAAGGGTGTCGAGCTCGTCTGATTCGGCGGTAAATTCATAAATATTGCTGCCTAAATATACTATATTTGCCCCGTCGATAACGCTGGTCGCCCCGCCATTGATCCGGTACCAGCCGGAGAAGGAGTTCGGCGCGACGCCGTTATCGGTAAGCACGATGTTCAGGGTTATGGTATCTTTGGGTTCATCGCTGCAGCCCGTCGTCCCGGGTACGCACGCGAGCGATACGGCGATGAGCGCATTAATCCATCGCCCCCGGGCGCGTCCTGATCTTTTTTCAATATGGGCCGTAACCATGAGTATCTCTTCGTTTCGGGAAACACCAAAAAGTAATGGCCTTAAAAGCGCCCTGTCAACTAAATTACCGGCCTAGGGCCGCAACAATGAAAAACAGACCGGAACTCCTCGCCCCGGCGGGCTCGCCGGAGGCATTCGCCGCGGCCTTCAAGGCCGGTGCAGACGCCTTCTATATGGGCGTGGGCGATTTCAACGCCCGCCGACGCGCCCGCAACTTCTCGCGCGAGGAGCTGGCCGTTGCGGTGCGCTTTGCCCACCGCAACGGCAGGCGCGTATACATCACGCTTAACACCCTGCTCTTCGACGACGAGTTGGCGCCCGTTGTAGAGCTTTTGTCCTTCCTCGAGGAGCTCCGCGTCGACGGCGTCATAGTACAGGACCTTGGGCTGCTCTCGCTTATAAGGGGCCATTTTCCGGCCGTTCCCGTCCACGCGTCAACGCAGATGTTCTGCCACAATTCGCAGCAGGCGGAGTTCCTTAAAAAGGCGGGAGTGGCCCGCATCATCCTTGCGCGGGAGCTCTCAATCGAAGAGATGCGCGGAATCGCCTCGGCAGTGCCTCTCGAATACGAGGTGTTCGTACATGGCGCCATGTGTTTTTCCTTTTCGGGCTGCTGCCTTTTCTCTTCGTACCTGTACGGGGATTCCGGAAACCGGGGGCGCTGCCGTCAGCCCTGCAGATTGCCCTTCGAAGGTGCGCGAGGCAGGGGATATCCCTTCTCCATGAGGGACCTTTCGGCCGGTGAAATAATACGCGAGCTCGCCGCCTCGGGAATCACGGCCCTTAAGATCGAGGGGAGGCTTAGAAACGCCGATTACGTGGCGAACGCGGTGGGGATGTACCGCGCGCTAATCGACGAATCCCCGGCGCCACGCCACGCCGGCCGAATCCGGAGCCGGTCCTTGTCGGGCAGCGCACGGGAATCGGGAATCGGGTACTTCCACGGGCGCGATTACGACCGGCTTGTCGCGGCACGCAGCGCGGGAGGTTCGGGCGAGCCGCTCGGCGAGGTAATTTCGGCCTCCGGCCGGGTCGTGGTCTTCGCCTCCGCCGTGGAGATAGCAAAGGGCTCGAAGCTAAGAGTGGTCGACCCGGATGGGCGCATGATGTACGAGGGGACGCTTCTTCACTATTCGCGTTCCGGAAAGGGGGCCTACGAGTGGACCCTTCCCGTTAAAGCCCCGGGGGCCAGGGGCATGCGAGTTTATCTTACGGGGGAGAGCAGGGCCTTTGGGGACTGGCCCATGATAAAACGGGAGGCGGGGCTCCATAAATACATCCCGGCGCGCCTCGATATACGGCTTTCCCAAGGGGCGCTTAAGGCGCGGGCCCTTGTCGATGAAGACGTTTCTTTCGAATTCAAAAGCCCTCTGCAAACCGGCGTGGCGAAGACAAGGGCCGTTACGGCGAACGATGTCGAAAAGCTCTTCTCCCAAACGGACCGCTTTCCTCTTGTTGTCCGGGAGTGCCGTGTCGATGTCGCGCCGGGGCTCTTTGTTCGTTCCGGCCTTCTGAAAGGGATCAGGCGAAAATTCCATGAATCATTATACGGGCATTACGAATCGGAGCGCAATCGCCGAAACGAGGAGCGCACGAGGGCGGCCCTCGCCCATATCGAGGCCATAGGCAATTCCTCCCGATCCGATGAGCGTTTTTATTTCGAATATGCCGACATGGCCCCCGGGGGGAGCGCGGACTTCAGGGTGGTGGAATTCGAATCCCTTTCGCCCTCGGACCGCCCGGGCGAAAGGGATGTGGTGCTTTTGCCCCTCTTCGTATCCGAGGAAAGGCTTCCCATGGTTCGGGAGGTGCTCGCATCCCTCGTGGAGAGGGGCTTTTACAGGTTTATGATACCGACCTACGGATGGGCCGAATACCTCCGGCGCTTCCCCGAGGTGGAGCTATTTGGCGGGCCTTTTCTTTATATTGTAAACTCCCTGGCGTACGCGGCGATGAAGCGGGCGGGCGTTGGCCGCTTCACGATCTCGCCCGATATGATGGGCGAACGCGTCGTGACGCGAGCCTATAGGGGATATGTCGAGCCGCGTGCATACAGAAAGGAGTTGATGGCGACGCGCCTTAGGCTTTCCGGGGAGTGCTATCGAGGCGCCGGCACGCTCCTTCGCGTTATTCATCGCGGCGAGTACGACGTCATATACGAGGAGGATAAATGATTGACCGAGGGGCGCCGGCCCGTCATTCTCGGAATGGAGGTTATGGGCGATGAAAGTGGCGAGCTTCAACGCGAACTCCATACGGGCGAGGCTTCCGGTCGTTCTGGATTGGCTCGCGGCGCATTCTCCCGACGTCCTCTGCGTCCAGGAGACGAAGGCGCGCGACGAGGACTTCCCGGCCGGCGATATCGAATCGGCCGGTTATCATGTGGCCTATAAAGGGGAAAAATCGTACAACGGGGTCGCCATCATCAGCAGACTGCCGTTTGATGAGCTTATTTACGGCTTCGACGGTTCGGGCGCCGACGAGGGCACGCGCCTTATGGCGGGCGTCATCGCCGGGGTGCCGGTCGTAAACACCTATGTCCCGCAGGGGACGGACCCCTCCTCCGAAAGGTTCGTCTATAAGTTGGAATGGTTCGACAGGCTTAGGTCGTTCTTCGACGAGCGCTTCTCGCCCGACGCGCCTCTTCTGTGGGCGGGCGACTTCAACGTGGCGCCCGAGCCCATCGATGTGCACGACCCGGGGCGCCTGCTGGGCCAGGTTGGCTTTCATCCCGACGAACACAGGGCGCTCGGCCGTGTAAAGGAGTGGGGCTTTGTCGACATTTTCCGAAAACATCGGCCTGGCCCCAACGAATACACCTTCTGGGACTACCGCGCCCGCGATTCGGTGGCGCGTGGGCTCGGCTGGCGGGTGGACCATATATGGGCGACTAGGCCGCTTGCGGAGCTCTCCGTGGATGCCGCAATCGATAAAGCTCCGCGGCTAATGGAGCGCCCCTCCGACCACACCTTCATTTACGCGGACTTCGAAGAATGGAAAGGGAAGGGCGCGTGATGGCGGCCCGCGAAATGAGCGAAAGCCGGAGGAGCGAGCTCGCCTCCCTCGCCCGGGATGTCTTCATCTGCATGCCCGTGCGGCGTTTCGACGATTCGGTGTTCGCCCTGCTCGAGAGGTATCGGTTCAATCTCGAGATAGGCGTGGACCATTATGCAATGGACCGCTTCCCGCCGGAGCACTTCGCGGGGCTCGCCCGGAGGCTCTCGGATCTCGGCATCGCGACGACCGTGCACGCGCCCTTCCACGAGCTCTTTCCAGGCGCGCCCGACCGCCTGATGCGCGAGGCGGCGCTCACACGGCTTGACGCCGCCTTCGACATCATGCGCGACTTCTCGCCGCGCTCGATCGTCATGCACCTAAATCACGAAAACCGCCGCTTCGGCTTCGTTTCCGACGACTGGTTCTCGCACATCGTTCCGGCAATCGAGCGCTACGCGAAGCGGTCGCGCAGCATGGGGGCCATGCTCGTTCTTGAGAATGTGTACGAGGAGGACCCGTCGGGAATGGTGCGCGTCCTAAAGGCGCTTCCCGGGGCGGATGTCCATCACTGCCTGGATGTCGGCCACCTCAACGCTTTTTCGAAAACGGGGCTCGACGAATGGCTCGCCGCCACAGGCCCCTTTATACGGCAGTTCCATCTGCACGACAATGACGGCTCGGGCGACTCGCACGGACCCATAGGAAGCGGCGCAGTCCGGTTCGATCGCGTGGCCGAATTCATCGGGCAAATGGGCGTAAGGCCTATCATTACGCTCGAGCCGCACAACGAGCCCGACATCTGGCGCACCCTCGACGGACTCCGGCGCACCGGGATCCTTGGGGCAATGGCGGGCCTTCGACCGGCATAGAGGCGGGCTCTCCTTGCCGCTGGCGCGGCGAATGCCGGCCAATCAGGGTGGAGGAATGAGGAAATGATAGAGATACTGGTGACCGGCGGGGCCGGATACATCGGAAGCCACGTGCTAAGGGCCCTGGCCCGGGCGCGGTTTACGCCGATCGTTTATGACAATCTTTCCGGGGGGTTTCCGGAGGCGGTGAAAGGCTTCGAGCTGATACGCGGGGATATTGGGGATTACGAAGCCCTTAGGCGCCTTTTCGGCCAACGCGATATCCGGTGCGTGATGAACTTCGCATCGTTTATAGCGGTCGGCGAATCGGCGGCCGATCCGCTCAAGTATTACGACAACAACGTCGGCCGCACCTTTACGCTATTACGGGCGATGAAGGAGGCCGGGGTGAGCGACTTCATATTCTCGTCCTCGGCCGCGGTTTATGGCGACCCCGACACCGTGCCCATTCGAGAGGAGAGCCCCCTTCGACCCTCAAGCCCCTATGGGAGAACCAAATACTTCATCGAGGAGGCGCTCTCCGATCTTGGGCTATCCGACGGTTTTCGCACCATCAGCCTTAGATATTTTAACGCGGCCGGGGCCGACCCGGCTGGCGATATTGGTGAACGCCATTCCCCCGAAACTCATCTCATACCCCTCGTCCTTCGCGCCGCTTTGGACCCGGCTTACGCCGTCACGGTCTTCGGGCGGGACTACGACACGCCGGACGGAACGTGCGTCCGCGACTATGTCCATGTAAACGATCTCGCCGAGGCCCACGTCCTCGCCCTCGGGCGCCTGCTCGACGGCGGCGGGCCTGACGTCTACAATCTTGGAAACGGCAGCGGCTTTTCGGTGCTTCAGGTGATCGAGTCCGCGCGCCGTGTCACCGGGAGGGACATAAGGGTGGCCTACGGTCCCCGGAGGAGCGGAGACCCGGCGCGCCTCGTCGCCTCATCGGAAAAGGCGGCCCGGGAGCTTGGATGGAGCCCGGCCTATACGGAGCTTGACGGGATAGTGGAAACGGCATGGCGGTGGGAGCGCACAGGGAGAAGGGGCTCCTGTTGATTTTCGAGCCGAAGCGGTTCGTCGAAAAATCCGTGGAGGCCGGAACGGAGCGTATTGTAGGATGTGAATTAAATTTCTGGATTAAACGCTGTCATTGCGAGCCCCGGCCTTATCGGGGCGTGGCAATCTCTTTTTATGCTAAGCTCTATGGATTGATTTCTTGCCTTTTGAGATCGCCGCGTCGCTGCGCTCCTCGCGAAGACAGTATGTTCACCCAGATTTTAATTCACATCCCGTATTGTAGTATGACCATTCAAAACGAAATATGTTGACAAATATGGGTCCGGTTGTACAGAAGTTCAGGGCAAATTTCCAATCAAGGGACGGCATAAATGACTGACATGCGGAAGATCTTCTATCCCGAGTCGATCGCGGTGGTGGGGGCCACGGAAAACCTGTTCAAATGGGGATCGTATATATTCACCAACATCCTGGCGGGGGGCTTTGGCGGAAAGGTTTACCCGGTGACTAAAAGCAAGGACACCATTTACGGGCATCGAGCCTATGGGTCTCTTACGGGAATAGAAGGGCCCGTTGACCTGGTTTTCATAACCACGCCGGCCGCGTCGGTAATGGGGGTGCTCGCCGATTGCGTCGAGAAAGGCGTAAAGCAGGTGGTGCTCATAACCTCCGGTTTCAGCGAGACGGGCGAGGAGGGCGTACGGCTCGAGGAGGAGATGGCGTCCTTCGCCCGGGCGAACGGCATCGCCGTGGTGGGGCCGAACACAATGGGCATCGTCAACACGGCGGCCGGGTTGTACGCCACCGGTTCGCAGGTGCGCGCGCCGAAAGGCGGAATATCGATAATAGCGCAGAGCGGAAACGTGGGCAACCAGATAATGGAATGGGCCGAGCAACAGAACATCGGCATTGGCAAGTTCGTCGGTTCCGGGAACGAGGGAGTGCTCGGCTGCGAGGATTATGTGGCCTATTTCGGCGACGACCCGGACACCACGGTCGTGCTGATGTATATCGAGGGCGTCGACGACGGAAGACGATTCATGGAGGCCGCACGGGGCGCCGGCATGAAAAAGCCGGTCATAGCCCTTAAGGCCGGCCGGACCGAGATGGGAAGCCGGGCGGCGGCCTCGCACACGGGCGCGATGGCGGGTTCCTTCAAAACATACGAAAGCGCCCTCAGACAGAGCGGCGTCATACTGGTGAAGGCGCCGACGGAACTGCTCACAATCTCCTCCGCCTTCGACAGCATGCCCCTGCCGAAGGGTAATCGCGTGGGTGTGGTGACCCTGGGCGGGGGATGGGGGGTTATCACCGCCGACGAATGCGAGGAGCGGGGGCTTGCCCTTCCGCCGCTGCCCGATGACGTATTCAAAAAGCTGGATTCGATGCTTCCGCCGTTCTGGAGCAGGGGGAACCCTGTCGACCTTGTAGGGCAGCCCAGCATAGAGCTCTTCAAGGAGTCGATGAACAGCATGGTCTCGAGCGAGGCCTATGACGCGGTCATCCTGCTCGGCATGGTGGGCGCGGGGAAGTTCGTGCTGCGCATACACGAATCCGCCGCCCACATGGGATACTATTCATACGACAAGCTGGAGGAACTCCGCCAAATATTTGACGAAAGACAGTCGAACTTCCTTGACAACATCATAGAGCTGATGGAGAAGTACGACAAGCCGATATATCCAGTAGCGCTCATCTCGTCCCCCGGGGATGAGATGATCCACTACAAAAAAGGGAGCGGGTACAAGGCCATCATCTACAAGACGCCGGAGGAGGCGGTCTTCTGTCTTGAAAAGCAATACGAATACTACCGATACAGGAACAGGAGGACGACAGGACGGCAATGAAGGAACTACTGAGAAACGCGATAGGCCGGGGCCAGAAGGCCCTGTCGGAATTCGATTCCAAACGCCTGATCACGATGGCCGGATTTCCGGTTTCGCGTAACGATCTGGCTCGCACACGGGAGGAGGCGGTGGCCATTGCCGAAAGGCTCGGCTTCCCCGTGGTGCTCAAGGGCTGCTCGGACACCCTTACACACAAGACCGAGATGGGGATGGTAAAACTCAAGCTGAAGACCGTCTCCGAGGTGGCCGAGGCCTACGACGAGATTACCGGCAAGGGGGCGCGCCTCGACGGGGTCCTGGTGCAGGAGTGGATAGAGGGGGACAAGCGCGAATTTGTCGTGGGGCTGACGCGCGATCCCCAGTTCGGCCCCTGCGTTATGTTTGGCCTGGGCGGAATATTCACGGAGGCCCTGCGCGACGTAAGTTTTAGAATAGCGCCGCTTTCCGAGATGGACGCCGAGGAAATGATCGACGAGATACAGACGCGAAAGCTCCTGGGGGAATTCCGCGGAAGCCCCGCGGTAGACCGGGCGGAGCTCGTAAAGGCATTGATGGGAATAGGCAGGCTCGGGCTCGAAAACGACGAGATCGCCGAAATAGACATCAATCCGCTCATTGTCGACGGGGACAAGCCCGTGGCGGTCGACGCCCTGGTGATACTCGCCGCGCCGAAGGCCGGCGCAAAAATCGCCTGATTATTTCTTGAAATCCGACAACCCATACGATTATACTGCCGGCGTCCGGTGGACGCCGGGGGTGCCGTGATTATTCAATAGACTTGTTGCTTTACTGAGTGTCATGCGAGCCCCGGTCGTATCGGGGCGTGGCAATCTCATGCAGTATCCGGTTTTTTGCCTGTAACTTGTTGCCTTTTGAGATCGCCATGTCGGCCTGCGGCCTTCCCGCGACATTGTTGTCAGTTACGCAACAACTTAAATATATTTAACGGGGAACAATCATGCAGCTTAAACCAAAGCACAGAAAGGTGGCGATATTGTTTTCGGGCGGGCCGGCGCCAAGCGCGAACACGGTGATATCCGCCACAACCCTCAATTTCCTCGATAACAATATTCCGGTCGTCGGCGTTTTCAGGGGGTATGAATTTCTTCAGGATTTCAATCCGCACTATCCAAAGCTCCGCAAGGGGGTGCATTACGAGGAACTCAGTTACAATATAACGCAGGTTCGTAACGACCGCGGTATTTACCTCCGAACATCGAGGGCAAACCCGGGCAAGAACATCAAGACCATGGAGGACATAGAGGACCCCGCCAGAAACACCCAGCTACGCAATATACTGGATGCCTTCGAATACCTGAATGTCGGGGCGCTCATATCCATTGGCGGCGACGATACGCTTAAAACCGCCAATTATCTCTCCATAATGGGCTTCCCTGTCATCCACATACCCAAGACAATAGACAACGATTACTACGGAATCCCTTGGACCTTCGGTTACTGGACGGCGGTCAACACGGCCCAGACGGCAATGCTCAACCTGAAAGCGGACGCGCAGGCCACCGACAGTTTCTTTATCATAGAGCTCATGGGCCGCAAGGCGGGCTGGATAACCTATGCGGCGGGCATCGCGGCGGAAGCCATTCTCATGATAGCGCTGGAGGACATCGAGGAGGACGTGCTCGACGTGGAAGGGCTTGCCGAGAGGATAGCAGACACCATCATAGCGCGTGAGAACAACCGCAGGCCCTACGGGATCATAGCCGTCTCGGAGGGGCTGGCCGACAAGCTTCCCGATAACCTGCGGCCCCACGAGACCGACAAGCACGGCAACATCCTGTACCGTGAGGCGCAGATCGGAAAGATACTGGCGGACTCGGCAAAGCGCATCTACCGCGAGAAGACCGGGCTGGAGGTGAAGATCATCCAAAAGCAGATAGGCTACGAAACCAGATCGGCCGCCCCAATCAGCTTCGACGTGGTTCTTGGAAGCATGCTCGGCTACGGGGCGTTCAAATTTTTCAGGCAAGATGAGTTCGGGGTGATGGTTTCCGTTACGGACAACTTCGATCTCAAGGCCGTGCCGTTCTCGGAGCTCATTGATCCGGAGACTCTCAAAACGCGCCTTCGCGATGTGCCGCGGGGGAGCGATTTCTATACGCTCAAGGAAACGCTGTCGTACAGAAAATTCTGGGAGTGAAGTTGGAGGCCGGCCGGGCCGGCCGATATTCGATGAAGGGGGGCGATATGCGAAGGACATTTGCTGTGGCGCTTGCCATCCTTGCCGCCGTGGCGCTTGCGTGCGGCGGAGACGGGGGACCGGGCGCCGTTCTCAAGATGATGCAGAAGGTGTACTCCTCCGATAATTTCGATGATGCCTACAAATACTACACAAAGGCCACGGTGGAGCTGCTGAACGAGATGAACAGAATCAATCCCAAGTCGAGCAAAGAGCAGTCCCTTGCCGACAAGAGGTTTGTCTCCGGGGCGAAGTGGGACGTGGTGGAGGAAAAAATCGACGGCGATACCGCGCACGTCAAAGTACGCTACACGGCGCATCCAGTGGAGAACATGAAAGGCTTCGAGTATACCTACAGGATGAAGAAAGAGGACGGTTCGTGGAAGATCGACATGGAAGACGAATTGAAGGCCGCACTCTCGATGATGAAGAATATGGGGGCGCTCGCGGGATTTTCGGAAAAATTGAAAAAGGCGATCAAGTAAGGCGCGGCCGAAAAGAGGCGGGGGTCGGTTTGCCCGCCTCGGTTCTCAGCACACCATCAATCCCAGGTTGAGAATGATGTCGTCGCGGAGCTCTATTGCCTGCGGGTTCTCCGGTTCGATCTTGAGGAGATTGAGGCATGCTATATAGGCCATGAAGAGGTCGCCCGTTTCATAATAAAGATTGATGAGGTTGAAATGGGTTTCGGAGATGACCGGGTCCAGTTCGATGGCGCGTGAATAGTAATGAATCGCCGGGTCGAAATCCCCCTCCTCCCAGCACACCCCCGCCAGATTGGCGAGCGTAACGGCGTCTTCCGGATACAACTCCGCGGCCTTTTCCAGCACGAGACGTGATGCCTTGAACCTTCCGAGCTCGCAGAGCGAGATTCCCAGTCCGTTCAATATGTCCGGATCCGATCCATTGACGCGCGCCCCGAGGCTGAAAAGCTGAAAGGCCCGCTTGAAGTCTCCCATTTCGACGTATTCGTATCCGAAGTCGATGAGGCTGTATGAGTCCCTGTCAAATTCGCGCAATTCCTCGCTGGTGAGGATCTTGCGTATTTTTTCGTTATATGTCTTGATGTCTTTCATGTCCGCGTGGCGCGGTCCGCCTCGTTGCGATTGATTGCGGCGTCCGGCAAAACTAATATTCAAATGAAGGAATATTGTCAATACAAATAATCGGAAAGCTTGCCCGCGCGCGGTGGAGTTACTCCGGAGCCGGGGGCGGATCGTGAATGCTCGAATAAAATCCTGTTGACATTCTCCAGCCGCGATACTACCACGCTGGAGTGATTATTCGTAGTGTAGGAGCGGAAAATGAATCGAACCATCCTCGCGGCCACGCTGGTGCCGGTACTGGCCCTGGCCGCCTGCAAGAGCAAGAATGATGTTGTGGCCACCTACGACGGTGGAAAGATATTGCGCGGCGAATTACGCGAGTGGATGGAAATGAAGCGCCTTTCCCCCGAGGCCGTTTTAAAATCGCCCCGCCAGCAGAAAAACAAACTGGAGATGATGGCCTTCGAGAGGTTCGCCGTGGAGGAGGCGGCTAAAGAGGGGTTCGATAAAAACGAAAAATTTCTCGCGTTCAACGAGATGGCCTCGGAATCGCAGCTTATGGAGATGTTGTATGACCGGGAAATAAAAAAGAAGACGGCCTTCAGGGAGCCGGCGGTCAGGGTAAGCCAGATATTTATTCGAACGAAAGATTATAAAATCGCGGGGGGCAAGCGGGAAAAACTGTCCGAGGTGGAACTTAGAAGGGAGTCCGAGATCGCGACCGCGCGTGCGGATGAGATCATTGCAAAACTGGGCAGGGGAATGAAATTCGACGAGCTTGCCCGGCAGTATTCCGATGATTTCTCCAAAAAAAATGGCGGCGACATCGGTTACATTGTCGCTGATATGATGCCGCAGGAGTTCACGTCGGCCGTGTTCTCGCTGAGCAAGGGGGAATACACCAGGCGGCCGGTTGTAAGCCCCGCGGGAGTCTATGTGCTGAAGGTGACGGGAAAAAAGGAGCTCAAGCCGAACAACATCGACAAGATCGTAAAGGACAAAACGCAGGCCTCTCGCCTGAAAAACCGGCTTTACTCGAAGGCATCGCGGGACTATCTTGACGCGCTTGCGGCGTCTTCCGATGTGGAACGAAACCTTGAAAAGGCGGTCGGGGGAAAGCCGTCGGAGGTCCTTTTCAGGGTCGGCGACCGCACGGTGACCGTTTCGGACCTCGACAGGAGGATATCGTTATATACCGGACTACACGCGCGAGGTCACGCGGCCCCGGCAAATGACGATCTGAGAAAAAACGTGGCCGAGAATTATTTCAAGCTGGAGCTTCTCAGGCGGGACGCCATCCGCAAGGGACTCGACAGGGACCCGGAATATCTCAGGAAATCAGCCTTGCGCAGGGATTCTATTTTGGCCCGGGAATACATCAAGCACAAGGGCGCCGCCGTAAGCCCTGTCGCCGAACGCGAGATGATCGAGGAGTATGAGGCCCACAAGAACGAGCGCTATTACAGGATGACCGATAAGGGCGGTAAAAGGGAAAAAGTCATCGAGCCCTACCAGAGGGTAAGGGAGAGGATAAGGAAGGTGCTCGAGAGCGGGAGGCAGTCGGACTCCATTCGCGCCTGGAGGGAAGAGCTCTTGGCCGCCCGGCATTTCAGGGTGATCGAATCGAAGCTCGAGGGCGGCCCGGACAAATAGGTTCAGGATTAATTTATTGACTTGGACGCGGGCAGCGTTTCGGCAAGCACCGGTCCGTGGTTCAGCTCGCCGTCAATCGATATCGCCTCGAAACGCTCGACCTCGAGGCCGAACTCCTGGGCGGAGTCGATATAAAACTGAAGAACATTCTTGAGCCTCCTGATGGCCTCATTTCTGTCGAAGCCATAGCAATTGACGTCGAGCTCCGGGCAGCTCGCAATGACCTCGTTCTCGATTTCCATCAATTTAATCGAAAGTTTCATGCCCGCTCTTCCTGGGATAAGTTGTAAGGACGAGTTGGTTCGACGAGTACGATGCCGTCGTTTTCCGCCGCTGGAAATAATATCGACACCTGCGCGGCGGTGGATTAACGAAATAAAATACGACGCCAACGATGACAGCGAAGTCGATTTTCATGTGGTGAAATACAATGATTCAAGTTGATGACATTTGATAGTACAATTTTTAATGTTCGAGAAACTTTTTTAAAAAAAACGGTTATATTTTGTTGACAAAAAAGAGTAGCGTGTTTGTATTGCAATCAGACGTGAAATCGAGTGATTAGAGGGTGTATTGCCCGCTAAAAACACAACAAGAAGCGTTATGGCCTATTCGGGCATAGGCCTTCAGCTTGCCGGAACGATTCTTGTTTTCGTTTATGGCGGATACAGGCTTGATGTCTACCGTTCATCCTCTCCGGTGTATCTTGTTGCGGGGGCGGTGCTGGGTCTTTCGATAGGGTTTTACAGCATGATAAAGGAATTGGGGGCTTTGGAAAAAAGGCTCAAGGGGCAAGCGGAAGAAGAGGAAAAGAAAACAAGGCGCAAGTGGCTGTAAGCGGCGGTTTTATCGATTGATCACATTGCTTAACAATTCGCAAAGGTGGGCTGACTTATGATTCACTTACTGCACTCGATCAATTCATTCATTACATCAGGCGGCGGCGAAGACGAATCGATGTTCGATATCGTCATGCATCATCTCACCGACCACACCATCACCACCGGCTTTATCGGAAAAATCAACGAGCAATACCTGGGCGCAAAACTCTTCGGGATATTCGACATGCGCATCACCCGCTGGGTGATCATGCTCTGGGTCGCCGCCATTATATGTCTGATCGTTTTCGTCCCGATCGCGAGGAAAATAAAAAACGCGAAATACGGCTCCTCATCCAAATGGGTAAACCTCTGGGAGGTGCTCATATCCTTCGTTCACGATGAAATAGTCGAGCCCAACTTCGACCATCATTATGTAAAGAAGGCCATGCCGTATTTCCTGAGCGTTTTCTTTTTCGTGCTGTTCTGCAATCTCGCGGGGCTCATCCCCGGAATGTCCACCGCCACGGGCAACCTCGCGGTGACCGCCGGCCTGGCGATTCTCACCCTGCTCGGCATGATCGGCGTAGGGATGGTAAAGCAGGGTCCTTTGGGCTACTGGGCCGGTCTCGTTCCGCACGGCGTTCCGGCCTTCGTGATCCCGCTCATGTTCCCGATCGAGATCATAGGGCTTTTCATCAAGCCCTTCGCGCTCACCGTTCGTCTTTTCGCCAATATGACGGCCGGCCATGTCGTAATAATCATCTTTCTATATCTTGTAATGATGTTCCAGAGTTACTGGGTCGGAATCGGGTCGGTGACCGGCTCGCTCATGATCTACCTTCTGGAGCTTTTGGTGGCGTTTATCCAGGCTTATATTTTCGCGGCACTCTCGGCGATGTTTATCGGTTCGTCGATGCACGCGCACTGACGCATGGCGGCGTTCTTAACGAGGCTCTTAAATTTTATTTAAATAAAATTTAATTAAATAAGCAACAACTTATATCACAAACACGTAGGAGGAGTTCATGGAATACTTAGGTCTTTCGTACCTTGCGGCGGGTTTTGGCGCGGGTTTGATCGTGTTCGGCGCTGCTCTTGGTATTGGCAAACTGGCCACCGGTGCTCTCGAAGGTATGGCGCGTCAGCCTGAACTTTCCGGCGACCTGAGGACCGCGATGATCATCGCCGCCGCCCTTATTGAAGGTTTTACCTTCTTCGCCCTGGTTGTAACCTTCATGCTCGCGACCAAGGCCCCTATCGCCATTCCAACCGCGGTCGAGAAAGCCCCGGTAGCCGAAGAAGCGCATAAGTAAAGGGTAAAATCCAATAACGGGTAGCGTATAATGGAAGTCCTGAAAGAAGGTTTACTGAAAGTCGACCCCGGTCTTCTTCTATGGACGATTATAACCTTTCTGGCGCTTCTGCTCATCCTCTGGAAGGCGGCCTGGAAGCCGATCGTCGAGGCGCTTGACGCGCGCGCGGAAAAGGTTAGGGGCGATATCGAATCAGCCGAAAGGAATCGCCTCGAAACCGAAAGGCTTCTGGCCCAGCACAGGGACCAGATGAGCAAGTCAAAGGAAGAGGCCGCTCAGATCATTGCCGAGGGCAGATCGGATGCCGAGGTCCTTAAAAACAGCATTCTCGAAAAGGCGAACGCCGAGGCGAAGGATGTCATTGAAAGGGCCAAAAGGGAGATTTCGATGGCCAAGGACAAGGCCCTCTCGGAGCTTAAGTCCGAGGTGGTCACGCTGTCCACCGAGATAGCGTCCAAGGTTATCGTGAAAAACCTTAATCCGGACGACCAGAAGGCTTTCATCGAAGAAGCTCTTACTAAAATAAGGACAGTTCAGTAATACTGAACTGTCCTTATTGTATTCAGTGTGACAACTTTGCGAATGTACAGGTGATACAGTGGCTGCTAATGAAGTTGCGAGAGTGTACGCAAGCGCGTTGCTTGACATAGGGCAGGAGCGAAAAATTCTGTCGCAGCTTGAAGAGGAGCTGGCTTTTATTTCGAAGCTTCTGGACGACGACAGGGAACTGGCGCTGTTTTTCAATGCGCCCGGGGTGACCAAGGACTCCAAGAAGGCCTTTGTGGACAGGGTATTCAAGGGGGATCTGTCGGACATCAGCATTAATTTCCTCAAGACACTGATAGACAACAATCGCCAGTTATCGATAAAGGATATTCACGAGGCCCTGATAGGGCTGATCGACGAGCTAAACAACCGGCAAAGGGTCCAGGTCGTTTCGAGTTCCAACCTGACCGCCGAGGCCGCAAAAAAGATCAAAGACGCGCTGGAAAAGAAGTTCAACAAGGAAATCATCATAGAAGAAGTCGTGGATGAGGCCATTATAGGCGGCATTGTCATTAAAATCGGCGATCTGGTCATAGACGGGTCCCTGGCCAAGGACCTTAAAAATATAAGAGAGAAATTATTATCAAGCAAAGTCAGGAGCGAAGCGGCTTATGAAGATTAAAATCGAAGAAATAAAGTCAATCATCAAAAAAGAGATTGAAGGATATAAATCTGAGCTGGATGTCAGCGAAGTAGGCCGCGTTATCCAGGTCGGTGACGGCATCGCGCGTATCTATGGCCTGGAGAACGCGATGGCCGGGGAAATGCTCGAGTTTCAGACCGGCTCCTACGGCCTGGTTTTTAACCTCGAAGAGGACTCTATCGGGGCCGTTGTGCTGGGGGATTATCTCTCCATCGAGGAGGGTCATTCGGTGAAGAGGCTAAACAGGGTCCTCGCCGTCCCCGTGGGCGACGAGCTCCTCGGCAGGGTCATAGACCCCCTCGGCATTCCGCTGGACAACAAGGGCCCGATACCCACAAGCAGAATGCGGCCTGTTGAATTTCTCGCCCCCGGTATAGCCGACAGACAGCCGGTAAAGGTTCCGCTTCAGACCGGTATCAAGGCGATCGACGCGATGACCCCGATAGGCAGGGGGCAGCGCGAGCTTATCATCGGTGACCGTAAAACCGGCAAAACCACTATCGCCATCGACACGATCATCAATCAGAAAGGCAAGAACTGCTACTGCGTTTACGTCGCCATCGGCCAGAAGGCCTCTACGGTCGCCGCTGTTGTGGAGACGCTGGAAAAATACGGCGCGATGGATTATACCATCGTGGTTTCCGCAAACGCTTCCGACCCGGCGCCGCTGCAGTACATAGCCCCTTACGCCGGTTGCGCGATGGCGGAATTCTACATGTATGATAAGGGCAAGGATACTCTCTGCATATACGACGACCTTTCCAAACAGGCGAACGCGTACCGGCAGCTCTCGCTGCTCCTCCGCAGGCCTCCTGGACGCGAGGCGTATCCCGGTGATATTTTCTACTGCCACTCCCGGCTGCTCGAGCGCGCGGCGAAGCTTTCCGACGACAGGGGCGGCGGATCGCTCACAGCCCTGCCGATTATCGAAACCCAGGAAGGAGAGGTTTCCGCGTATATACCGACGAACGTTATTTCCATCACCGACGGCCAGATCTATCTCCAGCCGAGCCTTTTTGCGGCCGGCATTCGCCCGGCAGTCGATGTCGGAATTTCGGTTTCCCGTGTTGGAGGAAACGCGCAGACCAAGGCCATGAAAAAATATGCGGGTTCGCTGCGGCTGGATCTTGCCCAGTTCCGTGAGCTCGAAGCCTTCGCCCAGCTCGGAACCGAGCTCGACGCGGCCACCCAGAAACAGCTCGACCGCGGCCAGCGACTTGTCGAGGTGCTCAAGCAGGGGCAGTACAATCCGATGGCGGTTTCGGAACAGGTGGCGATTATCTACGCTGGAACGCAGGGTTATCTCGACAAGATTCCGGTGGAAAAGGTTCGCGATTTCGAGGTCAAGTTTATCAAGTTCATCGACGAGGCGCACCCCGAGCTCCTGGACGAGATCGCCTCGACGGGTGAGCTAAAGAGCGTCGAGAAATTCGGAAAGGTGTGCGCGGATTTCGCCGAAAGCTACATGTCCGGCGTTCACGCGGATGTTCGATAGGATGCGTCAACGATATTTCTGAGAAGGATAACAGACTGTGGCGACACAAAGGGAGATAAGAAAACGCATCAAATCAGTGGCGAGCACACGGAAGATCACCAAGACGATGGAAATGGTCTCCACCGCCAAGATGAAGAAGATGCAGACCCGTCTGCAGATGTCCAAACCGTATTCCGAAAAGATCGGCAGGATAATCACCCACCTTCGGGATTCCGGAGTGGACGATGTCGTCGATCCCCTTCTTCAAGAGAGGGCCGATCCGACCCGGATACTCATCGTGATGATCACCGGAAACAGAGGGCTCTGCGGCGGTTTCAATACCAATGTAATCGACAATACGCTCGCCTTCAAGAATAGGCTGGCGATCGAGGAAGGCAAGGAAGTTCTTCTGTATACCATAGGAAAAAAGGGGAACGGATACCTCAAGTTCATCGAGGAGCCTGTTTACAAATTCGTCCAGAACCTGGAGGACAAGCTCACCTTCAATGAGGCGTCGGCCATCGGTTCGGAGCTTATAAGCCTTTTTTTAAACGGCGAGGTCGACGAGGTGTATCTTTCCTCCACCAGGGTTGTCTCCTCCTCTTCGCAGAAGCCCTCCATACAGAGGATACTTCCGATTACACCGGACCGTACCGATGTAGAACAGAGCGTTTCCGAGTTTCACACGCAGTATATTTTCGAGCCGAGTCCGTATAAGATATTTTCTTCGCTCTTACCGTTGTATATCAAGGTAAAGATCTACTCGAGCCTTTTGGAGTCCGGTTACTCCGAGCAGTTTGCGCGGCGCGTCGCGATGAAAAACGCCACCGACGCGGCTACAGAAATGGTTCGCGAGCTTACCATCCGGTATAACAGGGTGCGTCAGGCCAAGATCACCAACGAGATCGCGGAAATCGTGGGCGGCGCAGCGGCGCTGGAATAGAGATTGTTGGAAGTGCGCAGGGTCATCATCTTTAGTTAAAGGAGTTGGTTATGAGTCAGAATGTCGGCAAGGTGGTTCAGGTAATCGGTTCAACTCTGGATGCCGAGTTCCAGGAAGGACATTTACCGGAAATTTATAATGCTCTTACCATAGACACCGAAGTCATGGGCGAGAAGATGCATCTCGTCTGCGAGGTCCAGCAGCACCTTGGCGGTAACAGGGTGCGCGCGGTTGCGCTCGCCGCAACCGACGGCATTCGCAGGGGCGACAACATCATCGACACGGGCGCGCCGATTTCGGTACCTGTGGGCGAAGAGACCCTGGGAAGGGTTTTCAACCTGCTTGGGGAGCCTGTCGACAAGAAAGGCCCTATCCAGGTGAAGGAGCGCCGTCCGATCCATCAGAATCCCCCGAAATTCGACCAGCTCGAGCCGAAGTCGGAGATTTTCGAAACCGGAATAAAGGTCATTGACCTGCTCGAGCCCTACATTAAGGGCGGAAAGACCGGACTCTTCGGCGGCGCGGGCGTCGGCAAGACGGTCGTCATTATGGAGCTTATCAACAACGTTGCCCAGCAGCATGGCGGTTATTCGGTATTTGCGGGCGTGGGGGAGAGAACCCGTGAGGGTAACGACCTCTGGCTGGAGATGCAGGAGTCCGGGGTTATCAACAAGGCCTGTCTCTGTTACGGCCAGATGAACGAGCCCCCCGGGGCCCGTCTGCGCGTCGCGCTATCGGCGCTTACCATGTGCGAATATTTCCGCGATCTATCGGGAAGGGACGTCCTTCTTTTCATCGACAATATTTTCCGTTTCTCGCAGGCCGGCTCGGAGGTGTCCGCGCTGCTCGGGCGTATGCCCTCGGCGGTGGGATACCAGCCAACCCTTGCTACTGAAATGGGAGCCCTTCAGGAGCGGATTACATCTACCAAAAATGGTTCGATCACCTCGGTTCAGGCGATTTACGTTCCGGCCGACGACCTTACCGACCCGGCCCCGGCCACCGCGTTTACGCATCTCGATGCCCAGACGGTTCTTTCCCGTCAGATCGCCGAAAAGGGAATTTATCCGGCCGTCGACCCGCTGGAGTCGTCGTCGCGTCTTCTCGCGGCCGACCTCATAGGCGAGGAACATTATAACGTCGCCATGGAGGTAAAGCGTATTCTTCAGCGCTACAAGGACCTCCAGGACATCATCGCCATTCTCGGCATGGATGAGCTTTCGGAAGAGGACAAGCTTCTGGTTCAGCGCGCGCGGAAGATCGAGCGCTTCCTCTCCCAGCCCTTCTTCGTCGCCGAGCAGTTCACCGGTTTCGCGGGCAAGTTCGTGAAACTTGAGGAAACAGTAAAAAGCTTCAAGGCCCTTATCGCCGGCGAATACGACCATCTGCCGGAACAGGCGTTTTATATGGTCGGCGGCATCGAGGAGGCCGTGGAGAAGGCGAAGAAACTCCAGTCCGGGAAGTAAGCCATGAGCATGAAATTACAATGCACCATCCTCACCCCGGACAGGATACTCTATGAGGGCGATGTCCATTTCGCCGTCGTGCAGGCATATGACGGCGAGGCCGGGTTTCTGTACAATCACGCCCCTCTTGTCTCCGAGCTCGGTATCGGGGAGGTGCGCCTCAGGACCGGTGAGCTTACGGAGTATTTTACGATAGAGGGCGGGTTTGTCGAAATCAACGACAACAAGCTCGTAATTCTCGCCGAAGACGCCTATGCCAAAGCCGACTTGGTTAAGGATAAAATCGAAAAGGAACTGGCCGTGGTCCAGGCGAAAGAGCCGAAGGGCTACGAAGAGCGGCTCCAGGTTAGTATCGAGCTGACCAAGTTAAAGGCAAGGCTGAAAGTGGCATCCCGCTGAATTCAACTCAGCCCAATCGAGCGGGGGGTGCCGATTCCGGCATCCCCTTTTATTTTTTTATAAGCTTCCAATTTCTTCAAAAAACCCCCGGAAAAACCGATAGTATAGCTGAGGAAGCGCACTCTGCCCGTGCGCTCGATGCTTTTAGCCAATAAGGTGAAAGTACGTTGAATTCCCTGAGGGGGGCTTGTATTATTGATTTGGGGCGGTGTTTTTGCCCTGTTTGAAACGGGACAAGCTATAGAATGCAAAAGAAAACTGAACATATAGAAGCGGACTCCGATATTCCGGGTCTCACCCTTGAAGAGGTGGCGGATATCCCTGAAACTGTTAGCCTGGAGCGAGTCATAGAGGGGGAGAATGCCCCGGAGAGACGGGAGAATCCGGAAAATGACATGGCAGACGGAGAGGAGATCGCCGATATACGCCATACGGTAACGCATTCGGTATCGGTAGTGGATGAATTTTCCGAGGCGGCCACCAGGGGGCGCCCCATGAAGGAGACCCGGATTCCGGACATCAGCTCGCTCGCTTCGGAAGTGGACACTTTTACGAACGTTTCAAGGGAAGAGAAAATACCCGTGGCCAGGGCGGGTGAAAGCGGGAAAGTGGAAGGAAACGGATATTCGGATCCGGCGAAACGACCGCCGGACACTGCACCTAAAAAGACGGCGACGGCTACCGAAGCGCGTCCCTCACCCGGGGCCGGAGAAATTATCATCGACGAGGACGATGATATCGATATCGATTATTATTCCCTTGAAGAAATTGAAGGAACGGCTCTCCCCGACATGCCTGAATCCGATTTTGGTCCGGCGGAGACGATGACGATACAGGCCGGCCCGGAGGAGGCGTCCTCTGTCGAGGATGGCCAAATCCACGGAGGGGATGAAACGCCTGTACAGGTAGAGAAGGACATTCTCACCTTCGAAATTCCCGATGACGTAATGGAAAAGACGGCCGAAGAGCTCGAGCTTGGGGAATGGGAAGCGATCGATCTGGGGGAAGCCGAAAAAATCGCGAACGAGGACATTCTGTTCCTCCGCGAGGAGGACCTGATCGAGGAACTGGAGGAATTCGATCTTATACCTGTTAAACAGGAGCCGCCGACGGACTCAAGGCCCGCTCGAAAAGCTAAAAAGCCGGAGAGGCTTAGCGCCGTGTCTGTCGAGCGGAAGGAGGAGGCGGCTCCCGCGGCCGTTCAGGCGGTAAGTGAGGGCCACGCTACGGTTCTGGAGACGTTACCCCCTGCCACAGCATTGAAGGAGAGCAAAGAGCTCGAGGTGAGAGAAACGCTTCTCGAGATTACGGAGGAGGGAGATACAGGCATCGCTTCCCAGGACGCCAGGCCGCCTGTTAGCCGGAAGGAAGCGGTCTTTCCGGCGGAACCCACTGTCGAACCGCCTGCGCTAACCCCGCCGGCGGAACCCCCAGTCGAATCGCCCATGCTAACCCCGCCAGCGGGACGTATTACCAGGTCTGCGCCTACAACGCCGCCGGACGATCTTCGTGCGGCGTGTCGGATCCCACCGCCGTCACTCTCGTCAACACACCTTCAACCCCGGCGTTCTGGCAATTCGGCGCGCTGCTTATGCTGGTAGGGATTGTCATCCTGATCCGCAGGGGCCACAAATCCCACGGCGCTTTAGCAGAGTAACACAGGACTCAGAAGGGAGGAATTGGCAATGCAATGCCCACAATGTGGTAAACAGTGGCCTGATACCTACCGGGTCTGCCCGGAATGTGTGCTTCCTTTGTTGGGCACTGACACCGAGACGGTGGTAAAGGAGCAGACGCCGATGGAGCCAGCGCCGTGGGGGGCGAGGATCAATGAGAGGTGGGGGGCAAAAGACTATCCATCCTGGGCTAATAACCATCAACAAGAGAAATGGTGCGAGACCGGGTTACTACTGTGGGACAATACGACCCATCAAGTAACCAGACTAACCGCGTCACAAGCTTTTTCTGTACTAGAACATTTGCGAACCCACGAGGAGTGGAAAGAGGAGGGGGCAAATCTCGGAGAACCAGCCACAAGAATTTCCCTGGATGACCCCGAGCACAAAGGCGAGCCTGTTCTAATAAATCAAATAAGCCTGACAGCGGCCCAAGTTCAAGAGCTTTTCAAATTGCTGCAACGTGACGAAATGGTCTTACAAAAGATGAAGGCGGAAAAGGAGCAAGAAATCAGTAAACAGCTCTATCAAGCTTATCGCCATTTATTGGGTAATGAGGTTTGGAGTGCATTGGGACAGTTATATCAAACAGAGCCGGAAAGAGCCTTGGAGTTAGGAAAGGAAATTATGGCTAAGGCGTTGGGCAAGTGAGTTCTGC
>MVZN01000050.1 GCA_002069125.1 Spirochaetes bacterium ADurb.BinA120
CCGATCTGTACAACGAGGCGATCGGCTCGGACATCTCCTTTTTCAAGGTGCGGGCGGAGTTTTCGCACTATATGGGAGGTCTTTTTACAAACCACGTTCTCATGCTGCGCCTGCGGGGCGGGGCTTCGTTCAATAATCCGGAACATCTATCGCCATACCCCCTGGGAAGGTTCGAAAGGGGCAAAACCGGCCCCCCCGCCTCGGACGAGGACGAATTCGGTCTGAGGGGCTACCCCGCCGGAGTCGGGTATGCGGACAGGTTCGCCTCCGGAACGATTGAATACAGATTTCCGGTTTTACAGCACGAGGGCGGCTTTCGAACGCTGCCGCTGTATTTCAGGGACCTTTCCGGTCGGATATTCGCCGAATACGGTAATTCCTGGAACGGTAAACCGGAAATGGAGGCATTCAGGGCGTCGGCCGGGGCGGAGGCCCATATAAGAATCACCGCCGGGTATATGATGGACATACGGGGCTTTTTGGGGTATGGCCATGGCTTCGGCCGACTCGGGGAGGACCAGGTCTATTTTGGCGTTTATGGGTTTCTGGAGGGTGCTTTTAAAAAAATTCAGTGTAGTTTCGCCTATTTCTAAAAAAATGCTTTATTTAATGAACCATGTTCATTTATAATACTCCAAAGTGCTCTTGAGAACTCCGGTATGCCACGGAACCCCGATTTTACGACAAAAGGCCGGATACATAGAGATGAGCAACAGATTGTGGGAAGGAGCGGACCTTGGAAGGGACCATCGAAAACCAGATCGTTTTAAACCCGCCGAACTTTAAAGAGGCGATACGAAACGGCGAGGATTTCTACATCCAGTTTTCCATTATGAGCCCTGTTGTCGAGGAAAACCTCATAAAGGTGCTGCACCGGGAGCTCGAATACTTCGACATCCTCTACATGAAAGACATGCTCCTCACGGTGCTCAAGGAGCTCATCAACAATGCCGTCAAGGCAAACGCGAAGAGGCTTTATTTCCGAAAAAAAGGCCTCGATATCCGGAAAAAAGAGGATTATCGCGCCGGAATGGAGACCTTCAAGGAGGAGGTGTTCTCGAACGAATCCTCCTTTCTGGAAGAACTGCCCGAGGCCAGGCTGGTGGTCAGGGTGTTCTTCAAAGTGCTCCCCGAGAACCTGCGAATCAGCATCATCAATAACATCGCCATCCTCGAGGAGGAGCGCGTAAAGGTCGAATCGCGGGTCAAAAAGGCCTACTCGTACAAGGACATATCGGACGCTTTCGACGACGTTCTCGACGATTCCGAGGGCGCCGGCCTCGGACTCACCATGGCGCTCATACTTTTCAAAAATATCGGCCTCCCTCCGGAGACGTTCAGCATAACCACCGACGGCAGGCTCACCATCGCGAAGATCAACATACCCCGCCGGGCCGACGCGGGCGAGTTCAGCGTCAAGATAGCGGAAGGCATCCTCCAGGAGCTCGAAAACATCCCCTCCTTCCCCGAAAACATCATCGAGATACAGCGCCTCTGCGCAAATCCCGATTCGACAATACGCGAAATATCCGACAGCATCAAGCGCGACCCGGGGCTTACGACCGCGCTCCTCAAGCTCGCCAATTCCGCCGGATATATTACCTCCAAAAGGATCGAGACCATCGAGGAGGCGGCAAAGATAATCGGCACCAAGGGAATCAACATGCTTTTGGTCGCCACCGGCGTGCAGAAGGTCCTCGATTCGCGCTACAAAAAGTTCGAAACGATCTGGAGGAACTCCTACCGCACCGCCTTCTACGCACAGCGAATCGCCATACAGATCAAACACAGCAAGATGAGCGACTTCGCCTACCTCGCCGCGCTTCTGTGCGACATCGGCAGGATCGTTCTGCTCTCCTTGGGCCCCGAGAAGATAAACCGGCTCGTCGAGATAACCGGCAACGAGAACCTGGCCCAAACCGCGGTAATAGAGGAGATAACCCTGGGGGTAAGCCACAGCACGCTCGGAAGCCTTATATGCAAAAAATGGAAATTCAACGACGCCCTAATAAAAGCTATCGAATTTCATCACCGGCCGCACATGGCGCCGGAACGCTACCATGACCTCGCTTATACGGTATACCTGGCCTACATTTTCACCGAAATCGAAAATCGCAACTTCCGTTTCGAGATCGTCGACGAGGACGTACTGGAGTACTTCAACCTGAACAACAAAAAGAACTTCGAGATGCTCCACAAGGTTCTCAAGGAAGCCTACGAGGAAAACTCCGCCGCCCACTGAGGTCCGCGGCTCTCCTAAAAAGAATTGACTATTTCCCGCCCCTGCCGCCACAGTAAGTGGAGGACACGCCAGGGGGGAGCTCTCATGTATTTTCAGGACATCATAGCCGGCCTAAACGAATACTGGGCCCGAAGGGGCTGCGTCATCATACAGGGATACGACCTCGAGGTCGGCGCCGGCACCTTCAACCCGGCCACCTTCCTGCGCGCGCTCGGGCCTGAGCCCTGGAACGTCGCATACGTCGAGCCCTCCCGCCGTCCGACAGACGGCAGGTACGGCGACAACCCCAACCGCCTTCAGCACTACTATCAGTACCAGGTTATACTCAAACCCTCGCCCCTCAACGCGCAGGACCTCTACCTCGACTCACTGCGCCATCTCGGCGTCAAGCTCGAGGAACACGATGTCCGCTTCGTCGAGGACGACTGGGAGTCCCCTACCCTCGGGGCCTCGGGCCTCGGATGGGAGGTCTGGCTGGACGGCATGGAGATTACTCAATTTACATATTTCCAGCAGTGCGGGAGTTTCGAGCTTGACCCGATACCCGTGGAGCTCACCTACGGGCTGGAGCGCATATGCATGTACATCCAGGGAGTCGACAGCGTATTCGACATCAAATGGAATGAAAACCTGCTCTATCGCGACATCCATCATCGGAGCGAGCTCGAGTTCTCCCATTATAATTTTAACGCGGCGTCCGTGGAGCTTTATTTCGACCTTTTCAACAAGTACGAAAAAGAGTGCCTTTCCATTCTCGAATACGCTTCTCCGCCGCTTGTGCTTCCCGCATACGATTGCGTGCTCAAGTGCTCGCATATTTTCAACATGCTCGACGCCCGGGGGGCCATCTCCGTTACCGAGCGCGTCGGCTACATAACCAGGGTCCGCAATATGGCCCGGCGCTGCGCCGAGCGCTACCTTCAGATACGGGAAGAGATGGGCTTCCCGCTCCTCAAAAACGGGGCCGCCAGGGTGTAATCGGCGATGCACCGGGGGTTCGCCAATCTCGAGCGTTTTCTGTCCAGGCATGACAGGTTTATCATATCCACGCACGAAAGCCCGGACGGGGACGGCCTTGGCGCCGAAATCGGTTTTCGCGAGATACTCGGCCACATGGGCAGGCGGGCGGTTATACTGAACTCGGACCCGGTGCCGGACAAGTTCCTTTTCATCGATCCCGAACACGAGATCAACGTCTATTCCGACTCGGTCGAGCTCCCCTATCCGGTCGATGACTGCGCCGTCTTCGTTCTGGACACCAACGATTTCGATAACATCGGGCGGCTGTTTGAACTGCTTAAGGGACGGGTGAGGGAGGTTTTTATCGTCGATCATCACGAGGGTGGGAAAGACAAGCTGGAATCCAACTTTATAAAGGTGGAAGCCTCGTCCACCTGCGAGATCATATACAGCCTGTTCGTGTATTTCAATATCACGCCGAGCCGCAAGGCCGCCCAGGCGCTCTATGCCGGCATGCTCTTCGATACCGGCTCATTCCGCTACCCCAAGACGACGCCGGAAACCTTCAGGATAGCGGGACATCTCGTGGAACTCGGCGCCGACCCGTTCAGATCATACGAGCATATCTACGAGAACAATTCCCTCGCCAGCTTCGCCCTGCGCGCCATGATTCTCTCCACCATGGAGGTGCACCACGGAGGCAAACTTATAGCGATGAAGCTCACTCCCGAGATGCTCGCCCGGTCGGGCGCGAGTTTTTCGGAGGGCGAACTCGCGATCAACGTGCCCCTCACCGTCCAGGGGGTTGTGGCGAGCATTCTGGTCAAACAGGACGCCAACGGCCCCGTGAAGGTGAGCCTGCGCACCAAGGGAGATTACGATGTCGCGCAGATCGCCATCGTGAACGGGGGCGGCGGACACAAGAACGCGGCGGGGTATAAATCGGGGTACAGCCTCGAAGAGACCTTCCGCAGGGCCATCCGCGACATGGACCGCTTCTTTGCGGATTAAAGGAGGTCGAGGAGCTTTTCTATTCCACGCGCGTCGACTTCGGAAAGCCTCTTCCGAATGGATTCCTCCCTCTCTCCGCGGACAAACCGGACGTTAAGCATAACCTCCCCTCCCTCGAAATACGGCGGGAATGTTACACCGCATCCCGCGCGCTCGATCCCGGAGACGATTTTCGCCGCCTTTTCCCTCATCGCGGTATAGGCGGGGTACCTCAGCGCGTAGATGGCGTCGAACAGCGCCTGCTCGTCCCTTCGGCGGTCGCCGGTCTGCGCGGGGGGGATCGCCAGAACCGGCTCGAGCGTTCCCTCCCTGACCGCGATGTCGGAGAGCATTTCCACCATCTCCCTGAAGATGTTGATTCTGAAGCCCGCGTCGCCCGCCCGCTCCCCGAGAAATACTTGCGCCTCCGTCGGGAGCGTAACAAGCTCCTTGATCACTTTAAATCCGACATCCCTCGCGTCGAGATAGTCCCGCAGGTGTCCGGGAAGCCCGAGGACGGTATCCAGCATCCGCGCGGAGGCGAACTCGTCCGGCACCCCGAGTCCATACCGCATGGTCCGCCGGAGATCGTCCGCGCCGGTCCCCAGGCGATTCAGGACCAGCGCCATCTTGATCCTGCCGACCGGTCCGGCCTCGTTGCGCGCACACTTGAGCAGGGCGCGGTTGCGGTAATCGGTCGGATCGACCCGATCGACAACCACGGCATTCACGGAATCGAGCCCTGATTCCGCCGCCGCAAGGATCCGGTTGTGCCCGAACACCGGGATTATTCTGTCATTCTGTCTGAGAAGAAGCGGGCTCTCGAGCACACCGAACCGCTCGATTGAGGAACGGAGCGCGTCAAGAGGACGCTTTCTGGACACCCGGTACGAATCGTCCGCGAAATCAATCGCGGAGAGCGACACCCTCTCGAGGGATGAGTACGCCGGCATGGTCAGAGGATTCCCCGAAGCAGGTCGTCGAACTCCTCGGGATAAACCATCGTAACCTTCTGCAATCGCTTGAGGTTGTTCTTCGCCGGCTCGGTAAGGTCAACGGTGGTGATGAAGAGGCCCTGCTTCGCCTTGATATCGTTGATCGCCTGGGCGAAATTACGCAGGGGAATCTCACCAACCATGGTCTTTGTCCATCTGCGAACCCATACCAGCACCTTCTCCTTCGTCTCGTTGGAGGTGGCGAGGAAGTCGACCCCGTCGGCCTCGCGATAGGTCTGTAATATCTGGTCCACCCGGTATCCCATCTTTCCCACGACCCTGTTCGCCATTATGCGGAAGCTTTCGGTGTCCAGTTTGATAAGTCTGGCGACCCTGTCGCCGGCCCCTACCTCGGACGATCGCGCCTCGCCATCCCCTTCGCGCGCGACTCCGATCCTCGCTGTCACCATGACGTTCTTGAGGTCCAGGGCCCTTTCGCTCTTCAGTCCGCACACCTTCCACAGGAAATCCTGCGGAAAAGCCCCCGCAATCCAGTCATCGATGCCGTCCATAACCGAAGCGTCGAAACCATCCTGCAATTGGCGGTATGAAGTATCCATTTCGCGGCGGAGCATGGTGACCAGCCGGTTTATTCCGTTGTAGGTCTTGTCCATCTGATAGAGTTCGTTCCAGTATTCGTAGGCCCGGTTGATCTGCTCGGTCCTTATACAGGCATAGCCCAGATCGTAGAGGGCGAGCATTAGTTCGGCCTGCGAGTCGTTGTCGCGGGACGACTGCATCAGGTCCTCGAAATTCTTGACGGCCTCGTCGTTTTTTTTAGCCTGAAGGTTTAGAAAGGCGAGAAGTCGTTTGGCCATATAGCGCACCTCGAATTCCCGCGCCCTTTCCGCGATGGCCGAGGCGTGCGGTATCGCCTGTTTGAAATCGCGCTTTCTCTGGAGCGCGAAGGCCATCGCCAGGTTCGCCGCGTCGGAGTTCGGCCTCAGCGCAAGCGCGTTCTTGAAAAAGGCGATCGCCTCGTTTGTCCGCTGGTTCTGGTAGCAGGTGATCCCGGCGCCGAAATATACATCGAAATCGTCCTTCGTGAGCTTTACGAGCCGGTCGAAATGCTTCTGCGCGAAATCGAATTCCTCCTGGCCCAGGGCGATAAAGGCTACATGATAGAGCGCTTCGGGGTCAGTGGGATAGAGATTGAGTATCTCCAGGTAGCCGCGAAAGGCCTTTTCGATGTCATCGCGTATATAATAGGCGCCGGCCAGCTTCTTCTGCACGTCGAGCGAATCGATCTCATAGGTAAATTTTCCCGTAAGCAGCATCCCCTCCAACTGCATGATTGCCTGATCGATCTCGTTAAGTTTCAGGTAAAGCCCGGCAAGCCGGTAACGCGTGGTGGGGTCGCCCGGGCGGCTCTCCAGGACCTTCCGGTATTCTATTACGGATTCCTTCAGCATGCCCTGCTTTTCGAAAAGCTCCGCCCTCTGGGCCGGGTCGAATTTAGGCCGGATATAGACGAGATAATAGGCTATCGCGCCCATGCCGCCAAGGATGATGAGGATTATGGTGATGAGCATGCCGCGTGTACCCGTTTCACTCCGGCTCAGCGGGAGAACTTTACGATCTCTGGCCAGCCGTTGATCGTTACGGCGTTACCGAAATCCTTTTTTATCACGAAATCGCTCTCCTGCTTGATCTTCGCCCGGAAGGGAAGGTTGATCATGATCTCGGGCGGTACAAATTTCGGTAGATCCGTAAACCTGAACTGCACATCGCCGCTGGAGGACAGCACCCTGAAACTGATCGGCCCGAAACGCGAGGGCGCGTCCTGCACCACCATCTCCGAGCCCGGGATGAACCATTCCTCGCGTGGGGACGGCAGCACGTCGAGCCTGCTTTCGAAATCCATAAACAGCATATTGCGCAGGGTCAGGGCGAAGGCGGCCATCGCCTCTACGGAGTCCCCGTCGCCCATCATTCCGGCCCCGGAACCGGGATGAAGTACATCCTGAAGCGAGTAGCGTTCGCCGCCCTTTTGCATGAACTCGCCCATGAGATCGTAGTAGCGCATATCGCGGATGTGGATGAGATTCGAGGCGAAAAGGAGCGAAAGCACCGAGTCCCATCCGCCAAGCGCCCGCACATAAAGAGGAACACCGCCGTAAAGCTCGGCTATGCCCGCGACCATGGAACGGAGATTGTCCGCCCCCAATTCCTCCACCCGAAATGGGTAGCCCGCCGCGGCGATATAGCCGGCGGCGACGTTTCCATCCAGGACGGCCGGGCCGTCCCTTTCCTCGCCCGCCGGGAACATGGCCCCGATCTCAGCGGCCACAAGTCCCCCCAGCCGCCGCGCTTCTCCTGCGAACCTGTTCTCGTCGCCGAAAAGCCCCATGCACCGCGCAAGGTAGGAATACTGGCGAAGCGCGTTGTACAGCAGCACCTTATCGTATGGATGGGATGACGCGTCAAGATAATACCCGAGTGAGTTGGCCCCTCTTCCGGGCGAAGCCGATTTGATCGTCCTGGCGTGTTCGAACAGGCCCGTCGCGGTCGATTTAAGCGATGAATAACCCTTGCGGAGGAATTCCATGTCACGGGAATGGATGAAACAGTCGGCGAACGCGGAAAGGAGGTACGAGGCGCCGATCGCCCGTTCGAAGGACCCTTCCGCCTCCCCGCCGAACATGGGCATCAGTGAGCGCAGCATGCCTTCGGCCTCGGAGTGATAGCCCATCCTGTCGCACGCGCACACCATAAGGCACGAGCGCCTCATGGCCGCGATATCCTCCGGGTTGCGCGGCCTTTGCGATTCCCTGTTGAGCGAGTTCAGAAGGCACAGCTTCGTGGCGTAGAGCCATTTGACGACAGGGTCGTCGGGGAACGCAAGGTTTAACCCGCTTTTAATCCTTATTCCGGCAAATTCGATGAATTCGGCCGCAGCCCGCGTGAAGTTGACGCGCGAGGCCGTTATGGGGTTTCCGCGCGAAAGATTGATCCGTATATGGATGCGCCGCGACCCCTTCTCCAGGGCGTAGCCGAGTGCGAGGGTGGCCATACCGAACTCGCATGAGGACCTTAGCATATCCCGCGCGCCGGGAGCCGGGACTATATCCCCGGAAACGCCATTCCCGGTGGCGATAAAATCGGGCCGGGTCTCGAGCGCCGCCCTTTCCACGCCGTCGATTTTCACCGTCCGCGCGTCCCTGCGATATTCGATCTCACGCATGGTGCCTATCGAGAGCGGATCGTACGGCCGGAACACCACGAGGAGCTTCGCCCCATCCGTTTTCCTGGGGAGGGAACAGTCAAGCGCGACAATGGCCTCGTCCACGCCGGTTCGCGCGCCGAAAACGGTCTGCACAAGGCCGAATTCCTTCTCCCTCCAGGTAGTCCTGGCGATGGAGGTAAGCGGGTCCCTCTCCTGTACCACGCCCGCGGGCGATTCCTGGGCCCGAAAAAGCCTCTGGCCTATGAGTACCCATATCTCCACCGACCAGGCCGCGTACGTCGGCGAGAGCATGCCGGACCGGTCGATTCGAAGCGCGTCGCTCGAAAGCAGGTTTGTAAAATACATCCAATCCCGGCTGGAGTGGTTTGAGAGCAGCGGGGGAAGAATACACCCCCCCGATCTGGACGCGCCGTCCGAAAGCCGGTTGATCCAGTCCGGGTAACGATACGACGGGAAGCGCTGGAAAAGAAGATAATTCCGGATCCCGGCGCCCATGCCCGAGGTCATCGAACCGAATTTTTCTCGATCGATGAAGTCCGGGATATCGCCCGCGAAACCCGCCGCGACGGCCGGACTTCTGGGTTTGTCATGCCTCCGGAAGATCCCTTTTATGTCCATCTGAATGAACGCGGATCAGAAATGCCTGAGCGCCTCTTCCTCCGTTTCGTGCACTTCGAACATATCCATGAGCTCCACGACCTCGAAAATCTTTTTTACCGCGTTGTTCATGTTGCAGAGCTTCAGCTTGCGCTTGGTTTCCTTGAGCACCCTCATGGTGGAGACGAATATCCTCAGGCCGGAGCTGCTCATGTATTCGACCTGCCCCAGGTTGAGGAGCAGATTGCTTTGCGGCTCCTGTTCGATGATCTTGTTGATCTCCTTCTCCACATCGGCCGATACGTGGACATCGAGCTTCCCCTGCAGATATACCACGATAACGTTATCGACTTTTCTGGTTTTTAGGTCCATTTGCTCCTCCCCGATTTATGCCCGGCCGCCGCGTGGACTATCGGCTGCTCCACGGCAGACCCGGCTTACAACTTATTCTTCGCCCGAACGGGCGGCCTTTCCGGTGATGGCGAGCGCTGCAGCCGTCACCAGGAAAACCGCCAGGAACATGACACCCAGGATGACTGCCAGCGTATGCTGGTAACTAATCCCGTTTTTAATGAGAACCCACGACGCCATTACTGGAAACAGCACTCCGGTAAAATAGACAAGCCCCCTGTATCGAAGCGGGTCGAACAGAGGCAGCACCATGGCCGCGCCGGCGGAGAACACCATCGCGGCGAAACCGCGCGTGATAAAGTACAGGGGCGCCACGAACGCGTCGTACTTGATCTGGTTGAACCAGTCCTCGGCGATCGGAAGGCCCAGAAGGGCGCCGACGAAAAGCGGGGAAAGAAAGAACAGCATTCCGACGGCCATGTACAGGATGCCGCTTGCAAGGACAACCGCCTGCAGGATGTTCGTAAGCTTTGAACGCATCGCCCCTCCCTCCGCTCCATTTTGACACGGTCCCCGCGCCACAAAGTGCGGGGCCACCATTTACACTAAAGCCCGTGCTCCTTCAACAATTTATTCGAGAGCTCGTCTGAAAGTTCCAGTATTTTTTTAAAATTATACACGCCCTCATCCAACTCGATAACCAGGTTTTTCGACGGTATGCCGCCCGGCCTGCCCTCGGGAAGCACGCGTGCCGAATGGTCGAGAAAGCTGTCATAAAACTTAAGAACGCGTTTCTCGCGGAAACGAAGCCTGGCCCGGTTGCGTATGGAGATCGAAATTATCTCGTCCACGTCGGTCCTCAACAGGTCCTCCGGGCGCGCCCTCCTGGCCGGGAATCCGGAGTGATACCTCCCTCCGGCCATTTCGACCGACTCGCAAACCGGGTGCAGCATGAAGGACGCGGCGATACATCCGGCGAGATTCCCGGTACTGAAAAACCGGGCCCCTCCCGTCTCCCCGTCCGTTAGCATGACGGCCGGCAGTGTTCTGAACATCTCTATTCTCGAATCCCCCGCAAGTTCCCTGGCGTAGCGCTCGGCCCCGGCGCTCTTTATGACGAAGCCGTCGGGAAATGTGATATCGATCATCGCGTTTAGGCGCTCCTCGGAGAAAAGGCTCTCCGCCGCCTCCAGAAACGAGTCCTCGTCTTCTTTCAACGCAAAAAGAGCCGCCATTGCGAAGCTCATACCGGAGGAATAGAGGAGGTCCGCGGTCTTCCCCGCGCGCTGGAACGCGGCCAGGAAGCCGGCGTAGGCAAGCGAATCGGCAAGCCTGGCCTCGAGCACCATGCCGTGCTTTCGACCGCGGATGAACTCCATGAACCCCGCCCCGCTGTCTCCGTCGGCGCGCGCACGAAGCGTCTCGTGCGCGGGGACGCTTTTATCAATCTCCAGGTCCTCCAGAATAATGCCTCCCTCGAAGGCGCGCGCCGAGCGAGCGTGGAACGCGTTGAGCGTATACAGCACGCGCTGCCCCTCGCGGAGGGAGGAGTCGAGGAGTGAGTGCAACGATCGGCGGTCCCTGGGACGGGTGACTATCGGAAAAAGCACGTCCGAGAGATCGAAGACCCGGTCGCGCAGGGCGTCGTCGCGTCCGGATAGGTCGATGACGATATAGCGGTATTCCCGCGAAAGGGCGAAAAGTATGGGCGAGATGATGTCGGGATTGACCCTCACCTTGGAGCCAAAGGCGATGTTCATGAGGGATAGCCGGTCGCCCACAGGCTCTATCCGCTCGTTGATGAATGAATCGGCCGAAAGTTCCTTCTCGTCCTTCTGGGAAACCGCCGTGGTGATTCTTTTCTCGAAGATATTGAATATGGAATCGCCGGTGTATGACGCGTCCAGTACGATCGTTTTCGCGTCGCGCGCGCAGCACAGCCCCAGAAAGGATGATAGAATCGATTTGCCCGCTCCGTTTTTCGGGCCGAATACCGTAATGACGCGCGCCGCCTTTCCTCCGTATTTCCTGCCGACGGAGGACGGCTCGAAACCCATGGCCCCGACCGCGCGAAGATAGCCGCGCATCGCCTTGTAGGAATTCAGAAAGAAGCGATATAGCTTTTCGACATCGATAACGAAGAGGGATGAATCCACAAGGGCCCTTACCCGCCCCCGGTGGCGGTTCTGGGTGAAGGGGATGTCGCCGAAAAACGACCCCGGCGCCATGCACACGACCTCGCCGCGCCCCGGGGCCTCCATCTCGAAAAGCCCGGCCGCCACGATCCCCAGGGTGTTGTCCTTTCCGGGGTCGAAGAAGCCGCCGCGCTTAACGTTTAGCAGGCGCCCCTCCGCGCGGAGACGGCCGATTTCGGCGTCCCCGCAATGCCGGAAGAGCGGCATGTCGTTCAATATATTGTCGATATAATCCATTCGCCGTTTCGCCTGTCAGGCTTCGACGGACTTGAGCAGCCGGACAAGCTCGGGCTTGCCCAGGAGCTCTATGGGCCTGGTGCCCGCGAATTCGGCCGCGGCCTGCGAATAATCGCCGGTGCTGATAACGATGATGCGAGTGGCGTTGCGCGGCTTCATGCTCTCGTGGATCTTCCGCAGGAGCTTGTCGGTGACCGTGTCGGTGGTGCGCAGGATCCGCACGATACGGTTGCTCATGCGGGTGTTACGCCATTTCCCCTCGGTCTCGGTGGCGAGGATTTCGATCTCCGAATCGTTTATTATCTCTATGTCCATTATCGTAAGGCCCAGGGCCTCCGCCATTTTGCGGCAGGTGTGTTCGAACTGCGCAAGCCCGGCGATCATGAAGTCCTTTACGCGGTCATCCTGCCTGAATTCGGAATACGCGCGCAGCTTCTCCTGTACATCGCGAAAATTCTTGTTTACCGCCGCGATCTGCTCCCAGTTGGCTATCGCCGACTGGAGGTCCCGCACACTCTCCTGGGAGGAGGCCAGGAAGTACCTCAGGTTGAGCTCGGTATCGCTGCCTCGCCTGGCGAACTTCAGGCCTCTTTCGAACTCTATGATGGCCTTGGGGAACATCTCCTTTTCGTGATAGCAGGTGCCCTTGGCCAGGAAGCACTTGACCTTTATATCCTCGTTCTTCTGCGCTGTCTCGAACTCCTTTATGGCCCATTCGTAATCCCCGAGCTGGCGCAGCACCAGGCCGAGGAAGTAGTGGGCCTTGTAGTTCGCCTGATCGAGCTTGATCGCCTCGATGAACATCTGCTTGGCCTCGTTGTGGGAGTTGTTGCGGTAAAGCACCTGCCCCAGGTAGTAATACGACATGTCGTGCCGATTGTTGTTGGAAATGCTCTTCTTGAAGTATATGGCCGCCTTGTCCAGCGCGCCGGCGTCGAAAAAGATCATGCCGAGCCGGTAGAAGTTCTCGAAGTTGTCCGGATCGATCTTGGTGAGTATGAGGTATTCCTTTCTCGCGTCCTCCACGGCGCCCCGCTCCCTGAATATCCTTGCAAGCTTGGAGCGCACATCGACCTCTCTCACCCTGTCATCGAACCGGCCTATTTTGAGCACCTGGCGGTACTCGAGTATGGCGAACTGAAGATTGTTTTCCTTTATATAGGCCTCGGCCAGCAGATAGTGGGCATAGGCGTTGCGGTCGTCTTTCTCGAGGATCTCGTTGAGCTTTTTGATCGCGAGCTTGGTCTGCCCCATCTCGATCATTTTGGCGATTTCCTCGATCTTTCGAGGGAAGACATAGGTGCTGAAGATATAGAGGCCAAAAATGCTGAGCATTATGAAGAAGACAAATATTATTACATAGGTCAGTATCATCGTCCGTATCCATGCCCCGGCTGTATAGGTCGGCTCTCAGGCGTCCCGGCGCCGCTCGCGCAGGAGCCTGTTCTGCTCCTCGAGATCGGCGATCCTGGCAAAGGCATCCATGAGCTCGGCCCTGCTTAGCTGTGAAACGCTTTCCTGCGCTCTGGCCGTTTCCGTCGCGAGCATGAGTTCGCCGCGCGCGTATTCCACGATATTTTCATACATGGAGATAATCTTCTGGGCGTTGTCCAGCTCCATCTCGTTGAGCTTCAGCACGTTTTCGTATCCGCTCACCATCTTGCGGTAATGCTCGAGCTCGCCCCTGAGGCGTTCGATCTCCCTGTTCAGGCCCATAAGGTCATCGCCCATTACCCCCACCCCGCCGTCCTGTTAATAGGTTTCGGCACGAATCCTTTCATTGTTCATCGTTTTAAGCGCCTGCACACGCACGGTTAAGCGTAAAAATTATATTGACAAAAACCGCGCCCCCGCCCCACTATCCCTAAACGTCCGGCGCGTCCGGACGCGCTCCGGGGGCGTAGCTCAGTTGGGAGAGCGCTTGAATGGCATTCAAGAGGTCAGGGGTTCGATTCCCCTCGTCTCCACACCCATCAAATAAAGCCGAAATTTCCAATACTGTCAAGATAATTAACGGCGACCGGCCGGCCGCTCTATCTCATGGATCACCAGGCCGCTTCGAAGCTTCGGTTCGAACCATGTCGACTTCGGCGGCATAAGTCCGCCTTTGTCAGCTACATCGATGAGCTCCCCGATGGCTGTGGGATGCAGCGAGAAAGCCACGGCGAATTCCCCATCCCGCACCAGCCGTTCGAGCTCGCCCGGCCCGCGCAGGCCCCCGACGAAGTCGATGCGCGCGTCCTTTCTCGGATCCTGTATGCCCAGAATGGGGCCAAGAACGGTATTCTGTAAAACGGAGACATCGAGCCTCGCAACCACGTCGCCCTGTGGGCTAAACCCCGGAGACAAAAGGAACCAGCGCCCCTTTAAAAACATGCAGAACATCCCCGCTTTGGGGGGCTTACCCGACGCGGCCTCCTCTATCTCATAAAGGCGGCCCAGCTCCGTGAGGAATGAATCGGCGCTCATGCCGTTGAGATCGCGGACAACCCGGTTATACGGCAGAATCTCCAGCTGGTCGTGCGGAAAAACCACGGCCAGGAAGCGGTTGTATTCCTCCTCGCCCGTGTGATTCGGGTTCGCCTTCCGCCGTTCGAGACCGACCTTGACGGCCGAGGCGGCGCGGTGATGCCCGTCGGCTATATAGAGGGGAAGCGGTTCCAGCAGCGCCTTGAAGGAATCGATGAGGCCGCGGTCGCGGACCCGGCGCAGAACGTGCCTTACCCCGTCCGCCGCGATATAATCCACCTCCGGCACGACCTGGAGGGCGCGCTTAAAGAGCGGCTGTCCGCTTCCATCCTCGCGATAGAATGTGAACACCAGCCCGATCTGGGCGCTCAGCCTGTCGAGATGACGCATGCGGTCCCGCTCCTTGTCCTCGCGGGTCAGCTCGTGCTTCTTGATGCGGTCCGACAGGTAGTCGTCGATATCCAGGCAGCCCACCAGCCCGGTCTGCTCGCGCCCGCCCATTACCAGAGTATACAGGTAGAGGCCCGGTTCATCGTCGGGGCGGAGCACACCCTCCTCGATGAAGCGCTCGAAGTTCTCCTGGGCCCTGACGTACACGCTGTCGTCATACAGCGATACGTCCTCGGACAGGTCGATTTCGGGCTTCGATATATGGAAGAAGCTGTGCGGCCGGCCAGCGGCAATAGCTCGCGCCTCCTCCGATGAAACGACATCGTATGGCAGCTCGGCCACCTGGGCCGCAAGCCCGTCTGCGGGGCGCAGGCCCGTAAATTCCCTGATTTTCGCCATGATGCTGGATTCTCCCGATTGAAAGGGCGCTCCGGCCGGATATCCCGTCCCGCCGGGCCGTATTCTATCGCATATTCACGGATAGCCCGGCAATTGTGCCGGAGCGGGGCTTTTTTTCAAGGAATAATTGCCGGACGCTCATCACGCTCTCAGGTGTCTGTAACAAAAACGGGACAGGCGAACCTTAAACAGGAAGCACCAAATCAAGGCCAATCCCCTTTCCAGCGAGGCATAATGGACTACCTGGCCATCATCCTTATCATCGGTTTCGTCATACTCGCGCACGAGGCGGGACACTTCGCCGCAGCGCGCCTTTCCGGAATCCCCATAGCGGTATTTTCCATTGGATTCGGGCCGAAGCTCGGAGCCTTCCGCCGCCGAGGAACCGAATACCGCCTTTCGGCCATACCGCTCGGCGGATACCTGCTTCCTGCCATAGAAGATGAGGCCGAATTTTTCGCCATTCCCGTGACCCGGCGGCTGGTCATGACCCTCGGCGGGCCGATTGCGAACATCCTTACGGCAATCGCGCTTTTTGCGCTTATCAACGCCGCGGCTGGCGGCTTTTCCTTTGCGGGCGTTTTCATAAAGCCCTTCGAGCAGGCGGCCGTTTTGGGCATGCGCATACTGAACGCCCTTGCGGGCCTTTTCGGCGGCGGCGGAGAGCTTTCCGGGATTGTCGGGATTGTGTCACAGGGTACGGCGTTCGTAGGGGGCAGCGCCTCGAGGGCCGCTCAATTCGCGGCGGTACTCAGCCTCAACCTGGCCGTATTCAATCTCCTCCCCCTGCCCGCACTCGATGGTGGAAAGGCGCTGCTCTATCTTCTCGAGAAGGCCCATCCGGCGGCGGCACGCGCGCACCTACCCCTCGCCATTACCGGCTGGGTGCTTATCCTGGGGCTTATGGTTTATACGACCTGGGCGGACCTGGCGCGCATTGCCGCCGGCTGACGATCAGGACTCGAATGAGTCGCCGTGCAAGGTGGTGAAGCGCTCGATCCTGTAGCGCTTCTTTCCGGCCGGAATTAAGACATCCACCTCTTCGCCGACCCCCCTGTTCTGAAGCGCCATCCCGACCGGAGACGAGAGCGATATCCTGCCCTCGGCCGGCTTGACCTCGTTCGGCGATACGAAGGTGAACTGGATGAGCTCCTCCGATTCGAGGTCCAGCACGGTGACGGTCGATCCGAAGCCTATGCGGTCCCTGGCGATATCGGACACGCTCAGGTTGCTTAGCTGGCTGAGCTGGCTGCTTAGCTGGGTTATGCGCGCGCTGAGAAAGGACTGGCGCTCCTTGGCGGCGTGATATTCGGCGTTCTCCTTTAGATCGCCGTAAGAACGCGCCTCCGCGATCTTTTTGGGAAGCTCGACCTTGAACTCGTACTTGAGCTGTTCGATCTCCTCTTTTATCGAACGCTTCTTCAATTCGATGTCATCACTCATTACGCCGCTCCTTTCCCGTGATGGCCTTCAATCCGACGATTGTTCAGTTCCAGCGGGATTAAATCCAGCCTTTTTTAACCGGCTCCCCGGCCAGTTCGCCAGTTCCAAGTACGCGGATCATGACCGGCCGCGACGCCTTCCTGACCGAAATCGTCGAGGAAAACGCCTTAATTATGCCGAATGAAAGGGCAAAGGCCCCGACGCCGAACAGGACCGCCCCCGCGTCCGCCTCCATCCCAAAGCGGGGGGCGAAGGCCGCGCCGGCGGCTATTCCGCAAACGAGCAGGGCCACGGGCATGGCATAAAGCAGGAGGCTCATCCCCGCCACCACGCGGGCGGAGATGGAAAACTCGACCATGTCGCCGGGTTTTGCGCCCGCTCCGTTGGCCATCCACAGGCGGCGCTTTTGTTCGCCGGCCATAAGGGCGCAGGAGCCTCGCGAGGCGCACGAGGCGCATCCTCCGCCCGCGTCCGCCTCCACCAGCGCCATTCCATCCTTCAACTCAACCACAATTCCGCGTTCCGTTTCCATAAAGCATCCCCGCTGCCATTTCAGACGTGCGACAGGAACTCGCTCACGAATCCGGGGGCCGGGTTCTCGCGAATCTCCCCCGGCCCTCCCTCCTGCTCGATCCTGCCTTCATTTATAATAACGATTCGAGTCGCCATTTCAAAGGCCTCGCGCTGGTCGTGCGTAACGTAGAGAATGGTGATGCCAAGCGAGCGGTGCAGATCGCGTATCTCGCGGCGCATCTCGGCGCGAAGCCTGGCGTCCAGGTTCGATAGCGGTTCGTCGAGAAGGAGCACTGGCGGCTCCATCACCAGGCCCCTGGCCAGCGCCGCGCGCTGCTGCTGGCCTCCCGAGAGCTGATGCGGATAACGGTCCGTAAGCCCCTCCATGTGCACGAGGGCGAGCATCTTCATCACCCTTTCCCTCCGTTCGGGGCGCGCCATGCCCCGTACTTTAAGCGGGTACTCGACGTTCTCGAATACGTTCATGTGCGGCCATACCGCGTACGACTGGAACACCATTCCGAAGCGCCGTTTTTCGGGGGGGATGTTGACGCCCGGACCGTAAAGCGTCGTATTGCCCAGGACGATCTGGCCCGAGGAGGGCGTTTCGAGGCCCGCGATAAGCCTTAAAAGCGTCGTCTTTCCGCAGCCGCTCGGCCCCAGGAGCGAGACGAAGGCCCCGTTCGTCACGAGCATGTCCATGGGCATTAGCACGTCTTTTCCGCCGAAGCGCTTGGAAACCCCCATTAGGCGCAGGTCGCTCATCATCTTCCCTCCAGTATCTCCTCGGCCCTGCGGCCCCGCATGAAGAAGGCCCCGACAAGCGCCGCGCTGAGGAGAATCCACGCAAGCGCCGCGGCCGACGGCTGGTCGGCGTACTCCTGAAGCTGAAACAGCACCGTGCCCAGGGTCGCTCCGCCCGGACCGGTCAGGAGCACGCTCATGGTAAGCTCCGTGAACATCGGAAGCGCCGTAAGAAACCAGGCCGCAAGAACCGTGCGGGAGAGCAGCGGAAGCCAGATGGTGCGAAGAAGGATAAATGTCGTAGCGCCGCTCACAACAGCCGCCTCCTCGAGCGAGGGATGCACCTGCCGGTATGCCGCCGTGAGCATACGCGCGCTCACCGCGCAGTACTTGACCGCGTAGGCGAGCGCTATCCACACAAGCGGCGAGTCGAGCGAGAGGCCAACCCGCCCCAGGGCCGCGGAGACCCAGGTGGCGGCGAAGATAAGCAGGATCGCGATTACCGTCCCGGGGGTCGAGAAGGGAACTCCCATGGACTCGACGAGCCGGGCCGCCAGGCGGCTCCCGCGGCGCACGGCGGCGAAGGCCAGAACAAAGCCGGAGCCGACAACGAAGGTCGCCACGGGCAGTGAGAGCGCAAGCGAATTTACGAGCGCCTCGCGGAACTCCGGAAGGTTAAGCACATACTCCAAATTGCGCAGGGTCCATTCGGACGGGGAGTAGCTTCCGGCCACAGGAGCGAGTGCGGAAAAGGCAAGGGCCCCCCAGGGAAGCGCAACGACGAGCGCAAAGACGGCCCAGGCCGCGGCGGTCACCGGAACACGGGCGCCGCTTAGGCGCACCAGGCCGGGGCGCGATACGCGTGAACCGGTTATAGCTCCGCCCCGGCGGCGCTGGAGGCCCACCAGGCGGTTGGAGAGAGCGAGCACCAGCATGGCCATTACGAGAAGCAGAAGGGAAAGCCTTAAACCCGACCAGATTCCCGCCATGCCCCCCAGCTTGAACTGGGAATAGATGAGGGTTGTCAGCACGAACTGGCGCACCGGCATTCCGAGCATCGCGGGAACGCCGAATGACGACAGCGTATAGAGGAATGAAAGGCACATGCCGTTTACCAGGGGCGGCCACAAGAGCGGAAAGCTCACGTCACGAAAGACGCGCCAGGGGCCGGCCCCGCTGGTCCTTGCCGCCTCCTCGAGCGATGGGTCCATGCGCTCGAACCCGGCCTTTAGTTCCAGGTACGGAAAGGCGAAGGCCACGGTGCTCTCCACCAGGACCATTCCATGAAATCCGTATATCCCGCCTTCGGGAAAAAGCTCCCTGATGGCGCCGACGGCCGGGTTGCCGAGCACGATCCAGGCCATCCCGAGGAGATAGGCCGGTATGGCGTAGGGCATCGAAAAAAGTCCGGCAAGGGCGCGGCTCCCGCCGACGTCCGAGCGCGTGACGAGCCAGGCCGCCAGGCAGCCGGTTGCGCCGGAGACCAGCGCCACGACCAGGCTTAGCGAGAGCGAACGCGCCAGCGCCTCTATCACCGCGGAATTGGAAACCCCGTCAGCGAACATATCAACGAAGAACGGTCTCGGAAAATTTGGATTTAATCACCGCGCGCTCCGCGAACATCTGGGCCAGAATCCCGGCGGACCAGGGCATCATGCTCTTTTTTAGCTCTGTGTATGGAAGCGAGTGCTCGGGCGATGGGGCCGATTCGATGAGCGAATACATCGAGCCCCTTACGATGGCCCGCTGGGCCTCATCGGAAAAAAACCAGTCGTAGGCCTTTTTGGCAAGCTCGGGATTCCGGGTATCGCGGAGTATCGCGATCGGGCTCAGCACCGGGATGGTCCCGTCGGAGGGATAGACCGGCCGCACGGGCGAGCCCTTGTCCCAGGCCTTAAGGACGTTTTCCAGGAGAACGATGCCCACCGGCCGCTCCCGGGTCTCCATGCGGGTGATGACCGAGCTGTTGCCGCCCGCGGCGATGATGTCGTTCGCCCTCAGTCGCTCGAAATAGTCCCAGCCGAAGCGGCTCTGAAGAAGGGCCACCGCGGTAAAGCTGGAGCCGGATTCCAGCGGGTTCGGCATGGAGATGAGCCGTTTAAAGCGCGGGTCGGCGAGGTCTTTCCAGCTTCTGGGCGGCCCGGAATTGTCCGTAAAATAGCGCGGGTTGTATCCTATCACCATCACCGGCAGCCGCACACCGGCATAGGCGCCGTCGGGATCGACATAGATGTCCGGGATGTCCCTGGCGGCCTCGCTTTTATAGGGGAGCAGGCATCCCTGGTCCTTCAGCTCGTAATACCAGAACGGGTCGCTGGTCAGGACCAGATCGGCGCGTGAGGCCCCCGCCGCGAGCTCCGCGTTCACCTTGCTCGCAATATTCTCGCTTCCGCTCTGAAACCACATCACCTCGACATCCGGCGGCATGGCCTTCGAGAGCGGCTCGCGCATTGTTTCTATGACCTCTTTATAAATGCTCGTGTAAATCCATACCTTTTTTTTGCCGGAACAGGACGGCGTAAAAAAAAGCAATGACAGTAAGAGGAGGACCGCCGCCACCGGAAACAGGGTGTTCGAGGCCGGGCTGCCGGAGAAAGGGCGGCCTGTAGGGTTAAGCGAAGAGCCGCCAGATCGCGATTCAGAATTTTTCATATCAGTCACTCGTTGATAAAATTAGAGCTGCCGGATCACCGGACAACAAAGCCTGGTTCCCCCTCAGCGGCCGGAAGTTAACGGCCCCGAGACTTCGGCCGGATGACGCCTGCGTAAAAAATGGGATATGGACCGTCATTTCGAGTTTAAGCGGAGTGTCGCTTTAAAATCAAGAATATTAAGAGCTTCCATTGCATATCTATTTACCCCCACAACGCCTCCCGAAGCCCCGAGGCGCGCCGGACAGGGGTCTCCACCGCCTGCACGAAAATCTCCGGAGGTGACCACACCTCAACCGAAGCCCGTGCCCGCGTCACCCCTGTGTATACCAGCTCCCTCGTAAGAACGGGCGAATATATTTCCGGCAGCACCAGCACCACCCGGTCGAACTCCGAACCCTGGCTTTTGTGCACCGTCATGGCGTAGACCGTTTCGTGCTCCGGGAGCAGGCGCGGCATGACGGAGCGAGCGCCTGCGGCCGGGTCCGGAAAATAGGCCACCGGCCCGTCCTTGCCGTCAAGCACCATGCCCATGTCCCCGTTGTACAGGCCGAGCGAATAATCGTTTCGCATCACCATAATAGGCCGGCCGGGATACCAGCGCCTGTTGGGATTGATTAGCCCCTGCCGGCGGAGCATGCGCTCGGCCGCTTCGTTGATCCCGGAAACGCCGAGCGGCCCTCGCCTGAGAGCGCAGAGGAGCGCAGCCACGCCCATTCTTTCAAAGGCCTCCATTGGCCCTTCTTCCGATACGGTGGAGGCGAGATGCTGGAGCATCGATTTTTGAAGCGCGGGCCGTACCGTTTCGGCCCTCACCTCCTCCCGAATGCCGACCTCTTCTCCTCCTTCGCGCAGTATGCCAAGCGCCTCTCGGCCCGATCCTTTGCGTATGGCGGCGGCAAGGGCCCCTATGCCTCCCGATTCATCGAAGCGATAGCTCTTCTTTAAGATGACTATGGAATCGGCTATCGGCCTTGCGTCCGAAAGCGACGGCGGCCTGAAGCCGGCCGGGCCCGACACGAGCCTCGCGAATTCTTCCGAATAGTGGTTGGCGACGGCGGCGCCGCAGATATCGCCGAGCACGGCCCCCGCCTCAACCGACGAAAGCTGGTCGCGGTCTCCAAGGAGTATTAGACGACATTCGGGCGAGAGCGCGTCAACGAGCTTGGCCATAAGCGGAAGGTCCGCCATGGAGGACTCGTCGACCACTACGACGTCAAAGGGAAGCGGATTGTCCGCGTTATGCCTGAAATAGGGGGAGCCGGGAAGGCTCCCCAGAAGCCTGTGGAGCGTCTGGGCCGAGGTCGGCACGCTTTCACGCGCCTCAGGCGAGCAGGGAAGCTTATGTAGAGCGCCGCTTACCGCCTCCTGCAGCCGGACCGCAGCCTTGCCCGTAGGCGCCGCCAGGGCCGCCCGCATGCGTACTCCGCGGGCGAGCGCCTGCTCCGCCAATAACGCGAGCACTTTGACCACGGTCGACGTCTTGCCCGTACCCGGCCCGCCGGAGATCACGCAAAGCGACTTCATCACAGCGACCGCCGCGGCGAGGCGCTGAAGGTCCGGCTCCTTCGAGCTCTGCGCCCCGAACATCCTGCCGATGCCCTCGGCGAGGAGCTCGGGAGAATAGTCGCTTCTCTGGCCTTTAGCCATCCTGTTCAGATTGCGGGCAAGGTCCGATTCGTATTTCCAATAACGGTACAGGTATAGCCTTCCGGCCCCGTCGAGTACGAGCGGGCGGTATTTTCCGGGCTCGCCCACAACCTTCGTTTTTCGAAGCTCATCCATCCAGGGCTCGACGGAGGCCGGAATTTCAACCTCGGGCAGATCCGAAAGCTCTCCTCGCACCAGAGAGGGGAGGTCTAAGCATACGTCGCCGCCCGCCGTTCTGCCCGCCACGAGGGACGCGGCAAGCTTGAGCTCGGGGCTTTCCCCGCCCTCCAGGCGGCACATGAGGCGCGCGAATGCGGTGTCGAAGGGGCTTAAGCTCATGGCCCGGCATCCCCCGTGTCAAAATATCGGCCGAGCGATTCTATAAGCCTCTCCTCCGGAAGATCGAAAAAGACGCCGGGACACGACTCGTCTTTCGGGTCCATGCCGCGAACGAAAAGATAATACACGCCGCCGAAATGCTTGCCGTATTCATAATCCCTTATGCGCAATTTCAAATGACGATGCAGAGCGACCGAGTAGAGATGATACTGAAGCGTGTACCTGTGCCGAAGCATCTCTTCTGCTATCCTGTCGGCGGAGTAATCGGACGGCGAGTCTCCTAAGTGATTGGATTTCCAGTCGAGCAGATAGTACCTGCCGTCGCCGACGAAGACCATGTCGATAAAGCCCCGTAGAAAGCCGCCCACCGGCTGAAAGCCGAGGTGCGCGATCGAATCGGCAAAGTCCGAAACAGGCCCTCCTCTTCCGGCCCCGGCAAACGCGGCGGCAAGCCCGTCCGGCGTGACGAGGGAGATCGGCAGGGTGAACTCGAGCTCGTGCAGCCTTTCCTCAGGGCTCAGCCCTGCGAGGGGCCGCTCCCCCCTGCCGTCCGAAAGCCCTGTGCCTAACACGGAGGAGACCATCTCCAATAGGGCCCCCGCCCAATCGCTTTCGAACCCGTAGAGGCGAAGCTTTTCCATTATCAGCCCCTCCACATCCCCCGACATAGAGAAATCTATTTCCTCGAAAATCGCGTGAATGCAGCTACCCGCCGCCGCTCCTCGCGGGAAAGTGAAGATGTTACGCGTCGCCGTCTCAGGTTGGCCGGCCGCGGGCGCATATTCGAAATCGTGGTCGCGTTCGAGGGGGGAGCCCTCCGAAAGCGCACTGAAGCTCGTTACGCGCCGTCCCGGGGCTATGCTCCCCGTAAACGATCTGTAACTGAGTGAGGCCGGCTTCTTGCCTGGAGTCTTATAGTTGCCCGGCGCTTCTACCGGTATTTTGGAAAGCTCTATGGCCCCGCCGGACTTTTGGGCAAGCGACTCGAGCTGCTTCAGCATGCTTTCTTCTTCGAGATTTTTGACATAAGCCTCGAGCTTCGCCGCCACACCCGCGTCTCCGAGATCGCCGGGATTATGAAAGAGGTAGGCAGGCGCCGAGCTAAAACTTTTATTGATACGGCCCCAGGCGAGGTAGCAGAGCCTTTTGGCCCTGGTAAGGGCCACATAGAAAAGGCGCAGGTCCTCGGCCAGGCGCTCACGCGAGGCCGCGTCAAACGCTTCGTCGGTATCCTCTTCCCCGCCTCCAAGGCGAAAGACGGGGCGGTTTTCGCATGAGGGATCGTGGTAAATAAAGGGCTCATCCACTTCGCGCGTATCCCAGGGATAGGGGCAGAACACTATCTCGAACTGAAGCCCCTTGCTTTTATGAATCGTTATCAGAGTTACCGCCTTCTCGTCCGTCTCGAGGCGCAGCTCGTGCTCTTCGTTGCCTATCGTTTCTTTCGGTTCCGCTATCGCCCTGTTCAGCCATTTGACGAGGCCCTCCATCCCCAGGCCCTCTTCCCGTTCGGCCCGGTGCACGAGTTCCGCCAGGTGCTGAAGGTTCGTCATCATCCGCTCCCCGTCGGGCCTTCGGAGCAGTCGGCCGCGCACGCCCTCGGCGCGAAGAAGGCCGCTATACATGCGGATAAAGCCGCTTCGAGCCCAGGTTTCGCGATAGCCGAAGAAGCGCCCGACCAGCGCCTCCCATTCGTCTCCGCCCGAGATTAGCTCCGCTATATCGTCGCCGCTTTTCCCCATTATATCGGTGGCAAGTGCGGCCCTTAGAAGCCGGCCATCGGCCGGGTTGTGAACGGCGCGAAGCAGGCGCAGAAGCTCGACCGCCTCGTTAGACGCAAATACGCTCTCGGAACCGTAGAGCACCGAAGGCACGCCCAATATCCGCAGAGCCGCCTGC
>MVZN01000051.1 GCA_002069125.1 Spirochaetes bacterium ADurb.BinA120
GGCATCAGCAAAACCCCCTCCGGGGGTGGCGCTCGATCGTGCGCTGTTCAGAAGACTCCCGGTCGCCGGAAGCTCTCCGAACTCATCCCCCCGGCCCCCTTCTCTTCGGGCAAGAGAAGGGGGAGTTTGAATATCAAGCTTTCTTGCGATATCCGATATCCGGTCGGCAGTAGAGGCTTCAGATAAATTAGTCTGGATGTACCTTTGAAATTTCATATGGATCGTGGCACGATCCCCCCTCTCTTTCGTTCAAAGAGAGGGGGTTAGGGGGTGAGTTGAATAGTCGAAAGCTCGGCCATCGGCATCAGCAAAACCCCCTCCGGGGGTGGCGCAAAGCGCCAGGGGCCTTAGGCTCGTCTGCCAGCAATTCGGTGATCCGAAAAAGAAAGCACCTAAGGCCTCACCCATAATTCACGGCGTTGAATGGATTATCCTCCCCGAATCGTTAAAATCATAATTCCCCAAAGCGGCGACCTTGGCGCGGAAGTCCGCCGAGTTGAGCGCGGCTATGAACGCCTGCACCCCCTTTTTAAAGAAAGCCTCCTTGGAAAGCACCATATCGAAGCTTTCGCGCACTATGGGGGCAAAGGGCAGGGCCAAGAGGCGCGAAACCGCCACCGTGGCAATCCCCGCGTCGGCCTGACCGGCGAGGATGGCGAGACCCGCCTCGAAATGCGTATATACCTCGGTATCGTAACCCGGAATGCTTTCCGGATCTATGCCGTCCTTTTGCAGGTGATAATCCAGAAGGATGCGCGTTCCCGATCCCTTCTGGCGGTTTACGAAACGGACCCGCCCTCCGGCAAGGTCCAAGAAGCGGCCCACCGGGGGCCTTAGCGAAGGCGACGATAGAAAGCCCAGCTCGCGGTAGAACAGGTGCACCACCGCCACTCCCCTGTCTTTAAAATAGCGGTCCAAAAACGGGATGTTGTATTCCCCGCTCTCCGGGTCGAAAAGATGGCACCAGGCGATGTCGGTGGCCCCGTCGGCCAGAAGGCGCAGGCCCTCGCTCGAGCCCGTGGAGGACGAAAATATATTGAAGCCCTCGCCCTCGTGTTTGACGGTGCCGAGCAGAATGTCGAGCACCGGGTCGTTGCTTCCGGCCGCAAGAAGCGTCTCGGTTCCCTGGCGCGGCCGGTGCTCATCTTTTATTCCCTCCAGCGCGTGCGAGCGTATCCACTGGTCTATAAGCTGCCTGGGGAACACCCACTTGCCGGTAACGCGGGTTCCCGGTATCCTGCCGTCCTTGATGAGCGCGTAGACCTGCTTTTCGTGTATGCCCAAATACTCGGCCACCTGCCTGGTGTTCATCATCTCTTCCGGCATGGACCGGTCCCCTGCGGCCTTCATCGGCCCGCCCTCTCCCGCATGCGCTCGAGCTCGCGCTTGGCCGCCTCGAGCTCGGCCGTGCAAAGGGCCACCCTCTCCTCGAGCTCCCGGTTCAGGCGCTGTATCTCCTCGCGCGCCATTCGGTGCTCGGTTACGTCAACCAGGCTAAGGATAAGCCCGGCCACGCCGCCGTCGGGCTCGCGGACCGGCACAAGGCTCCAGTCGCAGTAGATAATGCCCTCGCCGGGGCGCGGAGAGTATTCGATAGGGTCCATAAAGGCATAGTGAGGACGCCCCGATTCCACGACCCCGCGGAAGGTCTCCCTGTGCGACGGATCCATGAAGACCTCGAAGTGATTGCGGCCCGTGTAGAAGTCCGGGTCGCGCCCGTTCAGCCAGGCGTATGCGTGGTTCACCCGGATGTAGTTGAAGTCGGTGTCCAGATAGGCTATCATAAGGTTGATGTTGGAGAACATCCTCTCCAGAAGCTCGTTGTTGCGCCGAAGCTCTTCCCGCGCGAGCTTTCGGTCGGTTATGTCCTCGGTGCTGGCCAGAAGGCGGGCCGGCAGGCCGTCCGCGTCGCGGTTGAAAACCACGTGCCGGCTTCGAAGCCAGCGCCACTCGCCCCCCGCATGGCGCGCCCGGTATTCTATCTCCGCTATCTCGTTGTCCCCCATGGAGGAGGCCTTTTTAAGGTACTCAAGCATGCCCGGCGAGTCGTCCGGGTGCGCCACTATGCATGCCAGGTCGGGCCCCTCTTCGCGGATTTGCTCCGGCGTATAACCGAGAATTCTGGCCACCTGGTCGTTCGAATATACGGTGCGCCTTTTTTTTAGGTCGTAAACGTGCAGTATGCTCGGCGTGGTGTCGGCAATGCGGCGGATGAAGTTTCTCGTTATCCGAAGCTCCTTTTCGTGGTGCTCCAGCTCCTCCTCCACCGAGGCCAGGTCGCTGAGGTCGGTGATCACCATGCAGGCATGCGTAACACCCTCCAACACGAGGGGGAAGATGGAAACGTACGCCGGGACCGTGCGGCCGTCCGCGCCCCGGAGTTCGAGCTCCATCCTGCCCGCGCGGCCGTCCAGGGCGGCGTAGAATAGGCCAAGGAAGGCGTCCATCTCGTCCTGGCCGACGAGGTCGTAAAAACTCGCTCCGGGCGCGGCATTAGTCGAAAGGCCCGTCATGCGCAGAAAGCCTTCGTTGCAGGTGCGCACGGTCCCCGCCGCGTCGAGCACAACGGCTCCTTCGTTCATGGTGTCCACAATCGCGCGGCAGGCGCGCTCGGACCCGGCCGAGCCGAAGGACGACGGGACGGGCTTTCCGCGCGCCTTGTGTGCGGTTCCGGCGGAGGCCTTCTTTCGCGCGGCGCCGCCGGGCTGTTTGTCCCGTACTTTGGTCTTGTCGTTCATGCCGACCCCAGTACAACCACGGAGGCCGGACCTGTCAATAAAAATAGCCGGAACCGCCGGGAGGCGCGGGCTAAAGGCCCTTTACGAATACGATTGAAAGCGCCTCGGGCGCGTCCCTCCACAGGCCCGGTGAGAGCGTGCGCTCCCGCTCGTACCCCAGCTTTTGGTAGAATGGAACGGCCTCGAGGTTCCGCTCGGAGGTCACCAGATGTATGCCTCCCGCGCCCGAAAGGCGGGCCTCCGACTCGAAGAGAGCGATGAGCGCGGAGCCGGCGCCCCGGCGCCTGCAGTCGGGAAGCAGGTTTATGTGCAGGTGCGCCGGGAAGCGGGCATACAGATCGTCCAGGCCGCCCTGCATGGAAGAGACGCGCCCGAAATTCAGAAGCTCCCCGAACGACTCCGGGTGCCTCCACCAGCTCACCGAGAGCGCCCGAAGCAGTATGCGGCCCGTCATGCGCCGCCGATACCGGATCGCCTGCGCGCGCGAGTCCAGGGCGCCGAGACAGTAGCCCTTTATCCCGCCGCTTCCATCGACCGCGACGAAGCAGTTTTCGGGCTCGTAAAGCGGATAATACAGGGCGAACAGAAGCGCGAAGAGCCTTCGGTCGTCGAAGCGGCCGCTTCCGCGGAGGTCCTCTCCATAATAGCCGGTACGATGGCACACCTCCGCAATGCCCTCGGAGTCTCCGCGGCGGACCTTTCGGAAATGAAGCGGCCCGGAATATTCATCCATGGCTGTGTTCCACGGGAGGGACGGTCCAGCCCGTTCAGTTATACGTGGCCGAGAACACGACCCCCGCGGCCATGTTATACACCGTATGCCTTCCGGTGAACGGCTCGGATTCGCGGGCGCTCAACCTGCCGGCGTAAACGAAAACGGCCGCGCCCAGGCCCCAGTTGTCGGAGACCCACCATTCCTTGCCCGCGGAAAAGTAGGCGCCCACCCCGGGGTCCGTTCTTCCCTTCGCCTCGCCTATCTCGAGCCGGTCGCGGCTCAGCGTCATCGAGGCGGAAAGGTAGATGTTGATCGGCATGAAATAGTAGCACGCGCCAAGCCCCAGGTCCGACATGGTAAGGGTGATGTCGCTCTGCGCGGTGGTGGTGATGTAGGCCTCTTCGCCCCTTATGGACGGATCGGCCAGGCTGAAGGCCCCCAGCTCGCCATAGACGATGAGGTTTTCCAGCACCGCGCCGCCAAGCTGAAATCTAAAGGCGCCCGTCGTGCCGCTCATTACGATATCACGCCCGTTAACCTCCTTCTCCACCATGCGCCCGAGGCCCATGCCGGTCTGAAAGCGCAGGAAGAGGCCGTCGTGGCGGAAAGCGCCCTCCGGCTGCAAGGCCTCTTCGGGCTGCGCTCCAAGCGGTCCGGCTGTCGAATAGACTGAGAGCGATATGAGGAAGAAGATAATGGCGCATCGTTTCATGGCTTCAATATAGGCCCGGGCCGGCGGAAGACAAGCATAAAAAAAGTTCACTACCGGCAGCAGTTTTCACCGGCCTTTCCGCAAAGCAGAGCGCGCTCCACCTGGATCGCCGTATGGGTGATGCCGAAGTCCCGCTCGAGCATGGCGTTGGCGGCGGCGATTACCGCGTCGGTGTCGCCGGCCCCGCCCTCCACGCTTCGAAGATGGCAGGAGAGGAATATCTCGGATGAGCTTATCGACCAGATGTGCAGACCATGGACCTCGGCGACCCCGGAGACCGCAAGCAGGCCCTGGTACACGGCGTCGGTGTCGATTCCGGCCGGGGCGCCCTGCAGGAAAATGCGCAGGGACTCGCGGACGATGTCCATCGAGCTCCATACTATCATTACGGCTATGACGAGGCTTACCGCAAGGTCGAGAAGCACGAGCTTAGTGAAGATAAGCGCAACCCCGACCGCTATGACGGCCACCGAGGAGATCGCGTCGTAGAAGAGATGCAGGAAGGCCGCCCGCATGTTGAGGCTGTCATTCCGGCTTCGGTTAAGGATGAGGATGGAGAATACGTTGCCGGCAAGCCCAATAAGGGCCACGGGAAGCATAATGGAGGGTTTTACCGGAACCGGGTTCATGTAGCGCTCCACCGCCTCGTAGACAATGTAGAGTCCTATGGCGACGAGGCTAAGCGCGTTTACGAGCGCCGCGAGCACCTCGAAGCGCTTGAGGCCGAAGGTGTACCGGCGGCTGGGGGCGCCCTGCGAAAGGCGCTCCCCGGCGTAGCCCAGGATGAGCGAGAGCACATCGGCAAGGTTATGCCCCGCGTCCGAGATTAGCGCAAGGCTTCCCGAGAGCACGCCGCCGACGTATTCCGCGGCAGTGATGATCGCGTTGAACAGTATGACCACGAGGAGCTTTCTTCCCCCGGCCTCCCCGCGGCATTCGGCGCCGCGGCCGTGATGATCGTGATCATGCTGATGGCGCACGCCCATCTCCCCCTTCGTCCGATGTGCTCATTCAATATAGCGCGGGCCTTCAGCGTTTTCCAGTCAGAAGCCCGTAAAGCCTTCCGAGCGAACACACGTATCCGAACTCGTTATCGTACCAGAAATTGAGGTCCACCATGGTGTAGTAGCCGTCGCCGCGTTTCGAGGTGCGCCTGTGGGTGAACCTGGAGTCGTAGATCGTCGAGTAGGTACCGCCCACTATATCGGCGCTTACAAGCTGTTCGGTCGAAAAGAGCATGATGTCGGGGTTCCGGCGCGCGTATTCCCGGAATATGCCGTGGATATGCTCGTTGTCGTAATCGCCCAGGAGCGATATGTCGAGGATTACGATCGAACCGGTCATCGTGGGCACCCGAATGGACGAGGCCTGGGAGCCAATGCCGAGCTCGCGAATGTCGGGTATGACCTCTATCACCGCGTTCGCCGCGCCGGTCGAGGTGGGGATGAGGTTGTTCAGCGTCGAGCGCCTTTTGCGGGTGTCCTTTTCGCCGTCCCTGGGAAGCACGTCGAGCACGCTCTGGGAGTTCGTGGCGGCGTGCACCGTGGTGAGCGAGTACGAGATGAAGCGCTCGCCGAAATGGTCCACCAGCGCCTTGATGGGCGGGGCGCAGCAGTTGGTGGTGCACGAGGCGTTCGAGATGACGTCGTGCGCCGCGGCGTCGTAGGCCGGGAAGTTCACGCCGCCCACCAGGGTCAGCGCGTCGGCGGGAAGCGGAGTCCCCTTCTTTTTAATCTTGAAGGGGGCGCTAAGCACGACCTTCTTCGCGTGATTCAGGTGCCCCCGGAGCGAATTATCGTCGTTTACCGTAGGATCGGTGTACTTGCCGGTGGTGTCGAACACCACCTCCACGCCGTTGTCCGACCAGGGCACCCCGCCCGGTGTTCGGTGCGCGGCGTCCGAAAGCCATACCACCTTCACGCCGCTCAGGTACAGCGCGCCGTTTTTTATCTCCACCGCGCTTTTTCCCGTAAAGCCGCCGGCAAAGCGCGAGTACGGGCCGTAGGTGGAGTCGTAGGCCAGATAAGTCGCAAGGTCCTCGAGCCCCTGCCCCGTCTTCCTGCCCGTGGCAATAACGATCGTGTCGTGTTCCTTCCGCGCGGAAAGATACCACACCAGGAGCTTTCCGATTCGGCCGATGCCGAAAACGCCCACGGGCGCCTTCGGCGACACTGCACCGCCCATATCACACCTCCATAGACCATGGCTTTTTACCGCGGACTGTGCCCCATACCGCGGATGCGGGCTTGCCGCCCGTGCTTAGACGTACGTTAAGCGCACACTACCGAGAACCGGCCGGCGCCCTTTTTACAATCTTTTTTTGACCGTCCGGTGGAATCCCGAATAGACATGCCCCGTGGAGCCGTCTATGGCCAAAAAATCCCCCTCCTCTATCACGAAGCGGCCCCTCCCCTGCGCCTCCAGGTTTACCACCGCGCTGTTGGCGTCCTCGTCCACCTTCATGACCGAGAAGTCGCTCACTCCGGACTTTTCGAGCCTTCGCATCTGCAGCACCGCGTGGGATGTCATGCCACCTACGCAGGTCAGAATCCCCTCCGATTTTTTTATACCGATAACGTCCTCCGGGTTCGTCTCGGGTCTCACCAGTATGATCTTGTCGCCCCGGTAGCGGGAACGCACGATGTCGATGCGGTCGATGTCGAAGACCGCGCGCCCGCACACGGCGCCGCCCGAGGCCGCGAGCCCCTTTCCGAGCAGGCTCTCCTGGAGCTCGGCGGGCCCCTCCTCCATCTCGTCGATCTCGAAATTATGGTTTGTGATGCCCCGGATCTGGAGGATGTAGAGCGTGTCGTTCTCCAGCGTAAATTCTATCTCCACCTCGTTTCCCCAGCGCTCGCGGATGCGCTTCACCGCGTCGTAGACCTTGCGGTACTGCTCCGGGTAGGTAAGCTCCATCGACAAGAATGGGCTCGATGCCGTATAGGTCGAACGCTGTTCCTCGCTGATGGGGAAAACGCGCGCAACTCCGCTCACGATATCGTGCCCCTGGGCGCGCGTCTTGTACTCGCCGAAAAGCCCTATGTTCTCGTAGCCCAAGTAGTGGCTGTGCACCACGCCGGTGATGGAGAACGGCGAGTTGTTTCCGAACACCATCTTTTGCACAATGACGGCGGTGCCCCATTCGTCGGACATGTTGACGAACTGCCTGTAGTTGCGGACAACCGGCGAGTTCCACGACTGGTATACGGCCACTATGGCGTGGTAAAGCTGCTCGTAATGGTCCTTGGGCACCGAAAAACCGGCACGGTTGATGGCGAAGCGGTACTTCTTGGTGAGGACCTCCATCTGCCTTCCGGTTAGCTTCTCCTTGAGGTCGACGCCGGCCTCCTCCTTGGCCTGGGCCATCAGGCGCTCGTAGAGGGCCCGGTCCATTCCATAATACGAGAGCGCGAAGTCGTGTATGAGCCTCCTGTAGCAGTCGTACGCGAACCACGGGTCCTGACGCGCATAATAGTCGATGACCTCCTGCGTGATGCCGACGTTGGTGATGGTGTCCATCACCCCCGGCATCGAGAAGACCGCGCCGCTTCGCACCGAGAGCAGCACGGGATTCGACGGGTTGCCGAACCGCCCGCCGGTAAGCCAGTCCACATACTGCTTGAGCGAATAGATGATCTTTCGCTGGAAGCGCGGGTTACGAACGTCGCCCTCGCGAAGGCGTTTATACAGCTCCGTGGAAAACACTATGCCCTCGGGAACGTTGACGCCTTCCATGTTGGCCGCAATAACCAGGCCCTGGGCCTTCCCCCCCGCAAGCCACAGCGGAACGAAGAGTTCGGTGTCCGAGTGCTCTCCCGGGTATTGTCCGATGGTGTAGAGCAGGGCGCCCTTGCCGCGCCTTATGTCCGATGGGTTGAGGCGGACCGTGTCCCTGCCGCGCTCCAGCTCCTGGTCGAGGCGCTCGCGCAGCCTGATAAGCACGTTGTCGAAAAGCTGCAGAAGCGGCGAGAGCATGATCTGGCTGCGCACGAAACGGTCGGCGATGACCTCGGAGCTGCCCCGGTTCTCCCCGGGGACGTAGTCGTCCACAATGCGGTCCGTCCCGATGTTGTTGATGATGGCGGTGCATACGTACTTGTAAAGCTCGTTGAAGTGGTCCGAAACCTCGCCATGGATCGTAAAGAGGCCCGTAACCACGTCCCTGAACTGCGAGACCTTCAGGTTGGGCGCATCGAGCAGGCTGATCGTCGAACGCATCTCCTGGTTGGAGAGTCCGTCTATCTCGAAGGTGCGGACGAACATTCGCATAACTCGGCGCGTCTCCTCGAAATCGAGCGGCGCGCCGGAGAAAGCGCTGCACGCCTCCACCATCGACTCGAAGAGCCGTTCGCGGATAAGATTGCAATGGAAGAAGACCTTGAGCGTGTCGAACTTCCTCTCCTTGTACGAGCCGTACATGGATGGAATTCCGAAGGCTATATGGCGCTTGAACTCGATGGTGTCGAGCGGCTCGAACACCACTCCCGAAAGAAGCACGTCCCGCTTGAGCGAGTATTGAAGGTCGAGCAGCGCCTCGAGCGCCGCGAAAATGTCATGCCCCCTCAGCGCATCGAAAAGGCCCTGTGGCGGGTCGAAGAGGCCTTCGCGCCCGTAGGCCTCGAGCTTTTCGATGTCGCGCACGTCGGAGAAGTTGTACTTGTCGAATATCATCCTGTAGACGTGCAGAAAGGTGATGAACTTCTCGATGTTGACGCGGGAGATGTCCATAAAACGCACGTTTTCGAACATCTTTCGAAAGTCCTCGTCGGATATGTCGTAGAGGAACTTCCATATCTTCGTCTTCGAGGTGTCGATGCCGAACATGTTCTTTATAAAATGGAGCATCTTGGTCATCTCGGCCGGGAACCGCGTATCCAGGTACTCCTCGAAGCAGGCGATGAGCTCACTGCGCGCCTCCGCGGGCATGCCCGGAATGTGGGCCGAGGCGGCGAACTCCATAAAGGGCTTCTTGCCCACCGCGCACAGGAAGTCCCAGAAGTGCCCATTTTCCACTTCGCTGAAATGAGCGCGCGCCGCCTCGTAGAGCTCCTGCGCCGCCGGCTCGCCGTCCAGGTTGATGAGCCGGTATGCGCGCGGAAGGCTCTCGTACACCTCGGCGGGCACCAGGCCCTCGAGCAGGCCGTGTTCGCCGGTCATCCAGAACTCCATGATGCGCTGGATGAGCAGCACCGTGCGGCTGGACGATTCCACGTGGACCTGTTTTCGGAGAAAGTGCACCAGGTCGTTCATGCGGTGATTGGTGTCTATCTTCTCGGTAAAGGAGCGAATATCGCCGGTCGCGCCGATGTCGTGATAGAAGGCGGGGAATACGCCGGCGAGAGACGTTATGAGATGGAAGACGTCGCGGTAGTCGCTGTTTAAAAGCTGCGAGATGTCCCGCTGGAACACGTCCGTATCCTTAAGGAAGACGCCCCCGAGTTTAAGGTTTACAATGAGCCCGGCGGCGAGCTTTTTCATGACCGGCGGGTCGATCTCTATAAGCCTCATCCAGGTGCGGATGTTCTCGAGGTGGCTCGAGTTCACTATTACCGACCAGTCGGACGCGATGCCGGAGAACTCGGGAAAACGGAAGCGCGACTGGATCAGTATGTCGACGAAGTGGTCGATGAGGGACACCCTTCCCGACTCTATGACGGTCTTTCCTATGGTATGGATGGTGGCGAAGGCTGAGTAGTAGTTGCCGTCGGTCTCTATCTCGCGAAGTAGAAGGGGCATTACCATATCGACCACGCTTTTTAAAAGCCCGCCCCTGCCGGAGGCGTCGAGGGCCCCGCAGACCGAGGCCACGCTCCTCGACATGAAAAGCTGCAGGCCGCGATCATCGCCCTCCTGCGCCTTGCGTATAAGGAAGCCCAGGAGCTCGAGCACGGCATCGTCGTTCGAAACGGCGCCCCGCTCCACAAGAGAGCGCGCGAGCACGCAGATGCGCTCCCATGTGCGCGTATTGTACGAGAAGTCGGAGAGCTCCGCGATGCGCGCGAAGCGCGCGGCGGCGTCCGCCGCCCCTCCGCGCCCGGCCGCTTCGACGAGCTCGCGCTTCGATCGGGCCGATACGGTTTCCAGAAGGTCCAGCAGCCCGTCGGCGCCCTCCAGGCGGCCGAGCGCGGCGCGGAGCCGGACGATCTCATCGTCATATACCGAGACCGATCGGTCCGCATGGAGCGCGAGCTGCCCCGTAAGCAGCTCGTTGATGCGCTCCAGTATGCCCGTGCTCCCGTTTACCGCTGCAAGCCTCTCTCCAGCGCGGCGGACAAGCTCATTGACCCCCTCGAAAAAGAACCCGTCCTCGCCCTCGCGTATCATTAGCTCCAGGTACCCGCCCGCAAAATCGCTAAACCGGGCCTCCAGCGGGAGGAGCTCCTCCCGGCCTTCGGCTATTGAGGCCAGCACGAACTGATATCGGTCGAAGAATGTCTCACCGGCCCGCAGTGTCGAGCCCTTCTTGCGCACGGTCGCCTCGCGCAGGTAATGGAAAAGGATGGGCAGAACGGTATCGGAGTGCGGCACAAGATCGTAGATATAATCGAAGAGATAGGAGCGGATGCCCGCCACCACGTGTTTCCAGTCGATATTCGGGTGCGACATCTCGGCGATAAGGCCTTCAACGCGCGCACTTGCCCCTATCTTTCCCCGCACAGGGGTCAAAAGGGCCCCCAGATCAAACGCAAGCTGCTCGGTAATCATGCCGGACTTCCCTGACAGGGGCCGTCCATTGAAAATCCAGGATCCGGTACGGCCATGCTCCTCCGGTGGCGCGGCCCCGGCCGCACGCATTATCCGTATTGTTATATTATAATAAATATTTACGGACATACCCTTTTATGTCAACGACAAGTCTCCCCCCGGCCATAAATAAATCGCGGGCCAGGTATGGAAAGGCCTTCGCCTTCGCCTTCGTCTCAAGGGGCATGATTTGCTTATAAATCCGTAACCGGGTTAAGAGTAAAACTCTTGGGGTCTTCAGCCGATACCGGCCGGCTAAAAACAAAAACGGAGGATGGAGGTCCTCCGCAATATAAAATGGGGAATGGAATGGCCCTGGCGGCCCTTACATCAGATAATTCTCCAGATGCGCGAACTTCTCCCTTATCTTCTTCATGGCCCTCGACTCGATCTGGCGCACCGTCTCCGCGGAGATGCCGAATTCGGCCCCGACCTCCTTCAGCGTGACCGGCTGCTCGGTATCGAAACCGAAGCGCATGCGTAAAATTTTCCTCTCGTTCTCCATAAGCGTGGACATGGCCTCTTCCAGGTCCTCCCGAAGCTCCCTTCTGTAGACACCGGTGTCGGGCGACTGGTACTTCTCGTCGCTTACGACCTCGTAGAGGCTGAACTCGTCATCGTTGAGCGGGTGCTCCAGGGATATCGTCGGCTGGAACACCTCGATTATATCGACCACCGTGTTCTCATCCACGCCCAGAAGATCGGCGATCTCCCTGGTGGACGGCTCCTTGCCAAGGTCGTTGGTCAGCGACTCCTGCGCGCGCTTGATCTTTTTGAAGAGGTCCCCCTTTCGAATGGGGATGCGAATCGTGCGGCTGCGCTTGGCTATGAAGCGGGTGATGTAGTGCTTGATCCAGTACGACGCGTAGGTGGAGAAACGGCACCCCATCTTGTAGTCGAACTTCTCGGCGGCTCGAATGAGGCCCAGGTTCCCCTCCTGTACCAGGTCTATGAGCGAGGGCTCCAGGCTGGTGTAGTTCTTCGCGATCTTCACCACCAGGCGCAGATTGGCGTTTACGAGGTGTTCCTTGGCGCGCTCGTCGCCCGCGCATTTCGCCATGGCGAGCTCCACTTCCTCCTCGGGAGTGAGGAGCTTTACCGCGTTTATGGCGTGGAAATACTGGTTGATTCCGATTTCTTCGCTGCCTTCGTACGCTCTCATTGGACCCTCCTGTAAAAAAGGGATGCTATCCATTAATAAGCAATATTCGTTCCAGAAGGCGCCGGTATCGGATATTAATAAAAAAAGAGGTATGTTGTTTTTTGGCTTACAATAGACAGACACACAGACCGCCCACAAAGCCGGGGAGGAGAATATTTGCGTCGTTTCTGTAGGATTTTTCCAGCGGAAGGCGAATGCAGGGCTCGTTTCCCACATAAATGAAGGCCACGCAAGCCATCCATTTCGCCCTAACCCCGGCCCCGACATAAGGAAGCTTAGGGTAAAAAGAAAAACGGTTCACATTTGTGTAATAAATACACATGGAAAAGCCACTCATGTGTATTTATTACACGAGTGGCTCATCTTGGGGTATGCGATGGGATCAGCTATTTGATGTTATATTTCTTCTTGAATTTGTCCACGCGGCCGGTAGCGTCCACTATCTTGTGCTGCTTCGTATAAAAGGGATGGCAGGCGGAACAGATCTCCACGCGAAGGTCCCTGGCGGTGGAGCGAGTTTTTATCTCGTTGCCGCACGCGCACTTTATTACTGTTTCCTTATATTCGGGATGAATGTTCGGCTTCATTACGGTCTCCTCATCATGTATTCATCGCTTTGAAGAACGCCTTGTTGTTCTTCGTGGCCTTCATCTTCTCGACCAATAGCTCCATGGCCTCGGTGGGGCTCATGGCCGATATCACCTTGCGCAGTATCCATATCTTGTTGAGCTCTTCCTCGTCAAGCAGTAATTCCTCCTTGCGCGTCCCCGATTTGTTGATGTCGATGGCCGGGAATATGCGCCGGTCGGAGAGCTTGCGGTCCAGGTGCAGCTCGGAATTGCCGGTGCCCTTGAACTCCTCGAAGATGACCTCGTCCATGCGGCTTCCGGTATCTATTAGCGCCGTCGCGAGTATCGTAAGGCTCCCGCCCTCCTCGATGTTGCGCGCCGCGCCGAAGAAACGCTTGGGCTTGTGCAGGGCGTTGGAGTCCACGCCGCCCGAGAGGATCTTGCCGCTGGTCGGCACCACCTGGTTGTAGGCGCGCGCCAGGCGCGTTATGGAGTCGAGCAGTATCACCACGTCCTTTTTGTGCTCCACCAGCCTTCTGGCCTTTTCCAGCACCATCTCGGTAACCTGCACATGACGCGATGCCGGCTCGTCGAACGTGGAGGATATCACCTCGCCCTTCACCGTGCGCTGCATGTCGGTAACCTCCTCCGGGCGCTCGTCGATGAGAAGCACTATGAGGAATATCTCGGGGTGGTTGGTGGTGATTGAGTTGGCTATCTTCTGCAGCAATACGGTCTTGCCGGTCCTGGGGGGTGCGACGATCAGGGCGCGCTGTCCCTTTCCGAACGGGGTCATTATGTTGACTATGCGCATGTCGATGTTATCGGAGGCGGTCTCCATAACAATGCGCTCCATCGGATACAGCGGCGTAAGGTTGTCGAAGAGCGTGCGGCTCTGGAGCCGGTCCGGGTCCTCGAAGTTTACGGCCTCCACGCGCAAAAGCGCGAAGAAGCGCTCGTTGTCCTTGGGCGGGCGGATCTGTCCGGTGACCGTGTCGCCGGTCCGCAGACCGAAGAGACGTATCTGCGACGGGGATACGTAGATGTCGTCGGGGCCGGGAAGATAGTTGTAGTTCGGGGAGCGCAGAAAGCCATAGCCGTCGCTTAATATCTCGAGCACGCCGCTTGAAAATATAAGGCCGTTGCGCTCGGTCTGGGCCTTGAGAAGCTCGAAGATCATGTCCTGCTTCTTGAGGCCGGAAACGCCCTCCACTCCCATCTGTTTGGAAAGGGCCAGGAGTTCGTTGATGGTCTTGAATTTGAGGTCGGAGAGGTCCAGCCTGTTTTCGGGCTGAAGATTTCGCCTGGAGGCCTGCGGAGCGGCGGAATCGCCGCCGTTTTCGCCGGCCGGCCGGGCCGATGCGGAGCCGTTCCGCCTTTCGTCATCGGAGCCGGCGGAATATCTGCCCTCAGGCCTTGAAGTCCCGTTTACTCTTGCCATAAATCACCTTTGTCGTTATGAAAATCTCGTGTTTTGCCAATTTAGGAATGTAGATGCTAATGCCGCTCCGCTTGTTGCTGTACGGCGGGAAGGCGCGTCCACTCGGTGCCGTACTGATCGATTCGCCAATTTATCGAAGATTGTGTTTCTTCTCAGGATGAGCTTTCGCCAAATATGCGCTGTCAATTAAAAAGGTTTTCGTCCGGTAATTCGCCCTTCGGGCGTTTCGGGGCGCGGGCGATACACGCCTCCAGCGCACCGGTTTAAAGATCAAACGCTTTTTATACGGCCACGAGGCAAGGAGGTTTCCGGCAACTGCCTTATGTGTACAATATAGTCCAGCGCCGATTTTCGTCAACAAAAATATTCACTTTTTGGACGGCCGCTCCCTGCCCGCGCGGGCCTCTATGCCGAGCTTTTTCATCCTCGCCGAAAGCGAGGAGCGCGAGATGCCAAGCTCCTTCGCCGCCCCGGCCGAATCTCCGCCGGAACCCTCCAGGGCGCCTACGATGGCGGAGCGCTCGGCCGCCTCAAGGCGGTCGGCCAGGGTCCGTTTCTTCCCGCTCCGGGCCGCCTTTCGCGCCCCGGACGCGTTAAGCTCCCGGCCGCAGTAGATGAGATATCCGACGCTACGTCCGCCGCTTGTCATGGGTATCTTCTCGTAATAGAGGCGCATGTCCCTGTTGTAAAAATATGGCTCATCGCTTCCGTCGTCGCGCGCATGCACCTCGTTTTTATCGGGATCGGCCAGGGCCTTTTCCACGAACGCGGTATCGACCCCGCGCTTTAGGGATTCCTCGAAGAGGTCCTCGAAATGGCTGTTGTAGAATACGGTGCCCCCGCGCTCGTTCAGCGCATAGAGGGCCCGGGGCAGGTGCTCGAGTATAAGGTAGATCATCCACTCCATGGCCTGCTTCTCGCGGTCCTCCGCCGCGTCGGCGGCCATGGATTCGGCGCCGCGCGGCGACTCGCAGGCGGCCAGAAGCTGCAGGCGCGACCAGGCGCCCTGTATCTCGCCGAAGAGGTTGATGGTGACGAACTCCCGGGTTCGGGTCACGTAGGTGAGCACCTCGTCAAGCGGCATCCTGCGCGCCAGCCCCGTAATGAAGGCGTCGATGGAGCCCCGGGAGGCCCGCTCGATGTCGCTTAGCTCGGCCACCACGTCGTCCTTCTTTAGTATGCCGAGCAGTATGCCGCGGTGCGAGACGACAGGAATGATTGGAACGTTGTTCATATAGAATATTCGAACAACGTCCTCGGGTCTTCTTGCCTCGGGGTCGTAGGGGTTTTCCACAAACTCCTTCAGCTCGCCCTTGCCTTCCTCCCGTTTCCCTTCCATCCCATTATATCCCCAGTACGTCGAACATCGAGTAGAGGCCGGGCTTTCTGCCGGCGATATACTCCAGGGCCAGCACCGCGCCTCGCGCCAGGTTGTCGCGGCTCTGGGCCCGGTGCGTAAGCTCCACACGCTCCCCCATCCCGACGAAATAGACCGTGTGCTCGCCCACTATGTCGCCGCCGCGCAGCACCTGCACGCCGATCTCCCTCGATGTCCGCTCGCCGACTATGCCACTGCGGTCGTAGGCTTCGCCAGCGGCGGCCAGATGGCCCGAGGAGCCCTTTACCACCTCGATCAGGCGCTTGGCCGTTCCCGACGGCGCGTCCTTCTTGAACCGGTGATGCGCCTCGAAGACCTCCACGTCGTATCCCTCGCCCAGCACTCGCGCGGCAATTTCAGTTAGACGAAATAGCAGATTGACCCCCACCGACATATTGGGCGACACGAGCAGAGGTATGGAGCCCGCCGCCTCCTCAAAGCGCCTCCTCTGCTCCTGCGAGAACCCGGTGGTCCCCACAACCAGCGGCCTTCCGAGCGCAACGGCGAGCGGAAGGAGCCGCATGGTGGCCGCCGGCGCGGAAAAATCTATGACGCCCTCGGCGCGGGAGAGGTCCTCCTCGTTGATGGCCGATACGTTTACGCCGGTATCGCCGCCGCCGAAAAGCGTCCCGGCGTCCTTTCCCGCCTCCGGAGAGGATGGGTCGTCGAAGGCGGCGACCAGCGTGTGTCCCCGCTGGGCCAGTACGCCGGCAATGGCCCTCCCCATCCTGCCCGATACTCCGCAAATTCCGGTCTTCACAGCCTCACTCCGTAGCCCAAAAGCGCCTGGCGAAGTATCGCGCGCTTGTCCTCGGAGAGGCGGACCAGGGGCAGGCGGAGGTCGCCGCCGCAGCGTCCCATCATCTCCATCGCCGCCTTTACCGGAATGGGATTTGTCTCGATAAACATGGCCCGGCAGAGGGGCAGAATTTTATAAAAGAGCGCCCTGGATTCACCTATCTTTCCTTCGTTGAACAGGGTGACTATCCTCTTTATATCCGAGGGCAGCACGTTGGAGAGCACCGATATGACGCCCTTGCCCCCGATGGCGAGCACCGGCAGCAGGAGATTGTCGTCGCCCGAAAGCAGCGTCAGGCGGTCGCCGCAGAGCTCGATCGTGCGCATCATCTGCCCGATGTCGCCCGTGGCCTCCTTTATGGCGACGATGTTTGGCGCGCGGCCCAACAGCTCGAGTATGCTGTCGGGCATGAAGTTTATGCCGGTGCGGCCCGGTATGTTGTAGAGTATCGCGGGCACCGTTATGGATTTCGCTATCGTCTCGAAATGGGCGATCAGCCCGCGCTGCGGGGGCTTGTTGTAATATGGGTTTACGAGCAGCACCCCGTCCACGCCGTATTCCTGGGCCGCGCTCGACAGATGGACCGCCTCGCGCGTCGAGTTGGAGCCGGTGCCGGCGATCACTTTTACCCGCTTATTGACGAGAGCGACGACTCGCTGTATGTATTCCTTGTGCTCCTCGAAGGAGAGCGTTGGCGATTCCCCGGTGGTTCCGACCGGGACGACCCCGTCGACGCCGCCCTCAACCTGCGCCTCGATAATTCCCTCGAGCGCCGTGTAATCTATTCTGTCGTTCTTGAACGGCGTAACGAGCGCCGTGTACACACCCTCGAACATGACCCATTCACCCCTTTATTAACCCGCGACCCCGGCGGCACTTAGTTCTTGCGCGCTTCCACGAGCCGGTAAAGCCGCTCCTCGAAATACCGTTTATCGAAAACCTTGTCCTGGAAGTCGTCGTCCAAAAGGAAGAGTATGAGCACCCGGTCGGCCTTCAAAAAATCCACGGATGCGGAGTAGGCGTACACCTTTAGGAAATCGCCTCCCGTCTGCACAATCAGCCTTACCGTCGTACCCTTGCGAAGAGACGATTCCTCCGGGCCCGCGTCCTGCTTTATAACGTACTGGCCTTCCTCGTAGACCTTAAGTCCCTCGATGTGCTCTTTTTTAAGAAAGGACGAGCACGAACATACAAGCACGAGAGCTGCGAGTGCCCATCTCTTCATCGTTTTCCTCGTCTGCGGTTCTAGTGGCGCCGGACCGGGCGCCGCCCGGCGACCGCGCTTGCGCGGCACCCATTGGTAGCGGGACGTCCCCGGCGTTGTCAAGGATTTATTTATGATAGGCAATCCCCTCGCACGACGCTATCTGCCGCCCGGCGCTGCCCCGCACGTCGATCTTCCATACGCTGACCTTCCTGCCGATGTTTACCGGGACCGCCTCGGCCACCATCTTTTCGCCGTCGAGCGCCCCCGAGAGATAGCTTATGGAGAAGTGCATGGCAAGAGCGTGCGTGCCCATGGAGTTGCAGGCTACGGCAAAGGCCTGGTCGGCCACCGCGTGGACAATTATGCCGTGGGCCCGTTTGGCCGAGTTGAGGTACTCCGGCATGACCGTAAGCGAGCAACGCGCGTACGCCTCCCGCGCCTCCTCCACCACAATGCCCAGAAAGCTCGCCGTGGGGTCGCGCCCCACCACCTCGCGCGCGTACTCGACCGGGTTTTGTATTATATCCTTCATCGCCTTTCGCCCCTACAGCGCGAAGAGTTCGCGAATGTCCTGTTTCGGCACCACAAGCTCCCCCTTTTCGTCAAGGATGGTGTTTCGGTACTTGTGGACGTTTATGACCTCCTGCGTCTCTATGTGCTGCACCGTGCCCAGCGCCTTTATCTTGGTGAGCAGCTCCCTGAAGTTCTCGTAATCCTCCATGATGAGCTCCACCATGAAGCTGTGGACGCCCTGAACGTGCAGTATGCTGTGGACGGTGGGAAGCTCCTCGAGCAGGGCGAGGAGCGCGGCGTCGTTCGTGGGGTTGTTGATCATCATGAACATGTGGTTTCGATCGCGAATCTCGCGGTAGTTTTTAAGGCTGAAGTCCTCCTTTCTTTTGTAAACGGCTATCACCTTGTTGGACTGGGTCGCCAGAACCGCGGGCACGCCCGAGTCGAGCTTGAAGGCCCTTACGCGCGCTATCCACTGCTCGAGCTCGTCCTTTTGATCGAACAGGGCGTCGACCAGATAGCTGTGGCGGCCCATTATATGAAATACGGAAAAGACGAATTCGTTTCCCTTGAGAAACTGGAGCAGCTCGTCGCACTCACCCCATGTCTGGATGAAAATCAGGCCGTGTAGTACTCGCTTCAGCATGGTGTCCTCCGCCCGTCGTAATGCGCTAGCATGGGGGCGGAAACGGCGGATGTCAAGCACTATACGCCAGGGGGCGGCATCCACAGAGGCGGCAAAACGGCGGCGGGAGGAGATGATGAAGCGCACTACACCCTGCTGACAATTTTTACCATGGCCCCGTGTCGCAGGAGCTCACGGGTTCCGCCCCCCTCCATTACGATTGTAAAGCTTAAGTCCGGATCGGTGACGCGCGATCCGGCCAGCCGGCTTACCGGGGTGCCGGCAAAGGCACGGGCGCGCATGGGAGTGGACGGGCCCATGAGGACCACCTCGCGGGCCCTCGAGGCATGGGACATGATCTCGTCGAAGCTGTCGTTTATAAGCGAAGTCCCGGTAATGATGATGATATCCGCGCCAGCACAGCGCGCGGGCAGGTTCGCGGGGTCCTCCACCATGGGGTGGCCCACCGGCCTATCCTCGTAGACGCTCACCTCGCATCCCTTCCTTTTTAACATCGCCGCTACGGGTTCAATCAGGCCGACCATCACGACGCGGTCTCCCTCCTCAACCCGGACCAGATCGAAAACCTCCCCCTCTTCGCCGCTTTCCGCCGTGTTGGTCAGGGCGTTTAAGACGGCCAGGCAGATGGAACGCGACATGAGATCGCCGCGCTCGCCCAGTTTCAGAACATCTCCGGCCCGGGACCCGCTTATCGTTCCAGCCTCTTTGAACACGGAACATCCCCCCTGCCGTTCGCGGACGATATTGGCGCTAAGCCCCACATTGCCGTTTTCAAGCCGTATCGCGTTATAGCCGAGCCCCAGCACGGCCCGTGTTATCTTCATATTCTTTTCATCATCGGTGAGAGTATCGATACAGTTTTCCAATGACATTGCGCTAAGCCTCCATGCCTGGTCTACGTACATACCGTCGACCACGAAATTCGCCAATAAATACAGCCGTCGCAGGGCCCCGTTGCCGCTTATTGCAAAGCTCCCGATTGACGTAGTGAAGCCGGATTTTCGGCTGGCGGTCCATCCTCAAGCCTTAAGGCCCCCCTTTCGGGTAAAGAGCACGGGCGCGACAACGATCCATAAGAGCAGGAGCGGCCAGAGCTCCCCTTCCCATATCCTGTGCGCATCCAGAAACACCCCGACTGGCATTTCGCGCAGAACCACGATCATAAAAACCTCGAAGATCTCGGTCATGGCCATCCAGGCGAGGCCTGCGGCGAGGGCGCGGCCTTTAGTGCCGAAGGGCCAACGCCGGCACGCGGCCCATATTATAAAACCGAGGATGGCCATGGCAGGTATGACCGACAACCGATGCGAAAGCGTTTCGTTTAGAATTCTGCCGTACGTAAGTTCACGGAGTGCGGCATTCAGAATGGCCCCGGCAAGCAGGGCAAACCAGAGCATGATAGTGCGCGGCATATAAACCTCATTCTTACATTGGTCTCCCGGGGCGAGGCCTTTGGTATAGCCGAAATACCGCCGTACGGGGCTTTTCTTCGAGCGATAAAATTCTCGACAGGGCTGAAGATGGGTGGCCTTATCCTCCGCGCCGAATAATGAAACCGTTAGGGCCCGCCCGAAAACTCGACTCAATCCGTATCCGATACATAGAGAAGGGTGAACTCTCCTTCGTCCATATCGTAAACGCTCCAGCACCCGGTTCCGAACCATTCCTTGCCCATATCGAAAAATTCGCACCAATCATCAGACCAGCCGTAGCATTCATATTTATGCCCCTCCGGAAACAGGAATCCATTAAGCGATGCGAACTCCTCCGGCGACCTGCCGCGAGGATAAACGGGGTTGTGATAAAAATGCTCAATCTGCCCCATCACAACCCACGGTGTTTCAATTTTTTCCACCAGTGACGGCGTCCCTATACGCACCTCCTCCCAGGGATTGAAGATGGTCTTCAAGATGGGCACGATCCCCCTTCGCAGGGCCGCGGCATGGGAGCGCGGCCCCGAATATGCGCCCACATGACTAATCCTGACGCATCGGACCCCGCTGTCCATCAGAAGAGCCTCTATGGCGTCATGACGATGGCCTTTATGCTCGGTAAAATAATTGCTCATTCAAACCCGGACAGTCATGCCGAACTCAACACTTATTCGTTAACGGCCGCCTTTCCCCTATTCCGAGTTATGCGCTCCTAAAAAGCCGGTCAACCTTTTAAAAATCAGGGAAATAACCGTCGCCGCCACAAAGGGAAACGTTAGCTGTACAAGGCCGTGGCGAAGCATCAACATGCTGATGGCTAAGGAAAGCAGTACGGATATTAAAACCCAGACTCCGTCCCTTATGCGGGGGCCCGAAAACACTATCGCGCACAACACCGCGTTGAAGCCGTAGAGCCCCGCGCCCGTAACCTCCACCGGAGCGCCCATATACCATGAGAGTATCCCGGAGAGCATGGCCCCGACAAGGCCGTAGAGCGCGGCCACAGGCGAGCTTATGAATACGGCGGTGAAGAAAAGCGCGCCGGAGACGGGCTTCTCCTGGAAAATAACCTGCCCGAAACCTTTCACGGCAAACAGAAAGTGGTCCACCGGTGAAGCCCCCGCCGCCGACGGGACGGCCGATAATTCCGGGGCGAAATTCTTCAGCAAATAGACCGCAAGCCAGGTCACCAGAACAAAAGGAAGGGTATAGACGGGCAGTTTTCTCTTTATGAAAAAATGCTGAACAACAGCCGCAAGCGCCGAGGCCAAAACGATTACGGCCCAGATAATGGGGACCGGTTTGAAAAACAGGGCCAGGGCGACGCCGGTCAAAGCGGCGCTGAAGCCGTATAATCCCTCGTCTATCTCCGCGGCCTCATAGCTCAGAACGCGGGCCGTAAGCGTTCCGCAGATTACCGCAAGAAGCGCCGCGGCGCCCATAGCCGCGGAGCCGAAAAAAATGCCCGCCAAAAACAGGAGGCCCGTTATGGCGTTCTCCTGTAGCATTATCTGCCCCAGGCCCTTCAATATCCGTTTTATGACGGAGGGGATGTTCACCGTGGTGTTGGTTCTGTTGTCCATTCATTCACCCTTCAGCATATTTTATCCGGCGGAATCCTCACGAAAACCTAAGTCCAGGCGCTACACGCAGCGCCGTCGTTCGGCCCGTTCCGTTCAGTCGATGTCCGGAAATTCCGGCTTCTTCTTTTCAAGGAAGGCGGCGACGCCGTGAAAACATTCGCCCGAGACGATCAACTCGACCGCCCGCCGGGCCTCTTCCTCAAGCGACGCGTCGTAGCTCTGATTGCGGCTGTTTCGAATTAGCGCGAGGGCGTGACGCACAGCGCGCGGCCCGTTTTCGGCGATGAGGGACGCGATGCCAAGTGCCTCTTCTAAAGCGCCGCCGGAGGGGCAGACGCGGCTTACCAGCCCCATGGAGAGCGCCTCGTCCGCGCTTACCTTCCGCGCCGTAAGGACGAGCTCGGCGGCGCGCGAAGCGCCCACAAGCCTTGCCAGCGCGGCGCCGCCGCCCCAGTCGGGCATGAGGCCCAATTTCGTCTCGGAGAAGGAGATTACGGCATCCCTGTCCATAACTCGGAGGTCCACGCGAACGGCAAGCTCCGCCCCGCCGCCGTAGGCGTCGCCGTTCAGCGCGGCTATTATCGGCACAGGCAGAGATACAAACGCGTCGACTGCCCGCCGTATGCGCTCTATGGCCGAGCGGGCGGGCCCCTCATCCTTTGTAGTGACGGAATCGACGATGCGCTGCACCATGGGGTTGTCTGGATGCACGTCGAAGCCCGCACTGAAGGAGCGCTTCCCCGTGGCGGTGATGATTATGACGCGCGGAAGCGCGGCGGCGAGTTCCCCGGCCCGTTCTTCAAGCAGATTGAACATCTCCTCGTTGAAGGCGTGCAGTCGCTTCGGCCTGTCGAGCGTTACGACCGCTATTGGGCCGCTACGCTCGAGATGTATATTCGCGTCGCTCATACCGGCGCACCTCCGTGTTCCCTGAGCTGCGCCGCTGCCGGCGCATCCTCATCTTACATTTGGCCTTTACGTCATTTGCTAAAGGGTCACCACGGTCCGTCCCTTGAGGGTGCCGGCCTTCATCGTCGCGAACTTCTCCTCGAGCCCCTCGAGCGTGGTCTCCGAAGCGAGGTCGTTGAGCCACGGGAACTTCCACTCGCCCGCGAGCTTTCCCCACACCTCGCGCCGAAGCCCCATGGGACAGTTCTGCGA
>MVZN01000052.1 GCA_002069125.1 Spirochaetes bacterium ADurb.BinA120
CTGGGCGGAGTGCTATTTTACCTGGCCTCTCGTTTCCACGACCGCGATCTCGCCCGGCTTGTGGGGTAGGGGAATTCCAAGGGGCAGGGTTGTTGGATACGAATATTTGTATTTATATCATCAAAAAGAAACCGGCTGATGTTTTAAAGATATTAAATCTTTATAATATATAAGATCTAATGGTTGCTCAGCTTTCGGCATCAGTGCCTCAAACTGAATGAAACTATTTTCTGATGTTGGCCGCATCACTTAACAGCGGGTACGCGGCTTCGCTCCCTGTCGGTCGCTTCGCCAAAATTTACCGTACTTTTAGGCAGAAAAAGGCTTTGAGTAACGCGGATACGGGTTTATTATTGTAACTGTCCGCCGTTGACGCGGCAAACTTCGCGTACCCGCGGAACGTTGTGTGCAATCTGGACTTGGGGGTAAGGTTAATTTATGGGTAAAGTTTATATCTTCACAAATGATGCTATGCCAGGCATTATTAAAATTGGTATAACCGAAGGTTCAGTTGAAGACAGAATTAAAACTTTAGATAATACATCAGTTCCGCTTCCATTTAGGTTCCATTATGCAATCGAAAGTGACCGATTTAAGGAGATTGAAGCATTCATTCATAATGCATTCGGGGCGTTTCGGTTACGAGAGAATAGAGAGTTTTTCAAGTTAGACCCTGAACGAGCAGTTTCTGCGCTAAAAATATCAGGGTGTGCAGAGATAAAAATCGGAAATGAAATGATAGATGAAAAAGGAGAAATCATAAAAGAGGATGAAACTATAGAAAAGAAATATAAGAAACGATTTTCATTTGCAGTTGTGAACGTACCAATTGGTTCATTCTTAACTTTACGCGTGACGAAAATAAAAAATGTACGGTTGTTTCTGATAATGAAGTGGAATATGAAAATGAACGATATTCTCTATCAAGGCTTGCAGACAAATTCTTAAAAGAGCTTGGGTATGATTGGAAATCGGTTCAAGGTCCTGCTTATTTTGAATATGATGGTAAGACACTTTATGAGATTAAGAGAGAACTTGAATCAGAAGATGACGATGAATAAGTCCAAACTGCACATAACAGTACGTAGGCACTTCGCCGCCCTTCGGGCGGCTCGGGCTCCGCTTCACTCCGCCACATTTTGCTTTGTCACGAGTTTTGCTGTTCGCAAAACTCGCACCAACCAGCTTCGCGGAACGCAAAACGTCGCCTACGCATGGACGTTGTGCATCATGAAAGGAAAGCTTCCTACCAGCAAAATAATGTTCCTACTAAAAAATGAAAATTATTAAGATACTAAAACTTAATCCTTCTGATACTTTCGCAAACAAGAAACTGGGTGAAAGAATAAAAAACGAAACTACCGGTAGTAAAGCTTAAGTGCTTCGCTATCGACCGTTATTGTATCACACCATCCGGTCACGTCCAGTTGAGTGTGTAAGAATGATGCAAAAAAAGCATCGTAAACCTACCAGAGTTGTAATCGGTAAACCACAACGAAGGAGGGAGTACGATGACGCACTGCTCCTTACCCTTTCTTCGCCATCCTCTTCAGCTTCTTATCAAATGTAAAGAGAAGCCGCTCGGGACCTTTCGATTTAACGCACAGAATGCAGTCCACAATATCGAGGCAGCTGTCGGAATAGAGCTTCAGGGCGCCGACAAGCTCGTCGCGATCGCTATTGACAATCCCCCTGTAGCGCAGAAGCGACATGAGCTTTCCGGACGTTTCGGCGCGGGATTGAAGCGCGCGCCGTTACACCGTTTGCCGTTCCATGGAATAGGCGGACGGGCAAACGCGTCCGTAATTGCCGGCGGTTGTTGGACAATATATTTTTCTTGACATAATGATAGCATATTCGCTATCATTATGTAATGATCGTTGTTCTCGATACAAATGTTCTTTACCAGGCTTTGCGGGGCAGCAATGGCGCTTCATTTTTTATATTATCATTAATACGTGATAATAAAATATCCATGGCGCTTTCTATTCCCGTATTTAATGAATATGAAAAGGTATTAACCCGTCCCGCATCTTTGAAGGACTTGAATTTGTCGCTTTCTGACATTGAAAAAGTATTAAAATTTGTCGCTTATATTGGACGACCTTACACGACGTACTTTTTATTCAGGCCCAACCTTTTGGATGAAAGCGACAATATTTTTGTCGAATTGTCTTTGGTGAGCAATTGTGATTTTCTGATTACAAGTAATGTTAAGGATTTTACTACCAAGTCCGAGCTTAAATTCGACGACATAACAATAATTACTCCTTCCGAATTTGTTAAAGTATGGAGGACAAAAAATGAAAGCTAAATCAAGCGTATTGACCATAAGACTCCCAAAAGAGTTGAAACACAGGATCGAACGTGTCGCTGACGAGCAAGGTGTTTCTATTAATCAATTGGCTCTTTATGCTTTTACCAAAGAAATAAAGGAGATGGAAACTTCCTCGTATTTTCGTAATCGTTTGAAATTAAAAGATAAAAAAGTAATACTTAACGATTATGATACTGTTGTTAAAAAAATAGGAACTTCTAAATTGCCCAAATGGGATGTGATTTAGAATTTCACCGGAGACTGCGGACAACCAGGCATAACACGCTGCAAGTGGCCAAATGGCCGGTCGTGCTCGGACTCAGCGCCCCGAATGGTAGAAAGCGGCGCTCCGGCACAGTGTGGCATACGTCCACCGTATACCGTTCCCCGGAACAGCCGGACGGTTCATCAAATCCGCCCCCCGTATCTGCCTGTTTGCGTGTTTCGACATGCATGCGACTGCAACCGAATTATTCAGAAAAGTGATTGCCCTGCAAGCGCAGGGAGTGTATACTTGCAAGTGTCCACTGGAGGAAGGCGGTGAAAATTACCACGAAAGAACTGCGATTGCGACCCGGAAAGATAATAGAACGGGTAATAAACGGTCAGTCAGGAGATCACCGTTACCTTTCGGGGTAAATCCGTGGTGAAGATCGTCCCCGTCAAACAGAAGGCCGAGGCTCCCGATTCGGCCGAAGCTTCGATTTTCGGGCTGTGGAAAGATCATACCGGCGACACGAGCGTGGATAACTACGTGCGCCAACTTCGCAGGGGACGGCGATTTTGATTATCGATACCGATGTACTTGCCTGGTATCTCCGGGGGAATAAAAAAGCGAAAGATCTCGTCGAAGACGCTATTCCATTCTCGATCTCGGTCATTACCTATATGGAGATCGTACAGGGGATGAGGAACAGGGAGGAGTTCAGGCTGTTCCATAAAAAGGTCAAGGAGTGGGATACGAATATAATCCAGGTGGACGCGGATATCTCCTCGCGCGCCATGTTTTACATCCAGGAATACGCGCTGAGTCACTCCATGCTACTGGCCGACGCGCTGATCGCGGCAACCGCGGTACAGAACAGTGAAAAGCTCATAACCGCGAATGATACGCATTATAAATTCATTCCGAATTTAACATACGGCAGATTCACTCCCTGATGAGGGGTTACGCCCATGTTCAATCCCGACTTCTTCTTCCACGACTTCGCCTTCATCGTGCTCGACCTGCGTAAGAAGTACGACATCTCCCAGGAGTACTGCGCCGAGCTGGCCTGCATACACCGCAACACCATCGCGCGCATGGAGAGCGGCAGGACCGAATACGCACCATCGCGCTCCTTCGTCTCGACTGTTTCTTCGGCATATGGCGGATGTCCCGCGCGATATATGGTGTCACCGCCCACTGTATTGATTCCGGCCGCGACTACATTATTTATTTAAAATGAAATCGCCCCGCGCGCCGGTTACGCATACCGGCCGGGCCGCGTGATGATCGAAGGCGGAGCCTCCCGTGCGCCGTTATGGCGGCGGGCGGCCCGGTTTCGTGTCGCGCGAAAGCGAAAAGCGGGACATGGAATATTGATTTGACATTTAATGGCATTGTATATATCATACATATACATATGAACGAACCGAATTTTTTCAGTATAACCGGCTTCGATTGGAATTCAGGTAATCTCGATAAGAATTTAGAAAAACACGGAGTGTCCTCCTGGGAGTGCGAGGAGGTTTTTTTCAACGCGCCCTTTTTTACCTATTCGGATGATCGACATTCATCAGGTGAAAAGCGGTACTATGTTTTAGGAGAAACGAACGCGCAACGCCGTTTATTTATCGTATTCACGATCAGGCGATCGCTGATACGAGTCATTTCGGCGAGGGATATGAGTACACGTGAAAGGAAGACCTATGAAAACCTTAAAGAAAAAACCGAATTTTAAGAATGAAAAGGAAGAGCGAGCGTTCTGGTCCAATCATGACGCGACGGAGTATATCGATTTTTCTGAATCGGAAAGGCTTAGCCTGCCGAATCTTAAGCCGTCCACAAGAAGTATATCCATACGCCTGCCGGAATCGATGCTTCAGCGTCTCAAAGCGATAGCGAGCGGGAAGGACATCCCGTATCAGTCCCTTATAAAGGTATATCTCTCAGAAAAAATACGCGACGATCTGTCACGCGATTAGTGGCTTCACCGAACCCTCAATCCACATACACCCTCGGAACCCGCGAGCTTATGCCGCACAGCAGCTCGTAGGTGATGGTCCCAATCTTGCCGCACAGCTCTTCCAGCGGAATCGCCGAGCCGTCCATCTCGCCGAAAAGAAGTACGTCATCGCCGTTATAGGCGGTGCCGTCGGGCCCAATGTCCACCATGGTCTGGTCCATGCAGACCGCCCCGACCACCGGGTATCGCCGGCCTCGAATGAGAACCTGGGCTCGGTTGGAGAGAAGGCGGCTGTATCCGTCGCCGTAGCCCACGGGAAGCGTCACCACGCGCGTCTGGCGCGGCGTCGTGTACGTGTGGCCGTAACTTATGCCGGCCCCCGCGGGACACACCTTGAAGAATGAAACCTTCGTTTTAAGCGCCATGACGGGCCGAAGCGGCCGGCCGTTCAAGAGAACGCCGGGGCGGTGGCCCATGGGGTCGTATCCGTAGAGCATTATCCCGGGCCGCACCATGGAGTAGTGCGCTTTTTTATAGTTGATGATTCCGGCTGAGTTTGCAAGATGCACGAGCTCCGGAAGCGTGCCGTTTTTTGCCATGGCCTCCACGATGGCGTCGAAACGCGCAATCTGCGTTTCCGTAAGCGCTGAGTCGGATTCGGCATTGGCGAGGTGCGAGAATACGCCTTTTACCTTCAGGCCCTCGAGCTCCAGGGTTCCGCCGATAAATCGCTCGGCGTTGTACCAGTGAACTCCTATGCGCTCCATGCCCGTGTCGATTTTAAGATGGACCAGGGCCGTGCGGCCCATTGATCTGGCCGCGGCGGCGATCGCCCGGCTCTTGTCGGGCGAGGAGCTGGTAATCTCCACGTCATGCTCGATGAAGCGCGGTATCTGCTCGGTGTTGATGGCGCCCATCACCACTATGGGGGCGCGGATGCCGTTCTCGCGTAGAAAGATAGCCTCCTCCAGGTAGGCCACTCCAAGGCAGTCTGCCCCTGCGCTTAGAAGCTCCCTCGAAACGCGCAATATGCCATGCCCGTATGCGTTTGCCTTCACCATGGCCATCAGCCTTACGCCGGGGTCCAGGAACGAGCGGGCGACGCGGTAGTTGTGGAGCAGGTTGCCTGTCGAGATCTCGGCCCTGGTGGGCCGGTGCGCGTATGCCTCGTGCGTGAATACCATAAGGGCCTCTCCTGCAAATCGGTGTACCATAGAGCGGAGGCGGGGAAAAAGACAATAGAATTTTTATTTTAGCATCGAAGCCCGGGGGGAATAGGCGGCTTTTAGGCTCACTTGTCACCCACTTGTCCGGGATGGGAGATTTAAAAAATGGAAAGCTTTCCGCTGAGGGTCGAGTGGGAAGGAGCCCGATCGACGTTTCGCCGGTAGGGAGATGACCGTCGGTGAACACGGGGCCCGACTAAAAATACTTTACAAAAAATCAAGCCCATTTTAGCGTATCAGACGGCTCGCCAGACTGACAGGAAACCTGAAAGCGACGGCTCCGACTGTCGCCTTTTTCGTTCAACCGCACTACATAAGCGGGGCGCGCCCCGCATTACATCAGTGGAGGTCTGTTGGATGCTGAAGGAATACACGACCGATCAGATTCGCAACGTCGCAATACTCGGACACGGAAGCACCGGGAAATCGACCCTTTTCGACGCCATGCTCCTCATGGGCGGAAAGATCGATAAAATAGGCAATCCCGCGGACGGCACGCTCACATCGGACTACGACGACGAGGAAAAGACACGACAGATTTCCATTCGAAGCGCGCTCGGTTTCGTCGAGCTCGATGACGTAAAGATAAACATCATCGACACGCCGGGGATGTCGGATTTCATCGGCGAGGCGCGCGCGGCCCTTCAGGTCGCCGAGGCGGCCATTCTCGTGGTCGATGCGGTCGACGGCGTTCAGATAGAAACCGAAAAGGCCTGGCGGTACCTTGCGGAGAAAAACATCCCGCGCATAATCTTCATAAATAGGATGGACAAGGAGCGCGCCGGCTTTCAGAAGACCATCGACAACCTTACATCGCACCTCGGCGCAAAGGTCGCCCCGCTATGCATGCCCCTGGGAGAGGGGCTCGAGCTTAAGGGCGTCGTTGACCTCTTGGAGATGAAAGCGCTCGTACCCAAGGCCGACGGAAAGGGAGTCAGCTCCTCCGATGTGCCGGCGGACCTCAAGCCTTCGGCCGAATCCCTGCGCAATTCGCTTCTCGAGCTTGCCGCCGAGGGCGAGGACGAGCTTATAGAAAAGTTTCTGGAGGGCGTAGAGCTGACGACGGAGGAGATCCGCCGTGGAATAACGACGCAGCTTAAAGCCGCAAAGCTCCATCCGGTCATCTGCGGCTCCTCGATGAAGTCCATCGGAATTCGCAATCTTCTAAACGTAATCAGGGCATTCGTCCCGGCGCCGGAAACGGGCCGTGAAATCGATGGGCACGGCATGGGCGACAGGGAATCCGTAAAAACTCTGAAGTGCGGGAGCGATCAGCCCTTCGCCGGTGTTGTATGGAAAACCTACATCGACCAGTATGCGGGCCGTTTTACCTATCTGAAAACGCTTTCCGGCGAGCTGCTTCCCGACACCGAGGCGCTCAATTCGACGCGCAACTCGAAGGAGCGAATCTCCAAGATCTATACCATGATCGGCAACAAACAGGTCGACATGCCAAAGATCACATGCGGCGATATCGGCGTGATCGTCAAGCTGGAAAAGACGATAACGCGCGACACGCTCTGTGACACCAAGAACTCGGTGGTGCTGCCGATCATCGATCTCCCCAACCCGGTTTTCTCGTACGCCATCGAGGCCGGTAAAAAGGGCGAGGAGGACAAGATCGGACAGATCCTCGGCCGAATTACCGACGAAAACCCGACGATCACCTACGCGTTCAACGCCGAGACCAAGCAGACCGTGCTTTCGGGTATGGGAGAGATGCAGCTCGACATGATTTTAAAAAGCATGAGGGAGAAGAACAAACTGGAGGTGCTTACCAGTGAGCCCCGTGTGGCCTACCGCGAGACCATCACCAAAAAGGCCGAGGCGCAGTACCGGCACAAGAAGCAGTCGGGCGGCCACGGGCAGTTCGGCGAGGTGTATATCCGTGTCGAGCCGCTTCCCCGTGGCGGCGGATACGAGTTCGTCAACGCCATTGTCGGCGGCGTCATCCCCAAGCAGTATATCCCAGGCTGCGAAAAGGGATTCAAGGAGGGGATGGAGGAGGGCGTGCTCGCCAAGTTCCCGGTGGTCGATATCAAGGTGGAACTCTATTTTGGCTCCTACCACGACGTGGACTCATCCGAAATGTCCTTTAAAATCGCCGGACGCCAGGCGATGAAGAAGGGCATGGAGGCAGCGGGTCCAATCCTCCTGGAACCGATTATGGAGGTGGATGTATATGTGGACAAGGATTTTATGGGGGACATTTTAAACGACATCAACGGAAGGCGCGGTCGAGTGCTCGGTATGGGCGCCAAGGACGAGCACGACAATAGCGGCATATCCGTGGTGAAGGCCAACGTTCCGCTGGCGGAAATGCTGCGTTATTCAATCGATTTGCGCGCCATGACCAGCGGCAAGGCCACCTTCGACATGAAATTTTCGCATTACGACCCGATATCCGGTAAAATCGCCGAGAAGGTCATTGAGGAGCGTAAAAAACTGCTTGAAGACGAGGCGAACAAATAATATATTTTACCATCGGGAACGCGGGAAAGCCACCTCAAGGGTGGCTTTCCTGTTCGAATTGCCTTGTTCCGCGCGGCCTCTTCCAATGGATTGGCCGCGGTTCTCCGCTTTCCGGCATGTAACCGAATGCACCCTTGGAGGTCAGCCATAGCATGAGGAAGGAAAAGTATGGGCGGTGACGGCGAAGGCATGGAAAAACGGGTTGAAGTACACCTCTCCTTCTTTCTGCTCGTCTCATTTTTCCTGCATGCGGTGGCCATGACAGCGCTGGTGCTTCCCGATTTTGCCTATCTTGCCGCGCGTCGCGCGGCCGAGCGCCGTCTTTTCGGTGGACGCGATGTGATCGTCAACATCAACGAGGACGAGCGGAAGGTCACAATGAAATCCACGCTCCTCTCGGAGAAGGATTCGGCCGCCAAGGGCCATCTAAGCCGCGAGAAGGGCGACCACTGGCTGAACAACTCGCTCGATTTCCGCCTTCGAAAGGGGAAGGCGCGCCTTGGCCGGCAGGCGACCCACTCCGCGGATGCGATCAGCCGCTCGGAACTGCTGCTCACTCAGAACACCGAGGTTGTCCTTTCCCTCATGAAACAGGATTTCGGCAGCGTCCTCGGAGAACAGGGCGACAGCGAATTCACCACCATCCCGGATAAAAACAGCTTTTCCCGTAAAAACGCCATTTTCTATTCCAACGACGGCCGCTTCTCGTTCAACACCATGAAGTTTAAAAACTTCAGGTATTTTAAACAGATGAAGGACAAGATCGCCGCCCACTGGTTTCCCCCGCTTTTAGCCAATTCGGTCATTCGCGGTTACGATCCGGTTACCAGCGCCTATACGCCGGGGAGGCTTCGCATCATGGCGATTCCCAACCAGGAGGTAAAACTGTATTTCACCATGGACCGTACAGGCAAGGTGCTTGACGTGGTCATAGTGGACTCCATGGGAAACAAACCGCTCGATTCGTCCTGTGTGGGGGCCGTCCGCATGTCCGGCAATTTCGGAAGGGTGCCGGACGATATCGCAGGGAAGGTGATCGTCATCCCGTTCATGTTCGGCTATTACATTTATTAATCGTTTCAACGTAAGCGGCGGTTACGGCAAGCGGTGCTGATTGGGGCTGAATAAAAAAGGGCGTCCCGTTCAAGAACGCCCTCTCGTAATGGCCGCGAATTGCCTCAGCGCGCGTCTTCTATCACCTTAGCCAGTGTAATTCCCTCGAGCGCCTCGCGGTTGGATTTGCGCATGCGGCCGAAAAGCGAGGAGAAGAATTTTTTCAAAGGCTCGGGATGGGCATAAGAGGGTATCGACAGGCCGGCGTCGTGAATGAGCTCAACCACATCGGCCATGTTTATGTTCTTCGAGGAATTGGCCGGGATAAACCCGCCGTCGCCGGTTTCGATCAGGTACTTCTCCCTTACGAAGAGTTCCGTGAAATGATCGGTCTCGTCGACCTTGTTGGCGGTAAGCTTCAGGAGGTCCTTGATGTAGGTGGGCCCCTTTCCCTTCTCGAACCCGGCGTAGACTTGGTGCAGAATGGCGATGCCGTAGAACACGGAATATTCCCGCCTCCCCGACAGGGCCTTTTTGAGATTTCTATAGGTATGCGGGTGCATGAGGGTAAAGGCGATCTCCGCGCCGTAGAGGATGATGAGGGCCGACGAGTAAACCATCAGGAGAAAGAGCGGAATGGCCGCCAGACCTCCGTATATGGCGAAGGTTCCTTTGGCGAATGACTTTATGTATACGATAAAAAACAGAATGAATATCACCCATACCGCTCCCGTAAAGGAGGCCCCGATCGCCGCGGGTTTGAACGGAATCCTGATGTTGGGCATGACGATGTAGATGAGCAGAAAAAGCAGCCAGATGAAGACAAATGGCGTAAAGAAGTTTAGAAGAAAGGCGAGAGCGCTGCCGCCCTCCGAGCCCTGCCAGCGCTTTCCCTCCGCGTCCGACATCAGCATGGTGCCGTTGTCGCCCACGGCCACCACTCCCCCCGCGAAGGAGGCAAGATCGTTGATTCGCGGCGAGGAGACCCTTACCCTGGTCCATTTTGCGCCGCCGTCCCCCGTTATCAAAATGGTGCCCCTCTCGCCTCCGATAAACCCAGAGGATTCGTTGATGAAAAGGACCGCATGATAATTGCGCTCCATGAATCGGTGGTTGTCCCAGGTGGAACCGCCGTTGGTGCTGTTTACGATGAGCCCCTCGTCGCCGACCACCCAGATGTTGTGCTCGTTTATCAGAAAGGCCCTGTTAAGATTGATCCAGCGGCCCTTTTTTCTCGCTTCGCTCAGATACGAAAGCCTCCAGGTCTTGCCGGCGTCGGCGGTTGTAATGAGTGCGCCGCGGTCCGCGGTAATTACGCCGATCGCTTTATAGAAAGCGATGGAATTCAGGTTGGAGGAAAAATTTTCGAATTCCACGGTTTTCCATGTTTCGCCCCCGTCCTCCGTTTTTAAAAGGCGGCCGTTGTCCGCGGCGATGAAGCCCCTCTTCGGCCCCAGCATGTGAATGTCCCGGAGCCAGAAATTGCCCCATTTCTCGAGCTGCCAGGAGGTCCCCCCGTCGTCCGTTCGCAGTATGACGCCGTTGCGGCCCACCGCCCAGCCGATTTTTCCCAGGAATTGCATGTCGGAGAATTCAGTCTTTTCGAACTCGCCGGGCTCGATACGGTACTCCGTCTCGCGGAATGCTTTTAAGGCCGGATCGTATTCGAATGTCCGCTGGTTGTCGAAGTCGACGCGCTGTAACGCAACGGCATCGACCCGGGTGAGGTCGCCGCTCGTTTCGCCGACAACGGCCTTTTGCCCAGCTAGCCACACCCTGCCGTCCTCGACGGCAACGGAGCGGTAGTTGGGCGCGGAGAAGAAGGAGGATAGCTGCGTGGCGGCGGTCGTGCCGGCGATTAGCATAATGGGGCCCAGGGTGAGCGCCGCCCAGTAATAAATGACCTTGAGGAATATGCTGCGCTGTTTTTCGACCTTCCAGACATCGTTTAGGGCCTTTTCCAGGGTGCGAAGCACCGCGGTTGCGGTAAAGATGACGATGACTGCGCCGATGCCTCCAATCTTTCCGGCATTGTCGATGAGGCTGGAGATCGAATCTATAATGGGGTCTATGTTGAGCTTGATGTTATGCTCCACCATAAAGAGCGTAACCCGCCTGAAAAGCTCCTCCTTTTTATCGCTCACACCCGCGAAGATGGAATAGAAGGTCAGTCCCACCGTGAGGGTGGGGATGAGGGATACGATGGTGGTGTAGGCGATCGAGGACGCCTTGGTGAAGCAATCGTCGATCATGAACTTGCGTGAGGAGACGATGAACACCTTGGCGGCGTTGATGAGTTTTCCCGACAGGCGCTTGTAAGTGATCTCGCCGGAATAGAAGTCCTCGATGAATTTAAGGGCCTTCGCCTTGAGCTGTGCGAGCCGTGCGCTTCGGCCTGCGCTTTCCTTTGTCATGGTCGGTCCGCTCCTTCCGCCCGAATCGGGCGGTTCGTTTGTAAATGGGAATCCCCCGGCGAGGGCCGGGAGATTATTGAATGAACAGGCATGGCAACGATACGGTCTTTGCCAGGGGCCGGTCAAATAAAAAACCGGCCTCGGGGCGGCGAGTCATCGCGAAGGTCCGGTGATGCCGAAACGGACGAATAGCCAGGGCGCCGCAAGAGTTACCCAAATACCCATGACCCAATATCGAAGGTAGTTCGATGCGGCTATTCCCGGCAAAAGGGCCTTTAGGCCGATCTGGATGGCGAAGACTCCGGCCAGACCTATGGCGATTTTTGCCAGATGCATGGGGAGCGCCGCAGCGGGGTGGAAGTCGACGATCTCGCGCTCCAGAATTACGCCCACCAGAAAGCCGGAGAGCACTCCGAGCGCCTTGACCAGTTCATGGCCAGGCAGCAAGAGAAACAGTATATAGGGCAGCAGAGTCGCGGCGGCTATGAGCGCATAGCGGTTTAAGAGTTCATACCTTTTGCGGATCCAGGCAACCGCTATTATGTAGAGTGAGAGGCCGATCAGGCCGAAGGCGAATCCTCCCAATACGTCGCCGAAAAAATGGACGGCCAAATACAGGCGTGAATAGGCGATGAGGAGGATGATGACGACGCAGGCGGCGGCAAAGGGCGTTTTCCCCACATAATAGGCAAGAGCGCCCCAGAACGCAACGGCCGACTGGGTATGACCGCTTGGAAAGCCGGGGCTGTTTTTGGGAATGTAGCGCTCGTTGAGCTCGTTTATGTTCGGGACCAGTTTCAAGGGATCGGGCCTCGGGTTTTTCCAGATCTCCTTGATCGCGTCGTTGGCAACGGTGCCGATCAAAAACGAGCCGCCCGCCAGAATGGCGAGGCGCTTGGAGGCGCACCAGTAGATAATTGGAATTAACAGCGTGAAAAAGATCTCGTTTCCCATTACGGTAATGGCGAGCATGATATAGTCGAGTACGGGTCCCGCAAAGATATGCAGGCGGTTTAAGATGTCCTCCCCGAACAGAAGCTGGTTTGCGAAGAAGGCGTCCATCGTTTTCCCTCCGGCTAATTTTTTATCGAATCCATGGCCACTCGAGCGGCGCCCAGCGCGGGCGTCTTCTCGTGGTCTTGGATGACGAGATAACGTATGCCCTTGTCGAGCCCCTCCATCGCGCGCTCGTGCACCACCTTTTTCACCACTGGAAATATCAGACGGTGCGCGCGCGACAGGCCCCCGGCGAAGACGATGGCCTGCGGATTGAAGAGGTTTACCAGGTTTGCGACTCCCATGCCGAGCCAGGTGGAAACCTGGGTGTAGATGTGCATGGACAGCGGGTCGCCGCGCAGGGCCTCCTCCTCTATCATCCTTGGGTCCAGCTTTTTATCCCTCATTCGCGCCTCTAGCGAAGATCCGGAGCCTTGGCCCAAAATGCCCCGCGCGTAGCGCATGAGGCCGGTGGCCGAAGCGTAGAGCTCGAGACAGCCGGTACTCCCGCAGGGACACCTGCGGCCCCGATAATCGATGCTCATGTGTCCGACCTCCATGGCGTTTCCCGTCTGGCCGGTGTAGATGCGGTTGCCTATAACCACGCCTCCGCCGATGCCTGTTCCCAGTGTCAGCATTATCCAGTTGGAGTATTTTTTCCCGGCCCCCTTCCACCATTCTCCGATTACCGCAACGGTGGCGTCGTTTTCCAGAAAGGCGCGCACTCCGGTATGGCGTTCGATTGTCTTGACGAGGGGGAGCCTCTGGAGGGCGGGGATGTTGGGGCTTTTTAACACCATCCCCCTCTTTTTATCGATGGAACCGGCCGAGCCCACGCCTATGGCCTTTAGGGTGGAGGCTTTGGGGCCGAGCGAGCCGGAGAGCGAGCGGATGAGCTCGAGCAGACCGTTTTCAATTTCGGGCGCGGTCCTGCCGATGGGCGTTTTGCCGAAGGAAAGGACGTCGCCATGGCGGTCGGTAAGTACGCCCTTTATGGTGGTGCCGCCAATATCGATGCCAATGAACATAAATAGACCATCCGCAAGAGAAATTCCGCAGAGCGGAGGATGTAAAAACCCGTTTACATTCGGGCCGCCGGGCGCTTGGCCTCTCCCATCGGAACTGGAAGAAGGGAGAAGGATGTTAGGCAAAGAGCGCGAAGCATAAAGCCCTCTCCAGCGGGGGAGGTTGCGTAACGCGCGCCATGAACCCGAGCCGGCGTCGCGAGGTCGCGCCTTCAGCCGGCCGCCGGAGGGGTGAGGCCGCCAGGAACGCTACGCCGGCCCACAGCCTCCTCGCGGTGACACTTAAAGTACCGCGGCGAATCCATAGTGTAAACCGGAGTCCCCGGGTTTAGTAAAGTATTTTTTAACTAACGGGCGCTTGTGCGTACATGGGCCCGTTCCGGTATTCGGGCCACACGCGACCGCTTCCTTTTGATTTTTATACAAAAAGCCGAAAATAATACAGGAACCTCACGCTGTTTGGGCTATAATGAATTCAGAAAGGGGGGCTCTTATGGGAAACGGTGGATCGAACATCGTATACGCTGGGATCGGAGCTCGAGAGACGCAGGCGGCAATTATAGCCATGATTGAAAAGATAGGCGCCTTTATGGCCTCGAAGGGTCATGTTCTCCGTTCCGGCGGCGCCGAAGGGTGCAGCCAGGCCTTCGAGCGCGGGTGCGACTCCGTCGGGGGCGAAAAGGAGATATTTCTGCCCTGGAGGGGGTTCAATGGAAACAATTCCCCTCTGTACGCGGTAAGCGAGCGCGCAATGTCCATAGCCTCAGGGTTCAATCCGGCCTGGGTAACCCTTGGTGATTCCGCGAAAAAATGCGCCGCGCGGTACGCTCATGTCATTATGGGCGAGGACCTAAAAAAGCCGTCCGCTTTCGTGATCTGCTATACGGGCGGTGGAAAACAGAAGGGCGGAACGGGGCAGGCACTTAAAATCGCCCAGAAATACAAGGTTCCGATTTTCGACATCGGGGCCTTCGAGGATACGCCCGACGCCATCAAACTGAAACTCCACGAATTCCTCGAACAGCTCTCGATGGACACGGCTGGTCTCGAAATCTGAGGCGCGACGCCCCACACGAAGGAGAGGCTTCGCGGTCATGGCATACGCCGGACAGCGGGCTTGAGTCATGCCCTTTTACTGCCGACCAATACAACATGGGGACTGTTTGCCTAAAACCATGGAAAATCGCCCAGGTATTGCTCGTCTCCGGCCTGATGTTCGGATTATATTGTTCACCCCCGTATACGAGGACCGGGCCGCTAGCCGAGGGACGCCGCGCCAATGTAGTTGAGACGGCCAAAAGATATCTGGGCGTTCCCTACCGCTATGGAGGGGCGCAACCGGACGGCTTCGACTGCTCGGGTTTCGTGATGTACGTGTACGATAGAAACGGGCTGCGGCTTCCAAGGGCCACTGCGGATCAATATCGCTCGGGAAGGCCCGTGTCGCGCCGGGCGCTCAGGCCGGGCGATCTGGTGTTTTTTTCCATCAGCGGCGGAAGGATATCCCATGTCGGCATTTACATGGGAGGCGAATCATTCATTCACGCCCCCAGCAGCGGCAAGCGCGTATCGTTCGCCCGGCTGGACAACGCATACTGGCGTAAACGCTACGCGGGAGCGGTGACCTATTTTGCACCGGGACGGCGGAATCAATACGCGGGTCTGTAAAAAAATTGAGCGAGCGCCGGGCGATCGGGCACTTATTCCTTGACAAATATTTTAACGGGTATTTACTTGTTTAAGCCGGATAAGGACTGGTTGACTTTTTATGCGAATTGGGATATACCCCGGATCCTTCGATCCGTTAACCAATGGGCACCTCGACATAATTGGAAGAGCAAAACAGATATGCGACAGGTTGATTATCGCCATAGCCAAAAACAGCGCCAAGCAGCCGCTTTTTTCCGTCCAGGAGCGGCTGGAGATGATTTCGCGCTGCTGCCACTGTGAAGGAAGTTCGGTCGAAACGGTCGCGTTTGAAGGTTTGCTCGTCGATTTCTGCCGAGCCCAGGGTGTTTCTCTTATTTTCAGAGGGTTGAGGGCGATCGTCGATTTCGAATACGAATACGCGATAGCCCTAATGAATAAAAAGCTCGCTCCCGGCATAGAAACGGTGTTTCTGATGGCCCAGAGCGAGTATTCCTTCGTCTCCTCCAACATGGTAAAGGAAGTCGCCAGCTACGGAGGAGACATCACCTCTCTGGTCCCCCAATTCGTCAACGAAATGCTCCAGCATCGGTTCTCCGGCCGGAAGTAAAACCGCGTAATCGGAGGAAGCGATTCTAACTCGATTGAGCGACCGGGTGAAGGCAAATCCCCGGAGCGTCGTTTTCCCTGAAGGGGATGATCCGCGGGTGCTCGAGGCGGTGCTGCGACTCGCCGGCGATGGTTTGATCGGCAGGGCCGTAATGCTTGGAGATCGGTCGATTTTAGAACGCGTCGCCGGACACAAGGCCGGGCCGGGAGGAGTGATAACGATATTCGACGGGAACGAGCTTACGGCCGACGCGCGATATCGCGAGGAGTACCGGCGGGCCCGTGGGCTTGGAAGCCTGGAGGGCGAGATCCTCGACAGGGCCATGCGCGATCCGGTGGTGCTTGGGGCGCTTATGCTCAGGCTGGGTATTGTGGACGGTTTCATCGGCGGCGTGCGCACCACGACGGCCGACATCCTTAGGACTGGCATCAGCGTCATCAAGGCCGATCGGCGGGTAGGGGTGGTCACCGCTTTCAGCGTGGTTACGGCGCGGGAAGGAGACGATGGGATTTACGTTATCGCGGACCCGGTCGTGAACCCCGACCCGACCGCCGGCGTGCTGTGCAAGATAGCGGAGGCGGCCGCGGTGTTCTCGCGGCGCTTTCTTGGAATGAGCCCCAGGATCGCCTTTCTGTCCTATTCGACCAGGGGGAGCGGCGCGGGAAGATCGGTGGACAAAATGCGTCTGGCGGCCGCGCGCGCGAGAGAGCGCATGCCGGAGATCGTGGCGGACGGAGAGCTCCAGCTTGACGCGGCCCTGTCTCCGGATGTCGCGAAGTCCAAGGCGCCGGGCAGCCCGGTGGAGGGAAGGGCGAACGTGCTCGTTTTTCCCAATCTGGACAGCGCCAACATAGGCGTAAAGCTGATCCAGCGTTTCGGCAGCGCCCTGGTCATAGGACCGGTCATTTACGGGCTCGGCAGGACGTACAACGATATTTCGAGGGCGGCGACGGTGGAAGAAATAGTCAACCTTGCGCTGCTTACACAGTTGCAGTCGCAAGCCGGCGCCGCCTCTTTGCGGTGAAGGTTTTTAAAAGGGCTTTAAAATATGAAGATGGATAACAACACGTACAGGGGAGGATCGTTATGAGTATTTCGACACTCCTCCTGATTTTATCACTCCCGGTCGCGGGGGCCGCGGGATTTCTCGCACGAGCGTATATCGGCAGGGTGAAGCTCACCTCGGCCGAGGCGCGCGCCCACCGCCTGGTGCAAGATGCGGTTCGGGATGCCGAGGCGAAACGCAAGGAGCTGCTCATCGAGGCGAAAGACCAGCTTCTCAAGGAGAAGAACCTTTTTGAAAAGGAGATGCGCGAGCGGCGTCAGGAGCTCCAGGGCATCGAAAAACGCCTTGTTCAGAAAGAGGAATCGCTCGACGGCAAATCGGACCAGCTCGAAAAAAGGGAGAAGGCCCTGCAGGCGCGGGAGCTTGAAAATCAGGAAAAAGAAGAAGAATTAAACCGCCAACAGGAACGGCACAAAAAGGAGCTTGAGCGAATCTCGGGGCTCACCACCGAGGAGGCCAAGCAGTTGTTGCTGAAGAACCTTGAAAACGAAGTAAGATTCGAATCGATCAAATTGATCAACAAGATAGAGGAGGAGGCCAAGCGCACAGCCGAAAAAAAGGCCAAGGAGGTGGTGCTGTCGGCCATCCAGCGCAACGCCTCGGATTTCACCTCGGAGTGCACCATCACCACCGTGTCGCTCCCATCGGACGACATGAAGGGCCGCATCATCGGCCGGGAGGGACGCAACATCCGCACTCTGGAGAACCTCACCGGAGTCGATATGATAATCGACGATACGCCGGAGGTCGTGGTGATATCGGGCTTCGACCCTGTACGCCGCGAAATAGCGAGGCTCTCGCTCGAACGGCTCATCCAGAACGGGCGGATACATCCCGCCCGTATCGAGGAGGTCGTAGAGAAGGTCACCCAGGAGCTGGAGGAGAACATGCTGGAGGAGGGCGAGAAGGCCGCCTTCGAGCTTGGAATTCCCGGACTCTCCAGGGAGGCGCTTTACCATGTGGGCAAGCTGCGCTACCGCTCCAGCTACGGCCAGAACGTGCTCTCGCACAGCAAGGAGGTCGCCAATCTCGCCGGCATCATGGCGGGTGAGCTGCAACTGGATGTGATGCTCGCAAAACGATCGGGCCTTCTGCACGATATAGGCAAGGGAAGCATTGTCGAGGGCGAGGGAGCGCACGCCGTGGTTGGGGCCGAGATGGCGCGCAAGTTCGGCGAATCCGAGAAGGTTCTCAACATCATCGCCTCGCACCATTTCGACAAGGAGCCGGAAAGCTTCGAGGCCGTGCTCATTCAGGTGGCGGACGCCATTTCGGCATCGAGACCCGGGGCGCGGCGCGAGTCCCTGGACACCTATATCAAGCGGCTCGAAAATCTTGAGGCGATAGCCTCCGGATTCAAGGGGGTGGACAAGTGCTACGCCATCCAGGCCGGCCGCGAGCTAAGGGTTCTGGTGGCGAACGACCTCGTCACCGACGAGCGGGCCGAGATTCTCGCGCGCGAAATAGCGCAGAAGATAGAGTCCGAACTGAAATACCCGGGCATAGTCCGAGTCACGGTAATTCGCGAGACGCGTATCGTCGAATACGCCAAGTGACCCGCGGGGCGCACGGTGATGGATACGCCATTCACAATCCTCGCAATAGGCGATATCGTGGGAAAGCCCGGGCGCAACGCCGTGCGGGACCTGCTTCCGGCGCTAAGGGAGCGCTTTAATGTCGATTTCGTGATCGCCAACGGCGAGAACGCCGCCGGCGGTAACGGCCTCACCTCCGCGCTTATGGAGGAGTTTCTGGCGCTCGGCATCGATGTGGTCACCACCGGTAACCACGTGTGGGACAACAAGGACGTCGAAAAGATCATCGACATCGAGCCGCGCCTTCTTCGTCCGGGGAATTATCCCGAAGGAGTGGCGGGCCGCGGCCATGGCATATACCAGGCCGGGGCTCGCGGCGTAAGGGTCTGTGTGGCAAACCTCATGGGGCGCGTGCACATGGCGCCGCTGGACTGCCCCTTCAGAGCCTTCGACAGGATATTTCTGGACGTCTCCGGGAAGGCCGATATATTAATTGTGGACTTTCACGCGGAGGCCACATCGGAGAAGAGGGCTTTCGGCTGGTACGCGGACGGCAGGGCTTCGGCGGTGTTCGGGACCCACACCCATGTTCAGACCGCCGACGAGGAGATACAGCCGGGCGGTACGGCCTATATTACCGACATAGGCATGAGCGGATCGTTCAACTCGGTCATCGGCATGGACCGGGAAAAGTCCGTGCTGCGCTTTCTTCGGCAGACGAAGATAAAGTACGATGTCGCCACGGGGGATGAAAGGCTTTGCGGCGCCGTTTTCCGCTTTTCGAACGAGGGCAGGGCGGTTTCCGTGGAGAGAATAATGCTTGTAAAATGACTCGTATTATTTGTATGGACGAAACAACCCTAAGGATGTGGAAGTGATGTATGGGACCGCGTTCGGCGTCTAGCGGCGCCGCGGCCTGAAGGCGGATCCAACCGCGTTATGAAGCGTTTGTCCGAAATAAGAAAAATGAACGCCTCGGAGCTGGGCGACCTCGCCGGCGAGATCCGCGAGATGATCATCGACGCCGTGTCGAAAAACGGCGGGCATCTTGCCTCCTCTCTGGGCGTGGTCGAACTGACGCTGGCGCTCCATTACGTATTCAATACGCCCACCGACCGCCTCATCTGGGACGTCGGGCATCAGAGCTACGCCCATAAGATAATTACGGGACGCGCGGCCGAATTCGCGAGCCTAAGAAAGCTCGGAGGGCTTAGCGGCTTCCCGAAGATATCGGAGTCGCCTTTCGACACCTACAACACCGGGCACAGCAGCACGAGCCTTTCGCTCGCCCTGGGCGAGGCGGTGGGCAGGGACCTGCGGCACGAAAAATACAAGATCATCCCCATAATCGGCGACGGATCCATGACCGCGGGCATGGCCTTCGAGGCGCTCAACCAGATCGGCCACCTTAAAAAGGACATCATCATCATCCTCAACGACAACGAGCACTCCATCTCCAAGAACGTGGGCGCCCTGTCGGAGTATCTCATTCGCATGATAACCGCGCCGCTATACAACCGCCTGCGCAGGCGTTCGTACGCCATCATAAGAAAAATACCCCGCTACGGCAGGAGGCTCTACGATTTTATCTATAAACAGGAGGCGAGGGTAAAGGGCTTTTTTGTGCCCGGAAGTTTCTTCGAGGAACTGGGGATACGCTATTTCGGCCCGGTTGACGGGCATAATCTGCCCCTGCTCATAGAGGTGCTAAAAGGGGTAAAGGACATCGACAACGGGCCGAAAATGGTCCACGTTATCACCCGCAAGGGCAAGGGCTACGGCCCGGCCGAAAAAGACCCGGCCGTCTTTCATGGAGTCGGCCCGTTCGACAGAAAGACCGGGAAAACGGCGAAAAGGGACTCCCTGGCCTACTCCGAGATCGTAGGCAGAACCCTGGCCGAGATTGCGCGGCGCGACAGGAGGGTTGTCGCCGTTACGGCGGCCATGAAGATGGGCACCGGGCTCTACGAGTTCGAAAAACAGGCCCCGGGAAGATTTTTCGACGTCGGAATCGCCGAGCAGCACGCGGTGACATTCGCTTCCGCTCTCGCCGCCAAGGGGTTCAAGCCTTTCGTCTCGATCTATTCCACCTTTCTCCAGCGGGCGGTGGACCAGATAATCCACGACGTGGCCATCTCCGCACAACCGGTCCGCCTGCTCATCGACAGGGCGGGGATCGTCGGGGAGGACGGAGAGACCCATCACGGCCTGTCGGACATCGGAATTATAAGGAATATCCCGAACTTCATCTATCTCACCCCCTCAAACGGCACGGAGCTCAGGGACATGCTGTACTTTGCCGCCGAGCACGGCACTGGGCCCGTGGCGATCCGCTTTCCCAGGGGAAGCGATCGATCCGGATGTGTGGACTTCTCGGCCCACGAACGGTTCGAGGCGGGAAGGTCGAAGAGGCTGTCCACGGGGAGGGATGTCGCGCTTATTGCCGCCGGGGACATGGTGTCCGTGGCGCTGGAGACCGCGGCCCTGCTTAAGGAAAGCGGTTTTTCCGCCACGGTGCTGAACCTCCTCTCCCTCAAGCCGCTCGACATGAGGAGGATCGAAAAGGCCGTTGCGGAAACGCGCCTCTTCGTTTCGCTGGAGAACGGCTACGTTTCCGGAGGCGTCGGCGAGCACATCCTCTTCCGCTTGAACCGCGAGCTTAGGTCTCGCATGCTCTTCGCCGCAGGCTTCCCCGACCGTTTCGTGGAGCAGGGCTCCATGCTGGAGCTCTTTCATCTGTACGGCCTGGACCCGCATTCAATAGCCCGAAAGATACTCAGGGCCCTCAAAGTGCGTAACATCGATGAAAAACGGCATTCGGTTAGACGCGTATCTGGTTGAAAAAGGGCTCTCGAGCTCGCGCGAAAAGGCTAAACGTGAGATCATAGCGGGCTGGGTGCGCCTAAATGGCGAGACCGTCCGCGTACCCTCACGCCTTATCAAGGGCTCGGAGGATGTTCGTGTCGAGAGGCCGGGCTCCGCTTATGCCAGCCGGGGTGGCGAGAAGCTGGAGCGTGCGCTGGAGGCATTCGGCGTAGACGCGCGCGGCAGGATCGTCGCCGACCTGGGGGCCTCCACCGGGGGCTTTACCGATTGCCTGCTTCGGCGCGGGGCGGCGCTGGTCTATGCCGTCGACGTGGGCTACGGCCAGCTCGATTACGCCCTGCGCATGGACGATCGAGTGGTGGTGATGGACCGGACGAACGCCCGAAACCTCTCGCGGGAGAGCTTCGAGCGCGCTGTCGATCTGGTGACGGCCGACCTTTCGTTTATATCCCTTACAAGGGTCGCGGACGCCATGGTCGGCGCGTTCTCGCCGGCCGAGGGGGTGCTCCTCGTCAAGCCGCAGTTCGAGGCGGGCAGGGGGGAGCACAAGAAAGGTGTGGTGCGGGACGCCTCGAAACACGCGGAAATCCTCGCGCGCCTCATTCCCGATCTCGCGTTCCGTGGAATCGGCTTCCGCGGCCTCTGCCGCTCCCCCATAAAGGGCCCGGCGGGCAATATCGAGTTCTTTCTGCACGCGGAAATCGGCGGCCGTTCCCTGCCGGCGGAGGGCGAACTGGAGCTCACCATAGAGAGCGTGGTCGAGGAGGCTCACCTGGCGCTCTATGACATCAAAAACAAATAAATTTTTCCCATCGCGGCCGTACAGGAAAATAATTTCTTGACCTGACCCTTCCGCTCTGGTTTGCTTAGGCACGTTGTCTTAGGCGTTTTAAGGGTAGCAAAAGAGATTCCGTCGGCCGGGTCCCGCATGAAAAACACGATCAAAACCATTATTGTGATGATGTGCGCGTGCTGCGTCGTGTGCTCGGGCGCCCTCGCGCTCGACATGAGCGGGGTGAGGGCCTACCCCGTGCCCTACAATCCCGCACGCGGGACACTTACAATCGATCAATTGCCTACCGCTATTCAGAACAGAATACAGATATTTGATATCAACGGTGATTTAGTCTTTGATAGAAGTTATGCTGCTACCACGATCCTCTGGGGCGGAAGGAACAATAGTGGAAGAGTAGTAAAGCCCGGGTTGTATATAATTAGAATCACTTCCGATGACGGATCTGGCGGTTACGGCAAGAAGCTCATCCGCATCCTGGTGGATTACAGATAGTGAAGGCATTTTTCTGGAAATTCCCG
>MVZN01000053.1 GCA_002069125.1 Spirochaetes bacterium ADurb.BinA120
TGGGAGCACCAATATGACTGTTAACAATATCGCCGCGCGTCATGGCCTCCATACCGTCCTGTGGGACGTCGCCGCCGACGATTACCGAAAGGACGTATCGGGCGCGCAGGTGGCGAAGTCAGTGCTCGCGGGAGCGCAGAACGGCTCTATCGTATTGCTCCATATGCACGGCGACGGGAGCGCCGCCTGTGAGGCGCTGCCGGAAATTATAGCCGGACTTCGCGGGCGCGGTTTCGAGCTGGTGAAGGTTTCGACCCTGATCGATGACGCACGGACCGAATAAAGAAAAACGGGCACTATACAGGGTGCCCGTTGTATATAAAGAGAAAGTGGTCTATGGATCAGTATGGTGGAATTACCACAAGGCGGCCTCTGTCGGACCCCGCATGGCGGGACGAAACGTTAAAAGCCGGACCGGCGATAACACCAGTACCAATTCAACGAATGACACTGTATTTTTATATACAAATTAAATCAATTAAAAAATATGACTTGTTTCAATTTATTGCGATCTATCGGAGATTCGGCGCGGAAATTCAATTTTCGGCGCTTGCCGGGGTCTGCTGATCCCAAACGCGCGGGGATATGAGATGGACAGGGATGAACTGTTCAAAGAAATAAACCGGGGGATAGGTGAGGAGCGATACCGCGCCTTTCGCCACAACCTTCGGAAGAATATGCCGTATATTAGGCGTTTCGGCGGCCTGGACAGGGTGGTGCGCCTTCTAACGGACCGCCATATCGTTATCGTGGGCGCCGGCCCATCGCTCGCGGCGGACCTCGATGCCCTTAAAAAATATGGCGGCAGGCGCGAGCTCGCGGTTATAGCGACCGACATGGCCCTCAGGCCCCTTGTAAAGCGGGGTATCCGCCCCGGGTTCGTCATTTCGTGCGAAACGACTCCGGCGGGATTTTTCGACTGCATCGATACCGCTTCAATGCATCTTCTGGCTTTTAGCTGCATTGCGCACAGCACCCTGAGGTCCTGGAATGGGGACATATCTTTTTATAATTGGATGCTTCGGGGCGGACAGTACGACGAGTTATGGGCGGAGGCCGGGGAGGGCCTGGGATACGTGGCGACAGGCAGCATCGTCACCACACAGGCGGTGTCGCTCGCCCTGGGATGCCCCATAAGCTCGCTTGCCCTGGCCGGAAACGACCTGGCTTTTCGTCGCACCTACTACCTTCGCGGCACGCTCCGGCACGCGCGCTACGCCGAGATGTGCGCGAGATTCTCGTCTCCCGAATCCATGGAATTCCACGCCATCAGAAGGGCGAGTGGGTATATGATCGACCGGGAAGGCAGGAAATATTTTACCAACGGCCAGTTTCTTGCAGCCAAGTTGTGGCTGGAGGACTTGTTCTCCCGCCTGGACATGCCGATAATTGACAGTAGCGAGCCAGGCTGTTCGGAAAAGTCGGTTCGAAAAGCAGGCCTGAAGGCACACCTGGCCCTTCTCGACCGAAGGCCAAGGAGGTAAAATGATACGCGTTCACCGCTTGAACGGGGAGGAATTCATTCTGAATCCGAACCATATAGAGCTCATCGAGTCGCGCCCCGATACGGTCATTACACTTACAAACGAGCACAAGTATGTGGTCGCGGAACCGGTGGACGAGGTGCTTGCGATGATTCGGGCCTACTTTCGGTCGCTTTTCAGCCGCGACGTGGAATAGGCCTCGCGCTTCCGTGGGGGGTAAAAAAATAAATTCGAATCGCCGTCTCGTATGCTTCAATAATTGGCCGCAAAGGCCGATAAACTAAAGAGGATGCGTCTCTTGGGCGCAGGTGCAATCTGGACTCATAGCGGAGTGTCTGTATGGACATAGCAACCATAATAGGTCTTATAAGCGGCTCGGTTTTCCTGATTCTCGGCGTTATTTTCGCCAAGGGAAGCCTGATTTTATTCTGGGACCCGCCTTCCGTAATGATTACGATCGGGGGGTCCATAGCCGCCATGCTTGTCGCGTTTCCGCTGGCCCGTATCCTGAAGATATGGGATTTCATGAAGATCGCCCTGTTCACCCAGAAATACAACCCGGGCGAGCTCATCATCACCCTTGTGTCTTTCTCCGAGAAGGCGCGCCGCGAGGGGCTTCTTGCGCTGGAGGACGACCTGGACGAGCTCGACGACGAGTTTCTCCGCAAGGGGATCCAACTCGTGGTTGACGGCACCGACCCCGAACTCGTTCGCAGGATCATGGAGACTGAGCTCGAAAACATGATGGCCCGCCACGACAGCAACAAACGTATGTTCGACGAATGGGCCAACTATGCTCCGGCCTTCGGTATGATAGGGACCCTCATGGGGCTCATTCTCATGCTCGTCAACCTCGAGGACCGTGCGATGATCGGTCCCTATATGGCCGTCGCCCTTATCACTACATTATACGGCGCTATCATGGCTAACCTCGTTCTCCTTCCGGTGTCCACCAAGCTCGATCTGCGCACCGGCGAGGAGGTTCTGCTTAAATCGATCATGATAGAGGGGGTGCTCTCCATACAGTCCGGGGATAACCCGCGAATCGTAAAGGACAAGCTGGTCTCCTTTCTGCCCCCGGCCGAACGCGAGGCGATCTCGCAGGAGGTCGGCGAGTAATGGCCAAAAAGATCAAAAAATCCGAGCGCAAGGGAGCGCCCGGATGGATGGTCACCATGTCGGATATGAACACGCTCATGATGACCTTTTTCATCGTTATGATGGGCGATGTCACCACGGTAAGCCAGGAGGAGATGCAGATGACGATAACCTCCTTCCGCGGGGCGCTTGGCCTCATGGAGGGGGGGGCCTCGATGTCCAAGGGGCGCCTTATGGAGCTCGGCCACAACATGATGTCGCTGCCGTCCACCGAGCGGGCCAAGCAGCTCTCGCGGGCTCTTCGAAAAGCCGAGGAGGTCTTCAAGCCGGAGATTCAGTCCAAGATGGTCCGCGTGCGGGAGGACGAACGCGGCCTTGTCATAACCCTCTCGGGCGATTCGTATTTCGACACGGGGAGCGCGCGTTTACGGGATGAGATAAAGCCGGTGCTTAGAAAGGTCGGCGGAATAGTGAGGAGCGTAAGCAACTTCGTGAGGATTGAGGGGCATACCGACGACAGGGCCATTCCGCCGGGCGGGGTGCGCCAGGGCTTCGAGACCAACTGGGAGCTTTCCTCCGCCCGAAGCGTCAACGTGCTCCGCCACCTTACCGAGGAGGAGAGGCTGAATCCCCGCCAGCTCTCGGCGGTGGCCTTCGGGCAGTACCGCCCGATAGACGACAACAATACCCCGGAGGGGCGGGCCTATAACCGGCGCGTCGAGATAGTCATTTTAAAGGAAAAGGGACTCGAGGAGAGTTCTCATCGTGAAATCAAGCGGCCGCTGCCGGACGAGGAATGGCGCTGAATGCCGCCGACGCATGGAGACATAATTATAAATTAATTGACATTTTTGAATTAATATGGTACAGTGTCAACAAAATGCGCGAATTTATCCATGAAATTAATTGATACTCTCCGCGATTGCGGAGGAGAGGGCCCCGCGTGCCGGTAGCGGGTATGACGAGGAGAATATATGGGTGACGACGAAAGGGTAAGTGTCGACGAGATGGACGAGGAGGAGGGCGGTCGGACCGAAGAGGCCTCCGCGGGCTCCCGGGCCGACGTTTCCAAGATCGTCAAGATCCTGCTCTATGTGGTCGGGGCGATACTGCTTGTCTTCCTGATGATCGGCATATCGGTTCTCGTCACGAAGTACATGCAGGAGAAGAAGTACGAAAGGGAGCAGGATATAGTCGTGGCTCCGCCTCCGGCTCCGCTTGCGCATTTCGACCTGCCGGCGTTTTCGACGACCACGAGGGATCCCGAACCCCATTTCGCCAAGATTACCGTATCTCTCGGCTACGAGAACAACCCGGAGATCAACCAGGAGCTGGTTCAGCGGACGGTGCAGATACAGCACATCATCAACATAATTCTCCGCGCCAAATCCTATGAGGAGATGGACTCCGTCGAGGAGATAATCGGCCTTTCGGAGGAGATAAAGGCGCATATAAACGTGATATTGATCGCCGGCAAGATCAAAGAAGTGTATTTTAAGGAGATAGTGGTCAATTGATGTCCCCGGATTTTTCAGGAGGAAACCATGGGTGACGGCTCGTTATCGCAGGATGAAATTGATGCCCTGTTGCAGGGCGCGGACGATATGCTCTCGTCTCCGGCGGCCGGCCCGGCCGTGGACATGGCGATGGGGGCCGGTTCGCTCTCTCCGGTGGAACGCGATTCCCTTGCCGACGCCCTCAACCGCGCCATGGCGGTCGCGGCGCCGTCGCTTTCGGCCTATCTGGGGAAGAACGTAAAGATCACCAACGCGACGGTCGAGCTCAAAGGGCCGGACGCGGTCCGCGCCGATTTCGGCCGGCAGTACGTGCAGGTGGCGATGGGCTACTCCGGCAGCCTGAACGGACGGAATCTCATCCTTTTCAGCTCCAACGACGCCGGAGTGATCTCCTCGCTCATGATGGGGGACGAATCCGGGACGCCGCCGGCCGACCTCACCGAGGCGCATCAAAGCACCATTCAGGAATTCGTCAGCCAGCTTTTGTCCTCCTCGGCCAACCAGTTCGCCGACAGGATGGGCCGCCCCATCAACACGACCCCGCCCGCGCTTTCGGTGGCGGCAGGGGCGGCCGACCTCCGTCTGCCTCCGGGGGGCGAGCTGGCGAAGATAACCTACAATATCAGCATCGAGGGGATACTCAACTCAAAGTTCTACCATATAATGGAAGCGCCCATGGCGTCCGACCTGGCAAGGGGAGGGGCTGCCGAGGCCATGCCGGGCCCGCAGCATTACGCGGCCCAGCAGCCGGTTGGGATGGCCCAGCAGCCGATGGCCCAGGTGGGCATTAGCCCGGTCAAATTCCCGCCGTTGGGCGAGGGGCTTCCCTCCGGGGTAAGCGGCAACATCGGGCTGTTGCTCGATGTGCCGATGACCCTGACCGTGGAGCTCGGAAGGACCCGCCAGCTCGTCAAGGACATCCTGGGCCTCGGAGAGGGCTCCATCATAGAGCTCGACAAGCTTGCGGGCGAACCGGTCGATCTCCTGGTAAACGGCAAGCTCATCGCCAAGGGAGAGGTCGTAGTCATAGACGAAAATTTCGGCGTCCGCGTTACCGATATAGTGAGCCCCGCCGAGCGGCTGAACAAAATGCAATGAGGGAACCCGTTCCGGCCGCGTGAGGGGTAAAAACGTGGGGATTAAAGAGACATAATGAGGGAGCGTTTGGACAGGGTCGCGATTTCTGTGCCTCGGGGGGCCTGGGCGTGGCTTGTGGGCCTTATTATTTTTTGCGTGCTTTTTGGATTATGTCCCATGCACGAAGCGGATGCCGCGCGGGAGCGCCCGAAGACGACCGCGGTGGATGAAAAAAAAGCCGCCCGTGGAGCGAAGGCCGAGAAGGCCGCGGAGGATGTACGAAAGGCCGCCGAAGCGGAGCGGGCGACGGACGCGCCCCCTCCGATCGAAAACAAGGAAAAAGCCGTGGAGGGCGAGGGGGCCGGGGACCTGTATCGGTACGAGGAGCCCACCGTGGAGGAGGAGTCCTACGCGTGGACGATAATCAAAACGCTCCTGGTTATCGGGATGCTGGTCGGCGGATTTTATTACTTTTTCAGGTTTGTCACCAGGCGTGCCGGTATTCAGCTTCCGGGGAGCGCCGGGGTCCAGACGCTGCTGGTGTCGCCTATGGGGCCGAACAAGTACCTTCAAGTGGTGGACCTCGCGGGGCGTGTGCTTTTGCTCGGCGTTACGGACAACAGCATAAACCTGATTATGGAGATCAAGGATAAGGACGAAGTGGACCGCATACGCCTCATGGCGACAAGGAGCGCACCGGCGCAGTCGGGCGGGTTTCAGGAGTTCCTGGCGACCCGGCTTGGAAGGATAATCGAAAGGACAATGCCCTCGTCGGGTAGGACGCGCCCCCGCGCCCCGGGCGGGGACGGAGACCGGGGCGACAGGATGGATTACATCGTTCGCCAGCGCGAGCGACTGAGAAAGCTGAACGGTATGGACGATGAGGAATAGGTTAATTATCGCGGCTCTCGCCGCCGTTTTCATCCTGGCGCCCGCGCTCATTTTCGCGCAGGAGGCGGGCGGCGTCCGGATGCCGATACCGCGCATAGCCTTCGACATACGCGAGGCGACCGGTCCGCGCGAGGTCGCGCTCTCGCTCCAGATGCTTTTCCTTCTCACCATACTGACCCTGGCTCCGGCGATCGCCATGATGATGACCTCGTTCACGCGGGTGGTGATCGTGCTGGATTTCGTAAAGCGGGCCCTCTCGCTCCAGCAGATGCCGCCGAACCAGGTCATAGTGGGCCTTTCCATCTTTCTGACCTTCTTTATAATGGCCCCCACCTTTACCGAGATCAACGAGAAGGCGCTGCAGCCATATCTCAAAGGAAGCATCTCCAATGAAAAATTCTACGAGCAGGGGATGGAGCCTCTGCGCAAGTTCATGTTCAAACAGACGCGGAAAAAGGACATAGCGCTTTTCATAGAGCTTGCGAAACTCGAGCGGCCAAAGAGCGAAAAGGACGTTCCGAATTACTGCCTTGTTCCGGCCTTCATGATAAGCGAGCTTAAAAGGGCCTTCGAGATCGGCGTGTACATCTTCATCCCATTCATTGTCATAGATATGCTGGTCGCGAGCGCGCTCATGGCCATGGGCATGATCATGCTGCCGCCGGTCATGATATCTCTGCCGTTCAAGCTTGTGCTTTTCATTCTGGTGGACGGCTGGAACCTTCTCATCCACGAGCTTGTGAGGTCGTTCGGATGATGACTTGCGCCGGGGGGAAAAAACGTGACTGACGTAATGATCATCAAGCTCCTGAGGGAGGCGCTCATGACCCTCATGATCGTCTCGGCGCCGCTTCTGGGGGTCGGCATGCTCGTCGGTCTGGTGATTTCGATTTTTCAGACCACCACCTCGATCCAGGAGCAGACTCTTACCTTCGTCCCGAAAATCGTGGCGATCTTCGTTACGTTCATACTGCTTGCGGCGTGGATAATACACACGATGGTGAACTATACGAAAAACCTGTTCCTTATGATATCGAAGATCGGGGCGGGATAGCATGGAATACTTCGTTTACCACTTCCAGGTATTCCTGCTCATCATGATGAGGATGAGTTCGATGATGATAATCGCCCCATTTTTTTCGAGTGGGGTTATCCCTTTCAGGATAAAGGCGCTTTTCGCCTTTCTGGTCACTCTCGTCATCTTCCCGGTGGTCGCCCGGAACGGATACTCGCTTACCGGGAACATGGGGCTTTACGCCCTTCTGGTGTTAAAAGAGGTCGGGATCGGCATATATATCGGCTTTCTCGTCTCGGTGATCGTGGCGGCCTTCCAGCTCTCCGGTGAATTCTTCGCGGTGCAGATAGGTTTCGGGATCAACGAGGTATTCGACCCCCTGGCCCAGGTCTCCATACCGCTGGTGGGACAGCTAAAGAACCTGATAGGTATGCTCGTATTCCTCGCCATCGGCGGGCATCATTTTCTGGTGAGGGCCGTGTACAAGTCGTTCGAGCTCGCGCCGCTCCTATCCCTCGGGAAGGGGACGACGGGCCCTCTGATGAAACACGTGGCATACGTGTTCAGCGGCATGTTCGTGGTTGCGCTTAAAATATCCATCCCGGTGGTGGCGACAATTTTTCTGGTGTCGGTAAGCATGGGTGTGCTCTCCAAGGCCGCGCCGCAGATGAACATCATGATGCTCGGCTTTCCGTTGAAGATAATGGTGGCCTTCGGGGTGATGCTTGCCATCGCCCCGCTCGTCGTAAGGGTGATGTCGGTGTCGCTGGACCGGACGTTCAGGTTTATATACAAGGTGCTTGTGTACTGGCCCGCGTGAGCTTCGCCGTGGGAAGCCGTATCGATTTCGTGTCGTGGTGTGAAAATAGGGGTTTGATGACCGAAGAAACGAACATAGGCGTTCTGTACGCGCCCGAACCGTTCCTGTATCCGGCCGGCTTCCGATTCGACCTGCAGCGCTTCGCAGCCGAGGACGAGGGTCGGACCGAGGAGCCAACCGAAAAAAAGCTCCGGGAGGCGCGCGAAAAGGGCCAGGTGGCCAAGACCCAGGAGCTGCCCCAGGCGGTCGTGGTCATATTCGGTTTTCTCATCATCTTCTTCTTCGCCTCATGGATATACGATTCGATCGCGGCCATGACCAGGCATTACATGTCGTCGTTCTCGCGCTTCTCTCTCACCGAACGGAGCGCGCTGATCGAGCTTTATAAAGTGTCGATGGAATCGGCAAAGATACTCCTGCCGCTTTTTATCGGGGTAAGCATCGCCGCCTTTCTCGGAGACGTGGTGCAGGTCGGCTTTCAGGTGTCGACACATCCATTGAAATTCGACCCGTCCAAGATCAAGTTCGACCCGGCCACCATGATGCGCAAGGTGTTTTTCTCAAAACAGGTGGCGATGAATCTGTTCAAGTCGATGTTCAAGGTGATTGTAATAGGGTTTGTGGCCTATCTCATCATAGCGAGCGATTACGACGAGATACTCAAAACGCCTGATGTATCTATCGCCATGGCCCTCAGGATTACCGGGACCATGGCCCTCAAGATCATACTTTGGGCCGCGGCGATCATCCTGGTCCTTTCGATTCCGGACTACATCTTTCAGAAACGCGAATTCATCGACTCCCTAAAGATGACGAAGCAGGAGCTAAAGGAGGAGATGAAGGAGACCGCCGGGGACCCGTACATTCGCGCGCGCCTTCGCGAGATGCAGCGCGAGAACGTTCTAAAGAACATGATCCGCGAGGTCCCCAAGGCGGATGTCGTGGTGACCAACCCTACGCACTTCGCGGTGGCGCTTAAGTACGACAACAACATCATGGATGCGCCCATGGTGATCGCAAAGGGGGTCGACAGCATGGCGCTTCGCATCCGCCAGGTCGCGCGCGACAACGATGTAATGCTGGTGGAGAACCGTCCCCTGGCGCAGGAGCTCTACCGGCGCCTCGAGGTTGGCGACGTTATTCCCGAGGACCTTTTTTACGCGGTAACAATGATATACGCCGAACTGTACCGCAAGCGCGGCGTTCGGCGGGCCATGTAAGCGGACGAGGTGGGGTTGATGGCGGCGGAAACACGAGGATCACTTTTAGGCGACAACCTGGGGTGGATGCAGAAAACCGACATCCTTTTGGGCATAGGGGTCATAGCCGTGGTCTCCATGCTCATCATTCCAATGCCCACCTTCCTTCTGGATTTTCTTCTTTCCGTAAGCATCATGCTCGGTATTCTCACGCTGCTTGTGGTGATGCTCGTGCCGCGCTCGTTCGATTTTTCCGTGTTCCCGTCGTTGCTTCTGGTTACCACGGTTTTCAGGCTCGCGCTTAACGTCTCGTCCACACGCCTCATCCTGCTTCAGGGCGCGGGGTTCGAGGGGAAGATCATCCGGACCTTCGGCGAGTTCGTCGTCGGGGGGAATTACGTGGTCGGTATGCTGATCTTCATCATCCTCACCGCGGTGCAGTTTATCGTCATCACCAAGGGCGCGACGCGGACAGCCGAGGTCGCCGCAAGATTCACTCTCGACGCGATGCCGGGCAAACAGCTCAGCATCGATTCCGACGTTTCCAACGGCATCATTACCGAGGACGAGGCGCGCAAGCGGCGCGTCGAGATACGCCGCGAGGCCGATTTCTACGGCGCCATGGACGGAGCCTCGAAATTCGTACAGGGGGACGTAAAGGTCGGCATCATCATCATCATCATCAATATCATCGGCGGATTCATCATCGGCATGGTAATGCGAGGGGAGCCCTTCGAGGTGGCGCTTCGAACCTACACTCTGCTTTCCATCGGCGACGGCCTGGTCGCGCAGATACCATCGCTCCTCATCACCACGGCCACCGGTATCATCGTCACACGCGCCGTTTCCGACGAGAACTTAGGCGACGATCTTGCAAACCAGCTTGGGCAACAGCCACGGGCGCTAATGATCACCGCGGGTGCGCTCGGTCTCTCGGCATTGATCCCCGGTTTTCCAAAGCTTTCGGTCCTCCTGCTGGCCGCCGGGCTCGGCGCCCTTGGCTATATGCTCAACCAGACCCGTGAGGAACGCTCGGAGAAGGCCAGGGTGGAGGAGAAGCAGGCGGCGTTGAAGGAGCACAAACCCGAGTCGGTGATCTCGCTGATCCAGGTCGACCCGCTGGAGGTGGAGATCGGCTACAGCCTTATTCCGCTGGTGGACCCGGAACAGGGAGGGACGCTGCTCGACCGAATCACCAACATCCGGCGCCGAAGCGCGCTCGAGATGGGGCTCATCGTTCCGCCAGTCCGGATTCGCGACAACATGGAGCTCGAATCGAATTCCTACTCCATTTTAATCAAGGGCGTCGAGGTAGGCGGCGGCATGCTTCAGGTGGGCAGGCTCATGGCGATGGATTCCGGCGAGGTGGTCGAAAAAATCGATGGGACCGAATTCACCGAGCCGGTATTCAACCTTAAGGCCATATGGATCGATCCGGAGGCCCGCGGGACCGCCGAGCAGCGCGGCTATACGGTGGTCGATTGTCCCACCATCATCGCCACGCACCTGACCGAAATCATCAAGCGCCATGCCGACGAGATTCTCGGCCGTCAGGAGGTCCAGCAGCTCGTCGATAACATTAAGAACGATTACCCGGCGGTCATAAACGAGCTGATCTCCGAGAGGAAGATGTCGCTTGGCGACATCCAGAAGGTGCTCCAGAACCTTCTGCGCGAGCGCGTATCGATCCGCAACATGGTAACCATCCTGGAAACGCTCGCCAGCTATGCCGAGTTCAGCAAGGATACGGGGCTCCTGACCGAATACGTGCGCGTGGCGCTCTCCCGCCAGATCTGCCGCGAATACGCCGACAGGACGAACACGATGTCGGTCATTACGGTCGACCCGGAGATCGAAAACGTGCTCAGGTCCTCCATCCACGATGACCCTGTCGAGGGGAAGGTGGTCGGCCTCGATCCCGACACCCATGCGGGCATAATGAAATCATTTACCGATTCATACATGAGGGCCCGAAACGCCGGCCATACACCCGTGTTTCTGGTGTCGCCGCATATACGAAGCGTCACGTTCAGCCTGCTCCAGAGGGAAGTGCCGGATCCGGTTGTGCTGTCGTATAACGAAATAGTCCCCAGCGTGAAGGTAAACGTCATTTCATCGGCGGCCCTTGCGGGCGTGGCCTGATGAGCGAGAAAGGATAGAAGGAGAGGTGCTATGAGGTATGTGAAGATAAAGGCCAAGACCTATAACGAGGCCATGATGAAACTTAAAATGGAGCACGGGGACGACGCCATCCCGATCAGCCACAAGTACGTAAAAGAGGGCGGACTTTTCAACTCGAAGCTTCTGGCCAGGGAACTGGTCGAGCTTACGGCCGCCATACCCGAGCGCAAATCGGGCCCCAGACAGAAGGCCCCCGCAAAGAGCACCATCGACTTTACGGTGGGAGACAACTCCATTCTAAAAAAGGGGGTGCGAATGAATTCCGGGCCCGCGTCCGGGGATTTGTCCGCCGAGGCCCCGGTGCCCGCCGCACATCCGGCGGAGCGTTTCGAAAAGGCGCTTGCGGCGGCGCGCGAGGCGCCCGAGCCGCCGGGACCCGCGCCCCGTAGCGAAATCGTGGAGGCGGACAGGGGCGAGCTCACCTCGCTTAGAAAGCTCGAAAAGGAGTTCCACGAGCTGAAGGAGTCGCTTAACAGAATGATGGACGCGAAGGGCGACGGCCCAATGGCCAGGCCGGCAGCCTCGTGCGGGGACGAGGCGCTTCTTGAGCCTTTCGTGGAGATTCTCGAGAACAACGATTTCGGAAGGGAGGAGTCCAGAAATATCATAGAGGAGGTACGAAACTCCGTGAGCAGGGACGACCTCAACGACCGCTCCAAGATAGAGAAAACTCTGCGGGAACTTTTAAAAAGCAGGATAGTTACCAGCGGGCCGTTCAAAAAGGGAAGCCGGAAAAAGGTGTTGATGTTCATCGGCCCGACGGGTGTAGGGAAGACCACGACGATGGCGAAGCTGGGCGCGATATTCGCGCTGCGGGAGGGCTGCAGGGTGTCCTTCGTGACCATAGACAACTACCGTATCGCGGCCACCGAGCAGCTTAAAAAGTACGCCGAAATAATGAAGATACCGGTGCACGTGGTGAACGACCAGAAGGCCTTCCGGGAGGTGATAGACCGCGAGAAGGCGGAGATCCTTATGGTGGACACCTCCGGGCGCAGCCACAGGAACGATATGAAGATCTCGGAGATTAAAAGCTACGCCGATACGATAGATTGTGACTTTGAAAAGATACTTTGCGTGAGCGCGAATACGAAAAAACACGACCTGGCGAGCGTCTTTAAATCGTTTGACAGGATGAATTTTACAAGTGTAATAGTGACCAAGGTCGACGAGACCACCTTCATCGGGAACGTTCTGGACCTGGCCGACAAATACAAAAAACCGATCGCGTACTATACAAGCGGCCAGGAGGTCCCCAACGATATCGACATTGCGGACCCTGAAAAGCTCGTGAACATGATGATCGGCAGCACACACCAGTAAAGGGGGGGACCGTGGATCAGGCTACCAATTTACGCCGGCTGGTTCTTGAAAGCGATGGTGTTCGCAGAACGAGGACCATCGCCATCGCGAGCGGCAAGGGGGGCGTCGGCAAGACAAGTTTTGCCGTTTCCCTCGCCATTGCGCTCGCGCGGGACGGTTCCAGGGTGACGCTTCTCGACGCCGACCTGGGCCTGGCCAATGTCAACGTCATCCTTGGAATAATACCGAAATACAACCTTTATCACGTGATAAAGGGTAAAAAGAAGCTCAAGGACATTGTCATCGAAGTGCCCGAGGGTTTCAAGATCATCGCCGGGGCCTCGGGCTTCCATCAGCTGGCCAATCTCGAAGCGAAGCAGAGGCAGGATTTTATCGAGGCGGTCTCGGATCTGGGCGAGGACGATTATATGATTGTCGATACAGGAGCGGGTATCTCGCAGAACGTGCTGAGTTTCGCGGGCGCGGCCGACGAGGTGATCGTCGTAACCACGCCGGAACCGACAGCCATCACCGACGCCTACGGCATCATCAAGTCGATAGCATCCCAGGCGCCGGACAAGCCGGTGAGGCTGGTGGTAAACCGGGTCCAGACCGTGTCGGAGGGCAGGAAGGTCGCGGAAAGGGTCATTAATATCGCGGGGCAGTTTCTAAACATCAAGGTGGAGAACCTCGGGTTTATTTTCGAAGACATGTATGTGTCGAAATCGATACGTAACCAGAAGCCATTTATAGTGACCTATCCCAAGTCGAGGGCTTCGAGTTGCGTATTCATCATCGCCGACAGGATCGCAAACCGGGAGATCGGCGAGACGAAGGGCAGCGGGATAAGCGGTTTCTTCAAGCAGCTTTTCAAACAGGAGCCGCATGAGCCCGAGTAGCCAAAAAGAGCTTGATTTGCTTTTGGTGCGTCTGTTTACTATTTATAAAGGCGTATAATCGCTGATCGATGATGAACATGGACGACATAGGGCTTGAATACCGGTCGGCTGCCGTTTTGGGCCTTGCCGCCCTGGTGCTTTCGACCGTAGCCGGCGCCGCGGCCGGAAACGGCGCGGGACATGTGATCTGGCGATCCCTGGTGTTGATGATCGTCTTCGCCGCCCTGGGCTACCTTGCGGTCTATGTAATCCGGAAATACGTTCCCGAGGTATTCGAGGCGCTGGCCTCCGCTCCCGGCGCCGTGAGCGAAGAGGGCCTCAAGGTGCTTCCGGTGGAGGAAGGAGCCGCGCCGAAGGAGCCGGCCGGGCCGGTTGAAGCGCGGCCCGAGGGCGACATTCCCCCGGAAGAGCCGGGCCCGGCGCCGACAGCTTCGCGCAAAGAAGGCTTCGTTCCATTCAAGGAGGATGATTTTACGGCGTACAGCTCGGCCAGGCCGGAAGAGGGCAAGCTCGGAAAGCATTTTTTCGAACAGAAAAACATACGTTACGAGCCGAAGATAATGGCCGAGGCGATACGAACCATGATTGCGCGGGATAAGGAGTAAAAAATCCGGTTAAAGGACTTTGTATGAACACAAAGAAAATAAAGGAACTGGACGCGATCAACGAAGATGACCTCTGGAAGCAGTTCGCGAAGACCAGGGGCCAGGATCTTCGGGACTACTTCGTTATTAAATACGCGCCGCTGGTCAAATACGTCGCGGGCAAGATTTCCATGGGAATGCCCCAGAGCATAGAGTTCGACGACCTCGTGTCGTACGGAATATTCGGCCTTATCGACGCGATAAACAAATTCGATCCCAACAGGGGCATTAAATTCAAGACTTACGCGATGACACGAGTCCGAGGCGCCATTTTCGACGAGCTTCGCTCCATCGACTGGATTCCGCGCTCCATACGACAGAAGGCCAAGCAGATAGAGCAGGCGATCTCGGACCTCGAGAACAAGCTCGGGAGGACGGTGGAGGATGAGGAAATAGCCCAGGAACTGGGAATCAGCATGGACGAATTCCAGTCCCTGCTCAACAAGCTGTCCGGCACCTCGATGCTCTCACTCAACGACATCTGGTACCTGGGCGACGACAGCGACGAGCTCTCGATTCTGGAGACGCTCGAGGCCCCCGAGAACATGAATCCGGACGTGCTGATTGAAAAGGAAGAGATACGGGATTATATTATCGATGCGATCAAGAAGCTCCCCGAGAAGGAGAAGAAGGTGATAGTGCTCTATTATTATGAGGACCTCACATTGAAGGAGATCGGCGATGTTCTGGATGTAACCGAGAGCCGCGTCTCCCAGCTCCATACCAAGGCGATAATGCGTCTGCGCGGGCGGCTCGGTCGGATAAAGTCAAATATCATCGGTTGAGGGCTGATGGGCAGGCTGAAGGAACTTTTGCGGGGTATCGAAGACGAGGACGAATCCACGGGCGAAGAGGTCGAGGTGCTGGCGGATTCGGTGCGTCAGGCGCTGGAGCTCGCCTCCGGGGCCCTGAAGACCGATGTCTCCGCGCTGGATTACGACATCCTCCAGAAGGGGACCAGCGGCTTTCTCGGCATGGGGCGCCAGCCCTACCGTGTCCTCGTGCGGGCCTCGAAGACCCAAGACGCCTACAGCGATGTCGATGAGATCGAGCGCAAGCTGTCAAAAGTATCCTCCTCGGACCTGTCCATCCGCGATGTGGTGAAGTACGCCGACGGCTCTTTCAAGATTCGTGTTACGAAAACGGGGGTATTCCTGACCGTAAATCCGCCGACAGGCGGTGGACAGCCTGTAAGCCTGAACGACGTAAACAACAGGCTGTTTACCATGCGCATTGGCAACGCGGACATGAAGAAGGTGGAGAAGGAGGTGGCCAGGCCCTCGGGCAAGCGCGCCAAGATCGGGGAGTGGACGCCGAACCCCGAATACGACGGCAGCATGACCGTAGAGGTCTCGGAGGACGAGATGAAGGTTTTCGCCCACTTCGTCCCGCCGCGTTTCTTCGGCCGCCACATGGAGGTCGAGGACGTGGTCGATTCGTTCAAGCGCGCCGGCGTGGTGGTCGGCATAAACGAACAGAGAATTGCCGAATATCTCGAAAAGATGGAATATGCGCAACCGCTTCTTGCGGCCGAGGGGCAGCCGCCGCGGCACGGCAGGGACTCTTCGGTCGATTACAAGGTTAAAATCGACAGGTCGAGCATCAACCTTTCGGAGGACGAGAGGGGCCAGGTGGATTTCAAGAACCTGGACATTCTGGAGAACGTGGTCGTAGGGCAGGTGCTCGCGGTAAAGATACCGGCGCAGGACGGCATCCCCGGGCGCACAGTAACCAACAGGGTGTTGCCCGCCCGCTCGGGCAAGGACATCCCCATGCGTCATGGAAAGGGAACGATCCTCTCCGAAGACGGCATGGAGCTCACCGCCGAGATCAACGGTCAGGTCGTTTTCCAGGCCGGCAAGATCGTGGTGGAGCCGGTGTTCTTCGTGAAGGGCGATGTTTCGTTCGAAACCGGAAATATAGTGTTTCTGGGTTCGGTAGTGGTCGGCGGAAGCGTGCAGGACAATTTTATCGTAAAGGCGGCCGGCAATATAGAGGTCAAGGGATCGGTCCAAAAGGCGTTTCTGGAGGCCGAGGGCGACGTCATAGTTCGCCAGGGCATCATGGGGCGCGAGGAGGCGAAGATAGAGTCGACGGGCGGTTCCATCTACGCGAACTTCGTGCAATCCGCCAACTGCTACGCCGAAAAGGATGTCATCGTTTCGGAGGGCATTCTGCACTCGAAGGTCGACGCGGGCAACCGCATACTCTGTCACGGGAGGCGCGCGCGCATAGTGGGCGGCTTGATACGGGCCGGCGAGGAGGTAAACGCGCGCGTTATCGGCTCCGATTCGTTTACGCGGACCGAGGTCCGTGTGGGCATCAACCCCAAGGTCCTGCAACAGGCCACCGATCTCGAAACGCTCAAGCGGCAGGGGGAGGAGGAACTCGACAAGATCCGTAAGGACGTCACGACGCTGACGACCCTGAAGACCGGCTCCGGCGGGCGCCTGCCGCAGGAGAAGGAGGAACTCCTCCAGAAGCTCACCCAGCAGAAACAGAAGCTCGAGACCCGTTTCGCCGAGGTGAGCCTCGAGCTGGAGGAGTTAAAGGCCTATCTGGGCATGCTCGAACAGAAGGGAAAGGTCTGTGCGGAACAGACGGTGTTTCCCGGAGTGGAGATATATATTAAAGACCGCCGCTATCCGGTAAAGGACCCGTACAACTACATCAAGTTCACGCTGGAGGGCGGCGAGATTAGACTTTCCGAATACGAAAAGCCCGACATGGGCGAGGGAGTGGGGAAGATGGCAATGCTCAGACGCAGGAGGTAAAAACAACGCGTACAGGATAAGGCCATGTCGATAAAACCGATTGACATGCAGACTAACATCGCCCAGATGCACGAGGTGGCGCGCAACGCGCAGGTGAAGTCGGAAGCCGTTGTGGAGCAGCAGCACGTTCTGGACAAGGAATCGCTCGAAAGATCCAGGCTTGCCAACGCGCGGCTCGAGGAGAATAAGAAGGCCGAGAAGAACGCCATCATGCCCGAGGAGAAGAGGCACTCCCGCAGTGGGACCTACGGTGGACGCGAGGAGGGGGGCGGTGAAAGGGAAGAGGAGAATCCGCCTCCGACGGATGAGAAGATAGGTCGCTTTATAGACGTCAAGAAATAAACGCGGTGTCCCGAGGGCGCCTTGATGAAGGGGAGTCTATGCAGTTTTTATTCCTTTTGATGGTCAACGTCATCCTGTGGGTCGTTTTTTACCTCGTCATCAGCCTCAAGCTCGAACGCTCGGCCTCGGAGTTCCGCGAAAAAAGAATGCGGCGAGAGATGGACGCCATCATAAAGGAGTTCAACGAGACGGCCGAAAGAAACATCACACTCCTCGAAAACCGCATTACCGCCATGAAACGCCTCATGCGGCAGGGGGGCGTGATAAAAAACCTGGATTTGAACGTTGGCGACGCGACATCTTCCCCAACAATGGCGGACGCCCCCGGGGACGTCCCCGCAGAACCGGCGCCCGCTTCACAGGCCGGGCGTATCGATCCGGAGGGACTAAGCCCGCGAGGGGATCTGGCGAGGCTGTCGCACGGCGTGGCCGGCATATTGCGAGCGATTGTCGGCAAAAGTGCGCTGTTCCTTCTGGAAAGGGTTGCCGGGAAGGATGAGGCAGCTATAACCGGCCGCGATGAATCGAAGGCGAATAAGGCGCGAACCCCCGATGGAACGGACGCGCCGGCCCCCGGTTCCATACAAAAAGACCTGTCGGAATTAGCGGCCGTCGCGGCGCGGGAGCCACAGCAACGAAGCGGCCGGTTCGACGAGGCCGATATTTCCGGCCTGTTTGACGGAACGGAGGACAAATACGCTCTCATATCCGACCTCCATGGGAAGGGATGCCCGGTGGAGCTCATTTCACGCTGTTCGGGCATCCCCGCGGGGGAAATACGGCTCGTGCTCAATCTGCGCTCAAAGCAATGACCGGAGCCAAATTTCCGGAAAAATTTTTCTCGCCGGTGGTCTGTCCGCCGGCAATTGTCGTTGACGCTCTCTTTACCGATTGTAAAAGGGGATGCCATGATCGACTTTGGAAACATCAAGCGCCTGAACGAGGAAGAGTTCCATCGTTTCGCCAAATTGATCTACGCCGAGAGCGGAATATTTCTCAAAGATACGAAAATAACCCTGCTTTCGAACCGTCTGAGAAAACGCCTCCAGGCTCTGAGCCTGGACTCATTTACGGAATACTACGATTACATCCAGCGTCTTCCCGAAAAGGCCAAGGAGCTCGAACAACTGATCGACGTGGTGTCCACCAACGAGACCTATTTTTTTCGCAACGAGCGGCAATTTGACGCGCTCGTGCAGCACTGCCTTCCCGACATTGCGAAAAAAAAGACGAACAGAAAGCTGAGGATTTGGAGCGCAGGCTGCTCGACCGGAGAGGAACCTTATACGATCGCCATCTGCCTCCTCGAGAGCGCCCACCTGTTCCAGGGCTGGGAGATCGAGATCATCGCCACCGATATCGCCCCCTCGGTGCTGGATTTCGCACGCAAGGGGGAGTACTCCGGCAGACGGATCGAAAAGGTCGCCCCGGCAATCCTGGAAAAATATTTTGTACAGGACCGCCAATACCCGGAGCTGTTCGCCATAAAGGAGCGGGCCCGAAAACTGGTCACCTTCCATTATCTCAATCTCTTCAAAAACCCGTACCCCAGGGATCTGGACATCATATTCTGCCGGAACGTGATGATCTATTTCGATCGCGAATACCAGCGCCGGCTTGTGGCGGGATTCGCGGGGTCCATATTGAAAAGCGGATATCTGTTCATCGGGCATTCGGAGACTCTCCATTCCATTTCCGAGGATTTCGTATATGTAAAGCTTCTGGATTCCCCGGTGTACGTTCCCAAGGAGCGCGCAAATGAATTTTAAACTGATAAATGTCGGCATAGCCGACATTGGCCTGGCCGCGAGCCCGGATATTCTTCGGACCATCCTGGGCTCGTGTGTCGGCATATGCCTCTATGACCCGGGCGCGTTGCTTGCGGGGCTTTCGCACATCATGTTGCCGACGAAAAACGATCGCAACTCGAACGATAGAAAGTACGCGGATTCGGCACTCCCTCTTATGGTGGAGGAGATGTCCAAAATGGGGGCTCGCAAGGCGCGCATGGTCGCCAAGATAGTGGGCGGGGCCACCATGTTCAAGATGGCCGAAAACAGTATGATGGGCGAGATAGGCAGGAATAACGTGAAAAAGGTGCGCGAGGTCCTCGACGGGCTGGGCATACGAATAATAGCGGAGGATGTAGGCGGCGACTATGGTCGAACCATAGATTTTTATGCCGAGGACGGCCGCCTGAAGGTCAAGTCGATCGGCAGGCAGGAGAAAATGCTGTGAGGGACACATGGAAAGCATGACCGGATACGCGGTGGTGGAAAAGTCCACCGAACAGTTCTCCTTCTCGGTCGAGATAAAATCCGTAAACTCCAAATACATCGAGACATATATCAACCTTCCGCGCATGATGAAGGACCACGAATACGAGATCGAGCTGATGCTTAAAAAGCGCTACTCCAGGGGCAAGATCGAGCTCAGCATAGACATCCACGACTGGCTGGAATCGCGGCCGTTCATGATCAACAGGGAGCTCCTTCGTAAATATTACCGGGAGGTCGGTGCGCTTGTCAGGGAGCTGGGCGCGAGCGAGCGCTTTTCCATCGACGCACTCCTGCCGCTAGAGGGAGTGGTGCAGAAAGAGCGCTCGACGCTTTCAGAAAAATCGCGCGCCGATATATTCGCTGGTATTGAGCAGGCGATGGACAGGCATATCAGGATGCGCCTGCGCGAAGGCGCCGCCACCGGGAAGGACCTGCTCAAATCGCTTGCGTCGATAGCACGAGCCCTTTCCAAAATCGAAAAACTGTCCCGGGGCGTCTCGCGGGCGATGTACGAAAAGCTACGGGCGGCCCTCGAACAGATCATGAAGGAGCGCCCGGAGGATACGCGCCTTTACACGGAAGCGGCGATTCTGGCCGACAGGCAGGACATCAACGAGGAGGTCCAGCGCCTGCGGGATCATATCGAAAAATTCAAACATCTCGCATCTGCCGACGGTCAGACCGGAAAACAGCTCGATTTTCCGGCGCAGGAGATGTTCCGCGAGATCAACACTATCTCCTCGAAATCCGCAAGTTCACAGATTGCCCACCTGGTCGTTGAGATAAAAAATTCTATAGATAAAATCCGCGAGCAGTGCAGGAACATAGCATGAAAACGAATCTCATCAACATCGGTTTCGGAAACGCCGTTGTCGCCGAAAGGGTGATAGCGGTCATTACGCCGCAGTCGGCCTCCGGGAAGAGGATCCGCGAGGAGGCCAGGGAGAACAGCCTGCTTATAGACGCGACTCACGGCAGGAAGACCAGGGCGATCATCGTTATGGACTCGAACCATGTGGTGCTGTCGGCAATGCAGCCCGAAACACTTGCAGGAAGACTGACCAGCAATGCCGGCTGAGAGATTTTCCATAGTGGTATCGGCGCCGTCGGGGGCCGGTAAAACCACAATCATTAAAACTCTTCTATCGAGGGACGATCGCTTCGAGTTTTCGGTTTCCACGACCACTCGATCTCCTAGGAGGAACGAGCAATCCGCCAGGAGCTATTATTTCGTGGAGGTTGATGAGTTCCATGAAATGGTGCGCAGGGGTGAATTTATTGAGTGGGCCGAGGTGCACCGGAACTATTACGGAACCACCAAAAAAGAGGTTGACAGGATTAAATCCACCGGAAAAATCCCCATATTCGACGTCGATGTGCAGGGCGCCCGACAGCTTAAAGGCAGGATCGACGACGCCGTCTTTATCTTCATCGCGCCACCTTCCGTGGAATCGTTGCGGGAACGGCTGGTGAAACGAGATACCGAATCCACCGAGCAGATCGAATTGCGTCTGGCCAACGCCATAAAAGAGTTGAAGGATTATGTATTGTACGATTATGTAATTATCAACGATTCGATCGACTCGTCGGTCGAGAGCATGAGGAATATTGTCGGCGCCGAGTCGTGCAGGATGCACAGAGTGCAATCGAGACTTTAACTATCCGGAGGAACGGAGAGTGATAATTCCGCTTAATAAACTGATCGCCCTGAACGAAAACCGTTATATCTTCACCAGGGCCGCCATGAAATACGTGGATAAAACCGGTAACATCGAGGGATACCCGGAAACAGACCATAACTGGAAGGTGGTTCCCAATATCCTCAGGATGGTTTTCGACGGCAAACTCAAGTATGATGTCAGGGAAGGACGGGATCTGGAAGAATAATGCCGCGCATTTCCCCCGTTTCATGGTAGATTCCACGGCCATTTTATAAGCGAGGTTTCCGCCCATTAAAGCTGTTGTGGTGGTGGGGCCAACGGCCTCAGGCAAGACCGACCTGGCCATGGGCCTTGCCGGTGATATCTTTGAAATCGTTTCCGCCGATTCGGTGCAGGTATACCGCCGTCTCGATATAGGCAGCGGAAAGCCCACGAAGGCACAGCGGGCCGCCGTTCGCCATCATCTGATCGATATAGTAGACCCCGACCGCCAATTCACCGCCGGCGATTTCTGCCGGGAGGCCAACGCCTCGGTAGAGGATATTCTCGGCAGGGGAAAGCTTCCACTCTTTGTGGGCGGCACGGGGCTCTACATAGATTCCCTGTTTGCCGGTCTTTCGGGCATTCCCCGGATCGACCCGGCCGTAAGCAGGGAGGTCCGGGAGGAACTTGACAGCAGGGGAACGGTGGAAATGTATGAGCGGCTGAGGCGGATCGATCCGGCGTTTGCGGCTC
>MVZN01000054.1 GCA_002069125.1 Spirochaetes bacterium ADurb.BinA120
CTCCATAGGCGCGATTGTGGGTGCCGCCGGACTTATCCTCACACGCATAATGTGCCGCGCCATGAACCGCTCGCTAATGGACGTCCTTACCGGCGGCACGAGCCGGCCCGGCGCCCCTCAGGTAAAGGCCGAAAGCCCCGCCTCCGCACCGACGGCCGCCGAGGAACCGGCCGAAGCTGCCGACCCTGCATCGCTGCTTGCGTCCGCGTCGAGCGTCATCATCATCCCCGGTTATGGGATGGCCCTTGCCCAGGCGCAGTCCCAGGTGCGCGCGCTTTACGACCTGCTCGAATCGCGCGGAACGACGGTGCGTTTTGCCATACATCCCGTAGCGGGGCGCATGCCCGGGCACATGAACGTGCTGCTTGCGGAGGTCGACATCCCTTATGAGCTTTTAGTGGAGATGGATGCCATCAATCCCGATTTCGCGTCGACCGACGTAGCCCTTGTGGTCGGAGCCTGCGATGTGGTGAATCCGGCAGCCAACACAGCCGAGGGAACGCCGATTTACGGAATGCCCGTGCTCCGCGCCGAGGACGCGAAAAACGTAATAGTGTGCAACATGGACCGCCGCCCCGGTTACTCGGGGGTGGAGAACACACTCTACGCAATGTCGAAGGTGTGTTTTATCGAAGGCAATGCCGCCGAAACGCTTGAAGGGCTTATCGCCGCCGTCGGGGCGGCGGCATCCTGACCGCGGCGCCTGCATTGCGCGGCGTATGCGATTTTCCTGGTTTTTCAAGATTCATTTCGGGAATTGCGGTATGGTATTACCTATCTTTGCGAGGAAAACAATGAACGACAGGATACAGCAGAACGACTACGAGATCATCTCCAAGCACTGCCCCAGGTGCGAGTCGCTTGTAATGGCAGCCGTTGTACGAACCTCGGCCGGGGAGGTCTACAAGTACCGCGACGTAAAGTGCTCCCGCTGCGACTGGAACACGCCATCGGTAAGCGCCGAGCGGCCGCGGTAGGGCTCAGACAAACAGTGCGCGGCCCGGCTCGGGAATCGCTACGACCGCATCGGGGAGGACTTTTGCCGCCGTTTTTACAAACTCCTCCATTCCGAGAAACGGGATATGCTTCATGCGGGCCTCGAGCGGCCTGAAGAAATTGTCAAAATGCATTGGGACCACCGTTTTCGCGCCGCAGGCCGCCGCCGTTTGCTCGAGATAGCCGGCGGTATTCCCCCTGCCCGCCACGCATAGTAAAAGCATATCGGCCCTTACTCCATAAAACACCTCGGCGGCCCGGCCGGCGCTTCCGTGGTGTATAATCACGCCTAACGGGTGTTCGATTACGAGCGAGAAGACCTCCCCTAAGCGATAGGCCGCCGCCGGCGCAGGCGGCGCGAGCGGCCTGTCTATACTGCCGGGATACGGGGTCCTTCCAAAGAGCCCGAAGCCGTGAACGCTCTTTACAAAACGCACCCTGAAGTCTCCTATGTCATGCGTATCGCCCGGCCGCACACGCTTTATCGATCCCTCACCCAGGCCAGCCCCCAGGCCGATGCTCGCCGTGCTTTCGGACCCGACAAGAACTGCGCCTGTCTCCCCGGCAAAGAACGGAGCATCGAGGGCGTGGTCGAAGTGCGAATGGCTTACGACAACGGCCTTAGCCGATGCGCCGCCTGTAAGGCCTATCCAGCGGCGGACGAGCTCGATGCGCGGCGGAAGCGGAAGCCCCGCAAGGACCCGAAATATTGAATAACGGCTTACGAATGGGTCGATGTAAAACGAGTCGCACCCGTCCGAAATCAGAAAACCCGCAACGCCCATCCATGTGGCGCAAAGGCGCCGTTCGTCCTTTTTTTCCCGCATCCGCCCCCCTAAAGCCATCCTTCGCGAAACACCTCGCGCGTGTGATAGGATATCACCATATCGGCCCCGGCGCGGAATATGGAGGTGAGGATTTCGGTCGCGAGCATGCGCTCGTCCGCGTAGCCTGATTTTGCCGCGGCCTTCACCATGGAGTACTCGCCGCTCACGTTATAGGCGCACACCGGCACGTTGACGATTTCGCGCACGCGCCGGATGATGTCTAAGTACGACAGCGCCGGTTTTACCATAACGATGTCCGCCCCCTCGTCGATGTCCAGAAGCACCTCCTTCTCCGCCTCAAGCGCGTTTCGATAGTCCATCTGATAGCTTCGCCTGTCGCCGAACCGCGGCGCGCTCCCCGCCGCGTCGCGGAAGGGGCCGTAAAAGGCCGAGGCGTACTTGGCGGCATAGGAGAGGATGGGCATGTCGAGAAAGCCGTTTTCGTCGAGCGCGTCGCGGATGGCCGCCACCCGTCCGTCCATCATGTCCGAGGGGGCCACCATGTCCGCGCCGGCCGCCGCGTGCGAGAGTGCGGTGTCCGCCAATAGCTCCAGGGTGGGGTCGTTCAGCACCCGGCCGTCTTTCACTATGCCGCAATGCCCGTGGGCCATATATTCGCAGAGGCACACGTCGGTTATTACGCACGCCTCGGGCATGCGCTCCTTTAAAGCGCGAACGGCCTTCTGTACGATGCCGTTATCGTCATACGCGGACGAGGCCGAATCGTCCTTTACGGCAGGAATGCCGAAGAGCAGGACATAAGAAATTCCAAGCTTCAGGTCGGACTCCACGTCGCGGAGAAGCTCATCGATTGAGACCCGGTCGATGCCCGGCATAGAGGCGATGGGCTCTCGGCCTGCGGCGGTCTCTGAAACGAAGTGCGGCATTATGAGGCGCCTTTTATCCACGGAGGTTTCGGCGGCTAAGTTCCGTATCGCCGCGCTTGCGCGAAGCCTGCGGGGACGAATATCTGTGTACATGAGTTTTCTCCGGATAGCTCGTTTCGCGGCATGTGCCGCGCAAGCAGTGTGGCCCTTTCGGGCGAAGAGTCAATCATTTTAGGGAACTCACCCCCTAACCCCCTCTCTTTAAACGAAAAAGAGGGGGGATCTTGCCATGATCCACAAAAAATTTCAGAGGTAAATCCAGACTAATTTGGGCTGGATCAGGTACTACCTGCCGGTCACATCAACGCCCCCGGCGCTATGCGCCACCCCCGGAGGGGGTTTTGCTGATACCGAGTGTTGGATGTCGTCAGATCACCAACCGATACCATCAAACAGCCGTTAAGCAGCGCATCTCAAACCCCCTCAGCCTTCGGCAGCTCCCCTTTGGTGAAGGGGAGCCTTATCAAGAGAACTTGTTGCTGTTGGAAAGAATAAAGGCATTAATCTTTCGCGGAAAGTATCCTGAATAGGAGCCCCCTTCATTGAAGGGGGCACACCGGAGGTGGGGGGATTTAAAAGCCAGTACAAATCCCCTCAGCCTTCGGCAGCTCCCCTTTGGTAAAGGAGAGCCTTATTAAAAGGACTGACTGGCTTTGGAATAATAAAAACATCCTTTGGCTTAATAATAGAAATCCTTCAGGTATGCGGCAAGCCTTAACGCCCCCGGCGCGCTGCGCCACCCCCGGAGGGGGTTGTACTGATGCCTATGGCCTGTTGGATTACTGACGGATAGGCCTTATGTGCTCCCCGTGCAAAAGCAAGGGGTTACAACCCCTTGTTCTCTGAAGACATTAGCCTGATTCCAAGAAGATTCCCCTTATTACAGAGCAAGGGGCTGTAGCCCCTTGTGGTCGATGGCCTATTCAAACTTTCGATTTTAACCTTTCGACTTTGAACTTTTAACTTTGAACTTTCGACTGATTAACAAACTCCCCCTTCTTTTCTCCGAAGAGAAGGGGGCCGGGGGGATGAGTTTGGAGAGCTTCCTGCAGCCTGGAGTTCTTATGAACCGCTGTCCCCCTTGTCCTACTCAAGGCAGAATAAAAATTTGCGTTTCCCAGCCCCCATGATAGAATTACAATGTAGTCCGGCCGAAAACTTTATTGCCATATTTAGCCTTAAATGGAAACATTGTTTTCGTCTTGACCACGGCGGGTTCCGCCGGACAATATCCTCATCCGATCATAAAAAAGGAGCAGGCCATGATATTACTGAATCCCAAAGAGTTCGCGAGCACCTACCCCGACGAAGAGACCAAAAGTATAATGCTTAAGACCATAGAGTTCTTCGAGAACAAGGGTCTGGCAAAAGTACTGGACGACGACCACAAATACGTCTGGTACCAGGATTACCTCGACTTCCAGGAAAAGGAGGGGATATTTAAGACCCTTTTTACCCCGGCGGGCTACGGCGACGCCGACTCTCGCTGGGACACATCTCGCATCACCGACTACGCCGAAATACTCGGCTTCTACGGCCTTGCCTACTGGTACACCTTCCAGGTGTCGGCGCTCGGACTGGGCCCGATCTGGATCGGCAAAAATGAGGAGATAAAGCATCGTGCGGCGAAGCTCCTAAAAGAGGGCGCCATCTTCGCGTTCGGCCTCTCGGAAAAGGAGCACGGCGCGGACATCTACTCGAGCGACATGATGCTCTACCCCCAGGGCGACGGCACCTACCGCGCCAACGGCGACAAGTATTACATCGGCAACGGAAACAAGGCCGCCATGGTCTCCACCTTCGCCAAGATGGCCGACACCGGCGACTACGTGTTCTTCGTGGCCGACTCCCGGCACGAGAAATACGAGTGCGTACAGAACGTCATAGAGAGCCAGTCCTATGTCGCGGAATACGTGCTCCACGACTATCCCATCACCGAAGCCGACATAACCGACAAAGGGCGCGACGCATGGGACGCCTCCCTTAACACCATCAACATCTGCAAGTTCAACTTAGGATGGGGATCGATCGGCATCGCCACCCACTGCCTTTACGAGGCCCTGGACCACGCCGCCAATCGCAACCTCTACGGCAAATACGTAACCGACTTCCCTCATATCAAACAGCTCTTTACCGACTCCTACTGCCGCCTCGTCGCTATGAAGCTCTTCGCGCTCCGGGCCACCGACTACATGCGCTCGGCGAACCCCAACGACAAGCGTTATCTGCTGTACAACCCCATGGTAAAGATGAAGGTCACCACGCAGGGCGAGGAGGTCATCAATCTGCTCTGGGACGTCATCGCGGCGAAGGGATTCGAAAAGAACACATACTTCCACATGGCCGCCCGCGACATACGCGCGCTCCCGAAATTAGAGGGAACGGTGCACGTAAACATGGCGCTTATCATCAAGTTCATGGCGAATTATTTTTTCAATCCCGGCAGCTTCCCTGAAGTGCCGCGGCGGCGTGACGCGAAAAACGACGACTTCCTCTTCGACCAGGGGCCCACGAAGGGCCTGGGAAAAATCCAGTTCCACGATTACAATATCGCCTACAACAGCGTGAACATCCCCAATGTCGAAGTCTTCAAAAAACAGATCGAAGTGCTGAAGGATTTCCTGGCGAGCGCCACCCCGTCGGAGGAACAGAGCAAGGACATAGACTTTCTGCTCATCATAGGCGAGCTCTTTACCCTGGTCGCCTACGGCCAGCTCATTCTGGAGAACAAGAAGATCTACAATGTCGAGGACGAACTCATCGACCAGATCTTCGACTTCATGGTGCGCGATTTCTCCAAGTACGCCCTGCAGCTTTATTCCAAGCCGTCGTCGAGCGAAAAGCAGCAGGAGCTGTGCCGGAAGATGATCATGAAGCCCGTGGTAAACCCCGAGCGTTTCGAAAGGATATGGAAGGAGCACGTCTACGCCCTGAAGGGCCGCTACAAAATGAACGCTTGAAGCCCAGCGCCGGGTGATAATTTATTTGACACCTCCCGGCGTTCATGTAGAATAAAAATCGGTTTGTATGCCCCCGACCCCGCGGCGCGGGGACGGAACACGGACGTTAAAGCATCGCGCCGGCGCTCTATTCGGGCCGGCGGGAAGCCCCGGGGAAAAACCGGTAATGGAAGACATTCGAATCCTGATAGTCGAGGACGAGGCGCTCACCGCCGAAGACCTCAGGCACACCCTGATCGGCTTCGGCTATCAGGTAAGCGAGATTCTTGCCTCGGGCGAGGAGGCGGTGAAGGCCGCGCGCGAAAACAGCCCCTCGCTCGTCCTCATGGACATTATGCTCCAGGGGGAGATGGACGGCATCGAGGCCGCCCGCCTCATAAGGGCCGAATCCCACATCCCCGTAATATTCCTCACCGCCTACTCCGACACCGAGACGCTCGAGAAGCTCCAGTCGTCGGGATCGTACGGATACATTCTCAAGCCCTTCGAGCGCCGGGAGCTCCTTGCCAATATAGGCATCGCCCTTCACAAGCACCGCCTGGAGATGCGCGTGATGGAAAGCGAGGAACGCTACCGCAGTCTGTTCGAAAATTCCGTTGTTGGCATATTTCAGGCAACGGCCCAGGGCGGGCTTGTCACAGCGAACTCCACGCTTGCCGGCATTCTTAAGTACTCCTCGGTGGAGGAGCTGACGGCGGCGGTGGAGAATATCGGGACCCATCTTTTCGCCGACGACAAAAAGCGCCGTCAATTTCTAAAACAGCTCATTCGAGACTCGGCTATCGACGACTTCGAGGCCGAGCTTTTGCGTAGCGACGGAAGCAGGACATGGGCCTCAATAACGGCGCGCATGGTGGGCGCCAAAAAGCGGGACCGATTGTACGAGGGCATAGTGTTCGACATCTCCGGCCGCAAGTCCGCGGAGCGCAGCCTTCACGAGCTGGAGATGAGCCGCGCGGCGATACTCCACTCCGCGCTGGACGCCATCATAACCTTCAGCGGAGACGACGGGATGGTGCTGGAATTCAATCCGGCCGCCTCGGCGATCTTCGGTTACCGGCCCGAGGAGATCATCGGAGAACACGCCGCCTCTCTGTTCAGCCGGAGGGATGATCGATCGGAATCCGGCCAGAAATACATCAAGTGGCTCGAATACGCCACGGGCTTTTTTCTAAACCGGCGCGCCGAGGCCATGGCGTACCGCGCCGACGGCAGCGCGTTCCCGGTAGAGCTAAGTCTTTCGCGTATAAGCCGCGATGGAAGCCCTATTTACGCCGGGTTCGTCCGCGACATCACCGAGCGCCTCGTCTCCGAGAGGGAAATGCGAAAGCTCTCCATGGCGGTCGAGCAGTCGAGCGACTGGATCGTCATTACCGACAACAACGGCGTCATCGAATTCGCCAACGACACAGTGTGCACCCTGACCGGTTTCAGCCGCGAAGAGGTCATCGGTAGAACGCCGCGCCTCTGGAAATCGGGCGTGCACGAAGAGGCTTTCTACCGCGAGCTCTGGGAAACGGCGCTCGGGGGGCAAACCTTCACCGCGCTCTTTACAAACCGCAAAAAGAGCGGCGAACTCATCCATCTCGACATGACAATCTCGCCGCTCAGGGGCGCGTCGGGTTCCATTATTCAGTTGGTGGCGACCGGCCGGGACGTCACCGAGAAGCTCGCAATGGAAGAGCGGCTCAACTTCCTTTCGTTTTACGATCTACTCACCGAGCTCCCCAATCGAAGCCTCTTCATCGACCGTCTCGGACAGGCTATCGCCCGCTCCGAGTACAAGGGCCGCGTGGTGGCGGTCGTCCTACTCGACATAGACCGATTCAAGTACCTTAACGACGTATTCGGCATGGGGTCCGGCGACGAGATACTCCGCGTGCTGTCCAGGAGGATAGGCAGCGCCATCCGCGAGGGCGACACGCTGGCGCGCTCCGGCAGCGACGAGTTCGCGCTTATCCTTACCGACGTGGCCCGGCAGGACGACCTCATACTCATGGCCGAAAAGATCCGCAACCTCATCTCCGAGCCGGTAAGGATAAAAGAAAAGGAGATCGTGCTTACGGCCAGCATGGGGATATCCCTCTGCCCTGAGGACGGCGACGACGCGCGCGTGCTGCTGCAGAACGCCGACATCGCCATGGCGCGCGCCAAGAGCCAGGGCAACACCTACCGGTTCTACACCACCGACCTCAACGAAAAGGCGCACGAATTTCTCAACATGGAGGCGCTGCTTCGAAACGCCATCACGGTCGACGAGTTCGATCTCCACTACCAGCCGTATTTCTCCGCTTCCACCGGGGAGATCGTGGGCATGGAGTCCCTGCTGCGCTGGAACAATTCGGAGCTCGGGGCGGTGTCCCCGGCCAGGTTCATCCCGGTGCTCGAGGAATCCGGACTTATTCTCAACGTGGGCGAGATGGTGATCGCCAAGGTCTGCCGGCAGATACGCTGGTGGCGCGAGCGCGGTCTTCGCGAGGTCCCGGTCGCCATAAACATCTCGGCCCTGCAGTTCCGGCAGTGGGACTTTACCGAAAAGCTGACCGCCATCGTTAACGACACCGGCGCAAGCCCCTCCATGCTGACCCTGGAGATAACCGAAAGCACCTTCATGCGGGACCCGGAGTTCACGCGGAAAACACTGGTAAGGTTGAGGGAGTCGGGGTTTACAATCTCCATCGACGATTTCGGCACGGGCTATTCGTCGCTCGGCTACCTCAAGCGCTATCCGCTCGACAATCTCAAAATCGATATTTCTTTCATTCGGGACATAGTCTCCGACGCCGACAGCCGCGCCATCGTCTCCGCCATCATTCTCATGGCGCACTCGTTGAACCTGCGGACCGTCGCCGAGGGGATCGAGACGCGCGAACAGCTCGAAATTCTTCGGGATTTGAACTGCGACCTCATCCAGGGATACTACCACAGCAGGCCCGTTCCGGCGGACGAGCTCGAAAAAAACTTCCTTCTACGATAGCCTTCGCCCTCAGAAGACGCGCGCCCCCGCGATACCCTCCGCCACATTGAAGGCATGGTCTCCGATCTTTTCGAAGCTGGTGAGCATGTCGATGAAAATTAGACCGGAGGGCACGTCGCAGAGCCCCTGGTTGAGGCGCTGAATGTGGCCCTTTTTAAGATCGCGGCGGAGCTCGTCGATCCGGTCCTCGAGCACCTGGGCAAGCGGCAGCACCTCCGGCCGTTCCGCCATGATATTGTCGCGCAGCAGCACCAGGAACTCCCTCACCTTGCCGGCGATCTCGTCGATCTGTCCCATGGCCTGGTCGGAGAACTCCAGCCCGCCGTCATTCTTGCGCCTTGTATATCTTAAAAGGGACTCGCAGTGGTCGCCCATCCGCTCTAACTCGTTTACCATGTGCAGCATGGCCGAGATCGAATGGCTCTGCTCCTGGGACAGCTTCTGCTGCGAGACGCGTACGAGGAAATCCGAAATATCCTTCTCCAGGCGGTCGACCGCGTTCTCCATGCGACCGACCTCCTCGACGGCCGCGCCAAGCCTGTCGGAGGGATTGCGAAATACGTCCATCACCATGTCGAACATCTCCAGGACGAGCTCCGACATATGCCGTATCTCGAGGCTGGCGCGGTTGATGTTGATGGCTGGAGTGGAAACGAGGGAGGTGGAAATATATTTCAGGTGGATCGCTTCGGGTTCTTTTCCCCGGTCCGATTTGACCAGGCGCGAGGCGAGCGCAACCAACACCCCCGCGAAGGGAAAAAAGATGATGGTGTTTATGATGTTGAAGAGCGAATGGAACCCGGCGAGATGGCTCGCGATCGCGGCGGCACGGGCCGCGCCGTCCGCCGCGTATGGGTCCCCGGGTATAACGAAATCCACCATTGGGACAAACAGCATGTGAAAGACCGCGATCATCCACAATACTCCGAGAAGGTTGAACATGAGATGCACCCTGGCCGCTCGTTTCGCCTCGCTCGAGGCTCCCACCGCGGCGATATTCGCCGTTATGGTGGTCCCAAGATTCTCGCCCAGCACCAGAGCGCAGGCCGTTTGGAAATCGATCAGCCCGTGGACGGCGAGCGTCATCGTCATCGCCATGGTCGCGCTGGAGGACTGAAGCAGCATCGTGACGGCGGTCCCGGTGGCGACCACTATAAGCAGGCCGGGTATTCCATCGGCCGAATACCCGGACATGAAATTCATGACCTCCTTCGAGCCGCTGAGGTCCTTCACCGCCCCGCTCATTACATCCAGGCCGAGGAACAGCACTCCGAAGCCGAGCAGCACCTCGCCGTACTGTTTAAGGCGTTCATTGTTCAGAAATCGGACAAAGAATCCAAGCCCGATCGCAGGCAGCGCGAAGACCGATATCTTCATCTTGAAACCGAAAATGGCCACAAGCCAGCCCGTAACCGTCGTACCGATGTTCGCCCCCAGTATTATTCCCACGGACTGCTGGAGCGTTATGAGTCCGGCGCTTACAAAGCTCACCACCATTACAGTGGTTACGCTCGATGACTGGATTATCGAAGTGATGATAAAACCGGTAAATACCCCCACGATGCGGCGGTTGGTCACGGTGGAAAGAATGGACTTCATCTGCTCGCCCGCGGCCATCTGCAGGGACTCGCTCATGATCTTCATGCCGAAGAGAAACAGGCCGAGCCCGCCGAAAATGGTAATGCCTATGGTTAATCCGTTCATCAATCCGGCCTCTTTTTCGAGATTAGACATGGAAGGCTTTTCCGGCATCAGCCCCAAAGGTCGATGCCGGACTGGTAGACAATTCATTAAAAAGGACCGCTAGCACGGCTTCCGTCAAGAATTTTTTTCCCGCGCCGCCACGGCGCTCGCTGGCCCGCAAATCCAAAAATATGATGACATAAAAGGCGAAACATGCATAATATCGTCAGGCGATTTTCAAACGATTTCATAATTGACTCCGGGACAGGGAGGCGAAAAACGATGAAAAAGGCCCTTGTAGCGACAGGCATACTCGCGGCGCTTTGCGCCGGGATATATCTCTACGGCGCTCACATGGCTCAGCGCCTTCCGGACAACGACCCCGCGGGCTTTCTCGCCTCGGGAATCGACCGAAAGGGGATGAAGGTCCTCGTCTGCGTCGGCGACAGCATAACGCATGGCAGGGTAAGCCATAATTACGTCGACATGCTCGCCGAAAAAACAGGCGGAAAGGACTTCATATTCATAAACGCGGGCATTAACTCGGAGCTGGCCTACAATGTCCTCGCCCGTATAGATGACGTTATACGATGCAAACCGGATTTCGTCACGATTCTCATCGGCACCAACGACGCGAACTCGTCGCTCAGCCCGGAGAACGCGGCGCGGGCGGTAAGCGGCATGAACCTCCCCCGCACCCCCGACAGGGAATGGTTCGCGGAGAACCTTTCCGGGATATGCCGCCGCCTGAAGTCGGATACCGCCGCAAAGATAGCGCTTCTTTCCATCCCTCCGATAGGGGAAGACCCCCTTTTACCGTCGTTCCGTGCGAGCCGGGAGTACAGCGCCGTCATCCGTGAGATCGCCCGCCGCGAGGGTTGCGCCTATCTTCCTCTAAACGAAACCATGGTGTCGTATTTAATGGCCAATCCGCGGCAGCGGCTCCACTCCTACTCCGAATTGAACTTTCTGATGTACACGGGCATCTTCAGGCACTATATCCTGGGCGAAAGCTACGACCGGATATCCGAGCGCAACGGCTTTTCGCTCCTCACCGATTTTCTGCACTTAAACGGACGGGGCGCAGGAATGGTCACGGACCGAATACTGGAGTTTATAAAATCGAAATAGCGCTCAAGCATCGGGGCGCGCGCTTCCAAGGGCGGGAAGCGCCAGTCGGATCGACCGCCGGCGTAAAGACCAATGGCGGCGGCAGCGCCTGGGTTCGTTTTCGTCAAGCCGTCGGCATTCCCCTCCTTTCGCCTCCATAACTTATGGCCTGCATGAACGGTTACAGCGCAAAATGGATTGGACCGGCAATTGGCCGTGCCTTCCCGCTATCTCCATATCGACAGAATCGCCCCCATCGCAAGAAAGGCGGCAAGCTGGTTTCCCGCGTCAATGAGATATACCCTTAAGTGCTTGCCCCCGAAACCGAGGTCGAGCGCCATCACCGCCGCCGCAAACCCAAGCCAGGCGCGAAAGGCCAGGGAGATCCCCGCGCCGGGAGTCTGAACGTCCAGAAGGTCGAAGAAATAGGCCAGCATGAAGGCCGTGACAAGCGCAACCGCCGCGGAGATCAGCATTGCCCGCCCCTTTCCCTTCATGTCTTCAGGGCGCAGTCCGCTGTGCGCCATCCATGTCCTTCCAAAAACGAACGGCGAATACCAGACCGCTCCGATCGCCACGTTCGCCATGGCGGCCGCGATTACCGCCAGGTATTGAATTTCAACCTCCGGCATGACTTCCTCCTTTTAACGTCCTGAAACGCGTTTAATCACTCGTACGCGCGAAGGAGCTTGAAATAGAGCCATCCTATGCGCGCCATCGCCCGGAGCTTTATTAAAGGCCTCCAGGGACCTTCGGCAAGACGATCGTAACGTATCTTCTCGAGCCTTAGCCGCCAGAAATATTCGTGCATCAGCCTGAAATTGCGCCGGTACGCGGAGCCTGTAATATTGGCATCCCCCCAGTCGAGAACCGCGTTTAGGGCCATTTCGGCCGCCGCGTGGCGCCTTGCGAGCTCCTCCTTGGGGATTCCGGCCGCAAGCCCATCGTACAGGGACGCCCTCGCCGCGTCGAAACTGAGCCATGCCCTGTAGAGCTCGAACGTTGTCCGCTCTCTTTTCCATGCGGCCGAAAGCGCGGTTTCACGCGCCGATTCGAGCGCCTCGCCCGCAGCCATTACAAGCGGATATATCTCTTTCTCGGCCTCCCCTTTGCGCGCCAGTTCCTTCGGGGGCTCGAAAAAGGGATCACCCAGATCGGTCGGCGGGGAGTCGAAAAGGCCTAACATCGGCACCGGCTCCTCCGGCAGCCTCATGGAGGGGCTGATTTCGAGCGCCAGAGCGAAGGCCCTCTCCAGCCGGGAGAAATAGGATGTCATGGCGGGCGCGGCCTCTCTCCCGAAGGTGGAGGCGCAAAATTCCGTCAGGAGAAAAGCGGGATCGGCGTCGGCTTTCCACGCAAGGCGGGCGAAGATCCAGGCGTTGGGCTGGGCGCTCGTCCAGGGGAAATCCCCCGTCATGAGAGCCTGTATCGTATGAGTTCCCGCCGACCTGTAAAAAGCGAGGTCCCGCCGCATAACGCCGAAAAGCGGCGGCAGTACGGACTTAAACAGGACCGCGTCGAGGTAGTATTCGAAGACGCTCGCTGGCGGCGCTCCGCGGGCGCGGAAGTAATCGGCCTGCGCGGCATAGCCGCGCGTGTATCGCGGCGCGTTTACGGCGCACGCGTCGCCGGAAAGCCCGTGCGCATAACAGCGTTTTCTGGGGGCCCATAGTACAAAGACGTTGGGATACGGTTTTACCCTGTATGGCGCGTCCTCCGTATCGTAATACGAAAGGAAAGATATTCTGGCGGCCGGATTGACCTTCTGCAAAACAGCGGCCGCCGCGTTTGTCGCCATCAGCGCCTGTTCCGACGGGGTGTACCTCGAACACGAAGGGCACGAACACCAGCCTCCGCCAAGGATGTCGTCGGGCCAGACGTGGAATGCATCGGCATAGGGATGTTCGCAGAAATACTCCCTGGCGTTGCGCTGGACAACGGCAAGCGCCTCCATACTGGAGGGGCATAGGTTGAAATCGGCTGTTCGCCGGCCGTCCTTCATTCTGAACATGTCCGGGTTCTTTTTAAACAGGTCCCGCGGCAAAAATGAGGCCAGTCGGTGGCCGCCGTATTCGAGCATTATCCCGCGGTCGCGCAAGAGCCCGAGGACCGCATCGCGCTTTTTCCGCCACTGCTTTTCGGGCGCCGCGCCGAAGGCGAGCGCTTCGTCGGTCACGTGTATGAATATGGTGTTAAGCCGGTTTCGGGCGGCCCATATCACCCAGCTCTCCGCATCGGCGAGAAATGCCGCGTGTCCAAGGACAAGGCAGCGCCCGTGGAATGACGGAGTCTGGCGCGCAAAGGCCCTCTTCAGGAGAAGAGAAGTCCCCGAGGGCAGCCGCTCCCCCCGGGCTCCCGGCTCGGGCCACCCGCATCCGAGGGATTCGAGGAAATCGTAGACCCCGTACAACAGCCCGCCTGGACCATCGCCCCTTATCTCCACCCTGTCGGCCGAGGCATGCCAGGCGAAGCCGTCGCCCTCCGGCCCGTGCGAAAGAACCAGGGCCGGAACCCCCGCCTCCTCGCCCGGTGAGAATACGGGGCGTTTCCGCGTTATGCGGCCAAGCACCAGCGCCGCCTCGACCGCCGCCGTGCGCGCCACCCTGTCGTTGGAGGGAGCTACAATCCTCCAGTCGCGCGCGAAGTCCAGCCTCAGGCCGGCGCGGCCCCCTCCGGGAACGACGGGAGCAGTCGCTTCATCGGCGCTCACGGCATTCGCCCCAAATACCAGCGCCGCAAGGGCCGCCATGATGAATCGCAAACGCCATTCGGACATTCCCTACCTCGTTGAATTGCACGGGGGCCGTCCCTCGCGCAGCCACGGCCGCGCGGGTCCCACGGCCCGGCTGCGGATCTCTTCCGCTGTTACAGTCGAAGAGGCCGATATCGCATTGTATGCGGAGAACCGCGGATATGCAAGCACGATCCCGCCTGCCGGGGAAAATACGCCCTTCTCAATCCAGCGAGCGAAGAATCGCCTCGACGAGTCCATCGATGGTGTATTCAGACGCCTCGATATCCACCTGGTGTCCGGTGCCGCGGATTTTGGCGGAGGTAATGGGACCTATGCTGGCATGCAGCGCGCGCGATTGTCCGATGATGGCAAAGAAATTCCCTGCGGTGGACGAGCTCGTAAAGGTGACGATATCTGCCTCGCGCACGGCCTCCATCACCTCCTCCGTCGGCGGTTCCGGCGGCACCGTGTCGTAAATGGGGATCCTCCGCACCTCGGCGCCCAGCGCGAGCAGCCCTTCGGGCAGCGCATCGCGCGCCTCGGCGGCGCAGGGCAGGAGCACCCTGGCCCCGTTAACCCCGAGCGTTTCCATGGCCGACACCACCGCCTCGGCGACATATTCCGCGGGGACCAGGTCCGGCCGCACGGAACGCTTTTCCAGCTCGCGCGAGGTTGCGGGCCCTATGGCGGCGATTCTCGCGCCGTGCAGGCAGCGGGCGTCACGCCCGAGCGCGAAGAGCCTTTCAAAGAAAATGCCGACGGCGTTCTGCGAGGTAAAGACCAGCCAGTCGAACGATTCGATGGCGCCTATGGCCGCGTCTATCGCGGACGTATCGGCCTTTGGGACTATTCGGATGGTCGGGAACTCCAGCACCTCCGCGCCCAGCCCGGAGAGACGGCCGGACAGCGCCGAGGCCTGTTCGCGTGTGCGCGTAACGACGATCCTTTTTCCGAACAGCGGAAGAGCGTCGAACCAGCGGAGCCGTTCCCTTAGCGAAACCACCCCTCCGACTATAATGATGGCCGGTGGCCCTATCTCCAGGCGCGCGGCCTCGTCCGCAATGGTGGCGAGGGTGCCCGCCGCCACCCGCTGGCGCGGCGTTGTGCCCCGGCTTATCACGGCTGCGGGAGTGTCCAGGGGAAAGCCCCTCTCTTCGCACAGCTTCCCCGCGATGCGGGCAAGGTTCTTCATGCCCATCAGGAAAACGAAGGTCCTGCCGGGATCGAAATCCGGAAAGTTGATGTCCTCGTCCTCCGAGGCGTCATCGCGCCTGTGGCCCGTGACGACCTCGAACGCGTCCGCGTGGTCCCTGTGCGTTACTGGAATTCCCGCGTAGGCGGGGGCGGAGTAAAAAGACGAGACGCCCGGGATGATCGAGAAGCGGATGCCGGCCCCGGCAAGCTCCTCGGCCTCCTCGCCCCCGCGTCCGAAGATGAACGGGTCGCCGCCCTTCAGGCGAACGACGGTCTTCCCCTCGGATGCCTTTCGCACTATAAGATCGTTTATCTCCGACTGCGAGAGGGTGTGGCTCCCGCCCTGTTTGCCGACATATATCTTTTCGCAATTCAGCGCCTCGACAAGCGCCGGGCTTGCAAGGTGGTCGTAGATTACACAGTCCGCGCTCTCCAGGGCCGAGCGCGCCTTAAGGGTTATTAGCCCCGGGTCGCCCGGGCCGGCGCCCGCAAGATATACCATCCCCTTCTTCATATCAGCCCTCCGGCCCCCTCCTCCTTGAGCATGTCCGCCAGCCTGCGCCCGAGCAGCGCCGGGTCGTCACCGTCGATGGATTTTCTGATAAGGCGCTTCCCGTCCACCGAGGCCACCAGGCCCGAAAGGCGAAGCATCCCGCCCGAACGGTATGCGAGCGCTCCCAGCGGCACATGACATCCTCCGCCGAAGTGTTCAAGAAAATGCCTCTCGGTCTCCACAGCCATCTCGGTCTCAGCATCGTTGAGTGAGCGGAGGCTTTGGTGCAGTTCGGCATCCCCCTCGCGCACCTGGATGGCAAGCGCTCCCTGCGCGGGGGCCGGCAGAAAATAGCTAAAAGGAAGGATAAATTCCACCAGCCCCGAAGTGTCGAGCCCGAGGCGGGAGAGGCCCGCCCGCGCCAGAACGATCGCATCGAATCTTTCTTCCCGCAGGCGGCGAACACGGGTCGGCACGTTCCCCCTGAGCGGCCTGACCTCGAGCGAGGGCATGATGTTCAGCAGTTGGGCCGCACGGCGAAGGGAGCTCGTTCCGACTATCGCGCCCTCGGCCAGGGGGAGTTCCCCGGCCCTCATGTAGCGCTCCGCCCGCACGAGCAGAACGTCCGAGGGGTCCTCGCGCCGCATGACGGCGGCTATGGCAAGACCCGGCGTGTTTTCCGTGGGCAGGTCCTTCATCGAATGGACGGCGAGGTCGATCTCCCGGGAGAGCAGGGCCTCCTCGATCTCCTTGGTAAAGAAACCCTTGCCCTCCATTTTATCGAAGGAGACATTAACGATCCGGTCACCCTTCGTCTTGATAACGATGATATTAACTCGCTCGCGCCCTATGAGGTCCGCGACATGGTTCGCCTGCCAGAGCGCAAGATCGCTTCCTCGTGTGCCTATCCGTATCATTTATCGTTCATCGGCCTTCCGCCGCAAACCGCACCCTATGCGTCGCGCCCGTTCCTGTCAAGTGCTTATGGAGCGAGCCGAAATAGTAATTGCAAAAGAGGGCCTGGTGCTTCACGCTGATAAAAAATGCCCGGCGCGACACCGGCCGGGCGTCGTGATGGAGGAACGCACCGACAATGGACTACATACGAATCTGGAGCGAGGTGGACCTGGCCGATATACAGGACCACATCATCACCGTCGACGACAAGTTCGGTTTCTGCCCCGGCTGCAGGGAGATGGGCATAAAACTCGATGGGCTTAGGGCCTGCCCGAAGTGCGGGAGGGAATTTAAATACGTTACGGCCCACGAATCGAATGGCCCCAGGGGATTCGAGATGGTCGGCCGCATTCGTAAAAAGCTGCCTCATCTTATATTCGTCGATTACGACGATTACGAGCGCATCAGCGGCAGGAAGAAGGCCGAAAACCTGTTTAATGTCTGAAGCGGCAATAATGTTCTTGACTTAAGCGAAACCTTAAGGCATACAGAGGCGTGATCATCGCACGGAACCACAACTGCCCATCGCTCTTCCCGCTTGTGGCGGCCTGCCTGGCGGCGGCCTGTCTGCTCTTCCAGACCCATGCCGCCGCCCAGCAGTATTTCGGGGTCGGGTTTCACGTCGGCGCGCATAACGACGTCGGCAACATGACCTCCTACAACAGCAGCTTCGAGGTCGAGCCGCAGACCAGCTACATTTTGGGCGTGTCGTTCAAGGCGAACCTGGGCTTTCTCTTCCTCCGCACCGGCGTCGATATAGCCTTCCCCCTTATAGAGGGCGACGTGCTCGAAAACGGCGATCCGGCCGACCCTATCGAAAAGTACTCCATCAGCTATACCGCCCTGCCACTCTTCCTCGGCGTGAATTTCCCGGTATTCGACATAGGGGAGTTCTATCTCGGGGGCGGCGCGGCCTACTTCCTCGCCACCGGCACGGTGACGCACGGCGGGGCCGAGGATAATATATCTGCCTCGGCCCTCGGGTTCGGCTTTCTTGTGGGCATGCGGCTTCATCTGTCCGCCAAATTCGGACTATACATGGAGTGGGAATATTTCGACGCGCGCTCCGGCGCATCAATGAATACCGTTACCGCGCCGCAGGCCTGGGACAATCTTTACATAGACTTTTCGGGGCACCGTATTCTCCTCGGGGTGATGTACTATGCTATTTAACGTACGCGCCTTCATGGGAGCGGCGATTCTCCTGCTATTCGCCGCGTCGGGACCGCTTCACGCGGCCGTAAGCCTGTCCGCGGGCATACAGGCGGGCTTTATGCCCTCGCCGGGCGGAAACCTTCACTCCTCCACCCACGAGAAGATCGGCGTTGGCAACGGGATCGACGGCATCAACAGGTCGATGTCCGGGTACGACACCAAACCCGTCGACCGAATACTGGGCGCGAGCGCGGGATTGGAGTTTCGCGCGGTTTTTTACGATTATTTCTTCGCCAGGCTCGCCGGCAATTTCACGACGAGGGCGCGGGGGGGCAGCGGAACGACCCTGTACGACAACGGCGGGACTCCCGAGCTGCTCGACTGCGAGTATCTGGTCCATATAATAGACGCACCGCTTACGGCGGGCCTGGTCGTTCCGTTCTGGAAGGACGTCCGCATAGCCTTCAGCGTGGGCGCGGCCTTCGCCTACGGCAACTACAAGTATTATTTCGAGCCCGAGTCGGGAGGGCGTTACAAGGGCAAATTCCGAGGCTACGGATTCCCGCTCGTCCTCCTCGTCGAGGGGGATTATTTCCTTAATGAAAAGCTGTCCATAACGGCCTCGCTTGCGTATTACCGGGGCTCGACCGATATTCGCAGGGACCGGTACCGCACCGACGGCGATACCGACTACGCAAGGATCGATTTTACCGGCTACCGCTTCGCCATGGGAGCGAGCTGGCATTTTTATTCGCGCTGATTTAAGCGAAGACAGGATAGCGCCCGGGGGATAATATCGGATGCGCCGCAACGTGAGAACGAAAACGAAAACGACACTCGGCGCGATGTTCGTCGCGACGCTCCTCGCCATGCCCGGCGGGGCGTACGCCATAGGCGAAATCGGCGTCGGATTCAACCTCGGGCTGACCTACGCGCCCAACAATACCGATGAAATCATCGCCCGCCACAACCACGAGATGATGTCGACCCCGGGGGGCGATGTCGAGCAGCTCAACCCCCCATATGTTCCGGTGGTGGGAATCAATGTGCGCTATCAGTTCAATTATCTGCTCTTCCGGGTGGGCTGCCATCTCGCGGCGCCGCTTATGCCCGTAAAGGGGAGCATAACGGTCGGAGGGGAAACAAACAACATGCGCGTCTCCGCGTTCCAGAACTCCATCCCCGCAACTATAGGACTCCTCATGCCGGTTAAAAAGCGCACCTTTTTCTACATCGGCGCGGGCGGCACCCTCCACCAGGCGTACATAAAGATCAGCCAATCAGCCCCGGACGCGGCCGGCATCGATATCGGAAGCGACAACCGCAGGGACAGCTACTTCAAGGCCTTCGTCGGATATCACCTGCTCGTGGGCGCGGAGGTTCCCATTTCGGAGAGGGTGACGATCACCACCGAATGGATTCACCAGGAGGGCAGGTCGTTCCCGATCAATAACCACGGCACCGACAACGCCGGCGCCTCCACGAATCTACCCCGCCATGCCATCAACGTGAGGGGAGACGTGCTTCTCTTCGGCATCAGCTACTACATACAGATCTGATCGGACCGGTGCGGGAAAGCGGGCCGTGAAATCCATCTCCATAAAGAGGGGCGCAAGGGCGGGCATCGCCGTATTCGCGCTCGCCCTTATCGCCTTTGTCGCCTTCAAAAACTGGATTCCGGGCGGAGCTTCGCGTCGTGCCTCCGTATTGCTTAGCGACGACCTCGTGCGACGCGGCCCGACTGCGCCAAGCCTTAAGGTGCTTATCCCCGCATCGGCCCTGTACGCTCCGGCAATCCTCGCCAACGGCGGAACGGGCCTGCACGAAGAGGGCCTGTTCAATAAACACCACGGCGTATCGGTTGATTTACATATCGAGGAGGATGCAAACGCCTGCCTGGAACTTCTCTCCTCGGGGAAGGCCGATCTCGTCTGGATGAGCACCGATTCCCTCGCACGCGCCTATCCGCTTATTCGATCGATAAACCCCGTCGCCATACTGCTGGCCGGATATTCGCGCGGAGGAGACCTCGTCGTCGCGCGCTCTCTCCCGGCCTCGCCCAGGGACTACCGCACAAAGCGCATAGCCTGCGCGGCCTATACGCCGCACCACTTTATGATGCTCTACCTGTTGTCCCTCGCCGGCGTGAGGCCCGACGAGGTCAAATGGAGGCTGACACGCACGCCGGCGGACGCCGCGCGCCTTTTTGCCCGCGGAAAGGCGGACATCTGCGCGGCCGGCCGCCGCGACATGGGCGCGCTCCCCGGAAGGGGCGCCGGAACGCGAGTCCTTCTATCCACCGAAGACGCCCCGGGAATCTTCACCGGCCTCCTTGTCGCCCGCGAGTCGACCGTAGCGCTTCAAAAGGAACATCTGGCTGGATTCGTAAAGGGATGGTTCGAAGGGCTGGACTCGATGACAGGCGACATGGGACCGGCGGAGGAGCTCATCGCACGCGAATTTAAGACCGACGCGGCGGACGCGCGTTCGGAGCTCGAAAATTGCTCGTTCGCCGGTTATGCGGAAAACCGCGCGTTCTTTTCCATCGATGACGCGGAGTGGGACGGGTTCGCGAACCTCTTCGACAAGGCCTGTGCCCTGTACCACGGAGAATACTCCGAGGGGGCGCCCCTCTCCGGCTTCGCCCGAAATACGGATCTCCTCGTCTCGCTCGAAAAGGAGCTCCGGGCATATCGATCGCCTGGAAAACAAAGGCCGCTCGCTCCGTCGGCGGGCGGCGAACCGCTTCCCGGCACGATAACCCTCCGCTTCCCCCTTAACGGCATCGTTCCGGATTTCGAATCGCGCGGGGAGCTCGCGCGATTCGCCCGCGACGCGCATGCGTTCTCCGGGTGCGCCATCGCGCTTTACGGCCGCGAAGACCCCGCCGAAGACAGGTGGAGAAATCTGGCCCCACAGCGCGCGCGCGAGGCGGCTCGCATTCTCGTCTCCCGGCACCGCATACCGCCCGCACGGATTGTACTGCCCGGCGAGCGCCCGACCGAGGCCCTCCCCGGAGACGGGGACGCGCGCGGGGTCGACGCCCGCCTCGTCGCTCCCCGGCGGGGGCTTTAGACTGTGGAAGCCTTCACCGGCCCCCTCGTCTGGGCCTTCGCCGCGCTTCTCGGCGCCGTCTGGGGGAGCTTTTCATATACGCTTGCGCTTCGCATAGCCTCAGGCCGGTTCGCCTCGAACCCCCTGGGCGCCCTCGTCTCGCGCTCGCGCTGCCCGTCTTGCGCCGGCGCCGTCCCCCTGCTCGCGCTCATCCCGATAATGGGCTATGCGCTCGCCCGCGGCAGGTGCGCGCACTGCGGCGGGCGTGTGTCGCCTTTCTATCCCCTTTCGGAAATTCTGCACGCCGCTCTTTGCGTTTTCGTCGTGCGCCACTTCGGCTTCGGCGCCTATTCGCTTGTCGCCTTTATGGCACTTTCGTTCGGTTTTGCCGTCGCCGTCATCGATATAAAAACCCTAACCGTGCCCGTTTCCCTCGTCTTATCCACCGCCGTGCTCGCACTCTATCCGGCGGTCGTCTTCTGCAGGCCCATCGAGCACCTCATAGGCGCGGCTGGCATGTTTGCCTTCTTCGCCGTCATCATGCTGCTCTTTCCGGGCGGGTTCGGCGGAGGCGATTTGAAGTACGCCACGGCAATTGGGCTCTTCTGCGGATGGGAGCTCTCCATAGTGGCGGTCGAGACCGCTCTTATTACGGGAGCACTTGCAGGCACCGCCTACGCCCTCTTGACGCGAAAAGGGCTTAGAATTCGCTTTCCCTTCGCGCCCTTTCTCGC
>MVZN01000055.1 GCA_002069125.1 Spirochaetes bacterium ADurb.BinA120
GAGGGAGGCTCAATTAAGGGGACTCCCCGGCGCGAAAACGGCCTTCTATCCCTTCAGCGGCGCGGACCTCGCCAATCTCTATACATTCTATCCGGAGGCGCAAACCTACGTAATGATCGCCCTCGAGAGCGCCGGGCCCATCCCCGACCCGCTGCTTCTCTCTCCGGCCGAGCTTGGCGAAGGGCTTTCAAGCATTCACCGCGCCATCCGGAGCATCGCTTCACGCAATTATTTTCACAGCGCCGTCATGCAGCGGGAACTGCCCAACCGCTACCTGCCGGGGACCCTGCCTGTACTCCTCATCTTCGCCTCGCGCCTCAACCTGCAAATAACGGCCGTCGAGCTCATCGGAATCGACAAATCCGGAAGAGTGACCCCCCTGGACGCTTTTAATTCCATTAATGGTGCGCCCCCGAATACACGCGGCGCGCGCATACAATTTACGGCCCCCGGAGATACGGCCATCCGCTCGCTCGTCTATCTCGATATGCGCCTGTCGGACAGCGTGCTCGATCCATCCTCGCCCGAGGGCAAGTTTTTCGAACGAATGGGCGGCTTCGACACCCTTATCAAATCGGCGGTCTATCTCCTTCATAACAAAGGCTTCGCCGGGCTGTGCTCGTATATACTCGAACATAGCGCCACGGTAATACAGGACGACTCGGGCATGCCCTTCAGGCTCTTCGACCGGGCGGACTGGGATGCGAGGCTCTTCGGAACCTACACGCGCCCCCGGAGGCTTAAGGACCTGCAGAATCCCCCGAATCAGCCCGACCTTACACTGGCCTACAACCGAAAGAGCGAACCGCTCCCCTTCAACTTCGGTTACGGGGTACTTACGGGGAAGGGTAAATCGAACCTGCTGCTCGCCGTTCGCAGAAAGGACCGCTGAGGGCAAGCCCCCAGGAACCCTGCGCTACATCCCTCGTCAACTCGGACCGGGCTTTAAAATTATGGCGGCCGGCCCATACATGAGCGAAATACCGCTTAAGTCGCATACATGGACGTTTAGACCTGCCCGAATATGGATTTCCAGGCGTCGCGATCGTTGCAAATATGATACAGTGTTATTAATTAAAGGCCACATTACAGCGAATTATGCAACTGGAGAGAACATGCTGTTTATAACCCCTGGAGATACGAGGAGTTACGCCACCATTAATTTATTCGACTGGCACGCGTCTTGCTTAATAGTATTCGAGTGGAGGAAAGACCATGAAATTCTCGGTACTCGAAATATTCTTCATCTTCTGGCTCTCGGCGTTCCTCTGGGTGCTGGTCGAATACCTGTATCAGCGCATCAACCGCCGCGAGAAAAGTCAACTCAATCTCGAACCCCTCGAAAGGGACCGCGGCTGAATCAATCCGCGGGGACCCCTGGAAAATTTGATTAAAGGCTCAAACAGGAAATAACGATGCTCCCGAACAAGATAGGCGCCTCTCCGATAAAATATATCTTTCTCGATGGACGAAAGAACCTCTCGCCCATGCCCGCGCATCCCGATGCCGGGCTCGACAGCGAAAAACGGATACTCTGGTTCACCGACACGATAAACGACCTAAACGGACCCTCGGTAACCCTAAAAAAACTGGGCTGGCTCGCGCACGAAAAGAACCTCAAGCTCTTCCTGGTATCCTCTCTGCTCGAGGAAGAGATAACCGATGAGCTACCGCCCAATTTTATCAATCTGCCGTTTCTGTACGCCTTCAAACTGCCGTATTACGACAAGTACACCATGAAGATCCCGGCGCTTGTCCGCGCGCTGAAGCTCATTCGAAGCTACAATCCCGACGAGATATTCATCTCCACCCCCGGGCCGGTGGGCCTGTTCGCGCTCATGGCGGCTAATATACTGAGGATCAAAAAGGTCGGCATATACCACACGGACTTCTTCCTTCAGTCCAAAGCGGTCGTGGGCGGCGCAATCATCCCCTATGTTCTCGAACGCCTCATGATCTGGTTCTATAATTCCATGGACGAAATCCATGTGCCTACGCGCGAATATATGGACATTACGGAGGCACGCGGGTATGACCGCTCGAAGATGAAGATCTTCCGCCGCGGGCTCGATTGCTCGTTTTTCTCGATGAAGGAAACCGGGAAAACCATCCTCATGGAACGCTTCGGCATCCGCGACGGCGTCACGCTCCTTTTCACCGGCCGAATGTCGAAGGACAAGAACCTTGACCTTCTCCTGGAGGCGTACAGGCGGCTTTCCGCCCGGCGCGACAACGTCAACCTGCTACTGGTGGGTGACGGCCCATATATCGGGACCATCCGAAAGGCGATGCATGGCTATGACCGGGTGGTGCTTACCGGCAAACTGGAACAGGCTGTCCTTCCCGAGGTCTATGCCGGCTCGGATATGTTCATATTCCCCAGCATCGCCGACACATTCGGCATGTCCGTGCTCGAGGCGCAGGCCTGCGGACTGCCGTCCATCGTCTCCGAGGCCGGCGGCCCCAAGGAGATAATTATTCCGGGCGAAACCGGGTTCGTTGCCTCATCGACCGATGTCGACGAGTGGGTACGGACGATAGAGCACGTCATCGACCTCATGGAAAACGATCTGGAGGCCTACATCGACATGCGCGAAAAATCCCGGGACAATGTCCTCGCCAACTTCAACTGGGGCGCGGTTCTCGCCGGGCTCATGGGAAAGCGGTCATCCATATCGGGACATGAGGTCCACATAGCCTGATCACTGCCTGAAAACCGGAAATCACCCCGATAAAATATCGGAAAACACCAAAAAAGGCCCCGCAAGGGGCCATTTCTAAGCCATTTAACCATAAAGTATCACTGAAGGGAACCTCTAAAGTAACATTGAGGTTCCCACGAATAGTAAGTACCGGCATACCCAGGACTTAGGTTTTCCCGCCCGCCGAGGGCGGGCGAGATAACCTAATTAATAGAGATTGCCGAAATTCCCAAAACCCCTTTCTTCGTGACCCTTCGTGACCTTCGTGGATCGCCCCCAAAAAGCCCCACTACGCCTTGAGTTCAACGGATTGATCCACAGGCATTTTTTTATTGACAATATCCGGTGGTGGAATAGTAAAATACTGGTTTCATGCTCACATCGCAATCCGAAGATATATAGTGGGACGCGTCCGGCGCCTTTGTTGTCCGTCGGCCGGAGGGCGATAGAGAAAAATCGACCGTTTTAGTCGGACCCGGGGGAAAGCCGGTGCTTTCCAGTACAAGTTTAAGCGTGAAAGAGATTTAGATGAAGAAATCCTCCATCTGTATTATCGCCATACTGTTGTGCTGTTGGACGGCGCTTGCGGCCGCCGAAAGGGTTTTTATCGACAATACCGACATTCATGAATATAAAGGCCGACTCGGAAAATGGACGATGATGGGTTCATCCTCGGCTCTCGTCCAGGTGGCCCGTGAATTCGGAAGCGCCCCCGACGAGGTATACGCCATAAACGAAAACCCCGCCCGCAAGATAGGACAGGGCACATATGTTTTCATTCCGTTCTCCGACAGCTATCTCGAAAAACTCTCGGCCAGGGGCATAAGCCGGACCCCAATCGAATCCACTGATGATCAGTTCATCTGGCCGCTCGAGGACGTACGGAACATATCCTCCGTCCTGGGCCTTCGCGGTGGGCGTTTCCACTCCGGGATGGATATTCCCGCACAGCGCGGAAAGCCGGTTTGCGCATCTATGGAAGGCCGCGTTATATGTTCAGTCTATCTTGCCGGTTTCGGCAATACAATCGATGTCGAACACCGCAACAACTTCATCACCCGCTATTCGCATCTTTCCGCAAATTTCGTTAAAAAGGGCGACTTTGTGCGAAAGGGCCAGATTGTCGGACTGGTGGGCAGCACTGGAATATCGACAGGCAATCATCTGCATTTCGAGATCAGGTGCAACGATATACCGCTGGACCCCCTCGATTTTCTTCCGGCGAACGACGGCCTCAAGCTCCTTCATACGATCAAAAACTGGAAATGAAAAGGCGCACACCCCCGGTGCGCCCTTCCACTCCATGAAAACCGTCGATCTGCACATCCATTCCCGCTACAGCGAGGACGGCGATTATCCGGTCGACGAACTCTTCATTTTGGCCGCTAACGCCGGTCTTGCCGCCATTTCCGTTACCGATCACGACTCGATCGAATCAATCGCCGATTGCCCCCCCTCGTCCAGGCGCACCGGTGTAGAATATGTGCCCGGAGTTGAGGTTACCACCGTCTTTTCGATTGACGGATCCCAGCAGCACATCCTGGGATATTTTATCGACCGCGCGGCCGACGGCCTGGAACCGACCCTTCGGAAAATACGCGGTCACCGCGCCAGGGTGGCCGCCGCGCGAATGAAGGCCCTTCAGGCTATCGGTTTTTCAATCGACGCGGACATGGTATGGGAGATCGCCGGCGGGCGGGCCCCCACCGCCATAACCCTCGCGGTCCTGGAGGACTCCAAAAACTTCTCCGATCCGCGCTTAAAGGAGTATTTCTCGGGAACCAAAGCCGATAACCGCCTGTTCTATTTTTACCGCGAATTCCTGTTGGAGGGAAAGCCCGCCTACGTCCCGTTCGAATCCATTTCGACCTCGGAGGGCGTCGAAGCGATACAAAACGCGGGCGGAATTCCCGTGCTCGCCCATCCTAAGTTCGTGCGTAAAAGGGAATGGCTCGATATCATCAGGGGGTATGGCATTCGAGGTATCGAGGCCGTATCGAGCTATCATGGGCCGGAGGATATCGGTTTTTATCTTGAATATGCGCGCAAGACCGGCCTTTTAGTGACGGCCGGATCCGACTATCATGGTCCCACGACCAAACCCCGCGTCGCAATGGGCGGCATAACGGGCAATGACTATCGCCTTCTTGAGTCATTAAGAAATGCGGCCGGAGCCGGCTGAAGACGAAAAGAGCGGGGCTCATGTCCCCGCTCCTGTCGGTCAGCTCGTTTTAAACTTGTCTACTTTCCGGAATCGGAGGCCTTGACCGCCGCGTCGAGGTTGAACTCCTGGATGATGTCGGAGTCTTTGGGAAAGGTCTGAATGATGCTTTTCTCCTCATCGGGCGTCCCGTAATAGGCCTCGTGGGCGAGTTTCCCAATGATCCCCTTCACCTCCTCGTCGGTGTTGTTGAGAATCAGTATGATATTGGGTCCCGACTTGTATCCCCAGTGAAATCCGTCCGGAATGTTAACGGTGAAGGTTTCGGTCACCCCGTCGCCGTCGGCGTCGATCGCGTAATAGATCTTTTCATCGATGGTTTTACCGATCACATAGGTTGCGTATTTGGTCGGCTCGTCGGGAGCGCCCACATAGATGGGCTTAGGCAGGGGGACCCGCTCGACCACAAGCCCGGATTCCGCACGGTTGGTCATAAGCTGCCTGAATACCTGTACGTGCTTTTTAAGAAATGCATTGCGGACCGAGGTGTAAAATGCGCCGAACTGCTGCGCGACAAAATCTTCGCTGAAATTTTTCATGACCTCGATTCGTCGGTCGGTAATCCGGATATAATCGGGCTTGCCGTTGATTTTATTGACCCAGACATCCCCCACAATCGCGCTCTCCTTCTCCAGAAGGACCTGCTGGGTTCTAACCACCCTCGGGTCGTCGAATCCGTCTCTCAGAAGGTACATTTTCCGGTCCTTTATTACGAGAAGGCTCGCCACCGAATCGTCGCGGCCCAGGTTCGGCGCGGTCTGTATCTGCTGGTAGGCAATTCTATCTTCATTATAGCGGGAAACCGTCTCGACCTCTATCGGCATAAAATCGATGCCCCTTCCCAAATAGGCGCGGGCCGGCGGCACCGCAACGGCGACCAGGAGCAGTATCGCAATCGCGATCGCCCGACCACCTCTCATCCTCGTCATCATGTACCTACCTCCATGTCACTCTCGGTGATTTGTTCCGGGAAATGACGCTTCACTCCATTACGCGCCATTTGAGTACGCAAAAAAGCCGTGTTTAGGGTAGTACCGGCAATCGCTTTTGTCAAATATTTTCTTATTTATATTATTTTTGTACGATTAGCCGCGCCCGGAGGCCGGGGCCCATCCACGCACGACATGTTTTCTATAATATTTTTAGTTGACAAAAGAAAAATTATATAGTATTACATCTCGACAATAGAGAGACTTGCCATGCGACCGGGCCGCCCCCCCCTTGGCCGGGCAGGCGCTTATATTCAAAAGTATTGGATCGTTTCGACTGTTTTTGTTGTATATTATACAGATTGAGATATAGTATATCGTATTGCTAATGAGGAGCCGGTCAATTCGGCGGTTCTTATAGAGTCCATGCCGGCGGGAAGGCGACAGTTCGGCCGGAAGGCCCTCGGAACAAGGAAAACCAGGCGGACGATTTCTGCGAATTCCGTCGACCGCTTTGGGGCTTTTTTCATAAGGGGAGGGCTTGGAAGGCTCGATACGGCATTTGTTTGTCAATATCGGCCAGAAGTTAAGCCGATTGGAGAGAGACAGAGCTTGTTTTTTATATGATAATATTTCAAGGCAAACCGGAACGGTCCACATGCCGGTGCGTACGGATTGTACCGTACAAATAATTCCAACGGAGAGATACAGATGGAAAAACGTGCCAAGAGCATTGACATCACCATAAACCGGATCGAAAAGGCGCCTGACATCCCCAGCATGGTGGTCAATCAGGTTGTCGAACTCATAACCACCGGTGTTTTGAAGCCGGGGGACCGGCTGCCCTCGGAACTGGAGATGACGAGGCGCTTCGGCATCAGCAGGATATCACTGCGCGAGGCCATGAAGCTCCTCGAGGCCAAGGGATTTATCGAATCACACGGCAGAAAGGGAAAATACATAAAATCGGTCGTGGACAACGCCCTCCGTTCCCCGATCGAAGGGATGATAATGGTCGACCACAAAAAGATCTGGGAGCTTTTAACGGTACGCCGGATCATCGATTCCGAGGCCGCGGCGCTTGCGGCCGAGATGGCCACTGAGAAACAGATCAAGAAGCTCTATACCTTCAAGGACCGTGCGGATATCATGGGGCCCGACAACATAATCCTGACCAGGGAGGGCGGGCGGCTTTACGCCGAGTTTTACAACGACCTGTACGACGCGACGAACAACACCATCTTCTCGCACATGCTCAAGGCCATCTCGTCCATCATCAGGGGGGTGCTTCCCTACAGCCGCGAGAAGCTGAGCAGGGTGAAGGGGAGCTCGCGGGCGCTTTACGAGCATCACGTCAAAATCATAGAGGCCATAGAGACGCGCGACGGGGCTCTCGCTAAAAAGCTCGTCATTTCGCACGTGAATTATCTGGAGAAAAGCCTTCAAAAGGTCATCAAGTGAGGGCCTTTTAGAGAGCCTTTTTCGATTAAATCCGCCCCCATCTTTGGCCATACGGCTTTTACTGCCGGAAACAATCCCCATCGACCCGCCTGGGGCGAAGGCCGGCTATAGCTTCCCGGCTTGACAAAGCTCTCTTCCCTGTGTATAATGCCGGTTAAGACGGGCCAAGCCCCTGCACTCCGCGCCGGTTCGGCCTGATCGCCTGCTTATAACTGGAGGATAACTCTAAAAATGGAATTCAAGCTCAATATCGGAGCACCCGACACCGAAGACAGGGTGTTGCGAATGGACGCCGGCGTTTTATACGACGTGATAATAGTCGGCGGCGGCCCGGCGGCATTGACCGCCGCAGTGTACTGCATGCGCAAGGGCGTTTCTACCGGGCTGATCACCATGGATTTCGGCGGACAGCTCTCCGACACATCGACCGTCGAAAACTACATGGGGTACAGCTATATTACCGGAGTAGACCTGGCGAACAAATTCAAGGAGCAGGTTCGACAATTCGAAATAGCCATAGCCGACGGCAAGAAGGCGGTCGCCATCGAGGACGGCACGGAAAAGGTGGTCCGGCTTGACGACGGAAGCGCCTTCAGGGCCCGTTCGCTCATAATTACGACCGGCAAGAGTTCACGGAAGCTTGGCGTTCCCGGAGAGATCGAACTTACCGGCCGGGGGGTGGCGTACTGCGCCATTTGCGACGCGCCGCTTTTCGCCGGCAAACGAGTCGTCGTGGTGGGAGGGGGAAACTCCGGAATAGAATCGGCCATTGACCTGGCCAAAATCGCCGAGCACGTCACCGTGGTGCAATTTCTGCCGGAGCTTACCGCCGACAGGGTGCTTGTCGACGCCTTCGAGGCTTTTACCAACACAACAACGCTCTACGAGCACGAGGTCATGGAGATTGTCGGTACACAGACTGTCGAGAGCGTTAAAATTAGGAACCGTGTTACGGGCGATGTCTCTACCCACGAGGTCCAGGGCATATTCATAGAAATAGGGCTCGACCCGAACACGGTCTCCGTAAAAGGGCTTCTTAAACTGAACGAATTCGGGGAAATAGAGGTTGATTGCGCATGCCGTACCAACCGCCCCGGAATATTCGCGGCCGGCGACGTCACCTCGGTCCCCTTCAAGCAGATAATAATAGCCGCCGGAGAGGGAGCCAAGGCCGCGCTCTCGGCCTGTGAATACATCTTACGGGAATCATAACCAAAAGGAGGTCCGGAAATGGCCATTTTTGACGACAAGGTCCGAAAGCAGATAGGAGACATTCTGACAAAGTTAGGCGACAGGGTCAACCTGTTGTATTTTACACAGGAGATGGAATGCGGCATCTGCAAGGACATCCACGAGTTCCTAAACGAGTTCGCGTCCCTTAGCGACAGGATCGGCCTGACCACGTTCGACTTCGTAAAGGACAGGGACAAGGCCGAGCATTACAAGATAGACAAAATACCCGCCATCCTTTTGCTGGATAAAAACGATAACGACACCGGTATACGCTTTTTCGGTCTTCCGGGAGGCTACGAGATCAATTCGTTCATTCAGGGCCTTATGGAGGTTTCCGGCGTAAAAGAGCCCCTCTCCCAAGGCGCGGCCGAGATGATCAAAAAAATCGACAGGGATGTCCACATACAGGTCTTCATATCCCTCACCTGCCCCTATTGCCCCGCGGCGGTGAGCGCTGCGCACCGTATCGCGCTCGAAAACCCCAGGGTCCGAGCCGACATGGTTGACGCCGGGGTCTTCCCCCAGCTCGCCGTAAAGTATAACGTGAGCTCGGTTCCCAAGACCATAATAAACGAGAAGATCGAGATAATAGGGGCGGAGCCCATTGAAAAACTCATCGAGACGGCGGCTAAGGCCTGAAGGCCCGGCCGCCCTCGCCTTCGAGTAGATAAGCCATCCAGCCGTCGAGGAGCGCCGAGTCCACGATACGCACACCCGCCGAGAAAAAGCGCTCCTCGACCTCCGCCGCGCGCGTTGTGCCGATGCCGCTCGCTATCATTACACCACCGGGACGCACAAGCGGGACGAGCACCTCGAGGCACGAGATGATGACGTCCGAAACGAGATTGGCCAGAACTATATCGTACTTCCGGCTGAAATCGATCGTAAGCAGATCGCCCTGTCTCAATCCAATTTTTTTGCATTCGTTCAAGCGGATGTTGCGCCGCGCGCTCTCCACCGCGGAGGATCCTAATTCCACGGCGTCGATCAGGTCGGCGCCCAGCTTTTCGGCGGCAATCGATAGGATCCCGGTACCCGCGCCCGCGTCGAGCACCGACAGATCCCTTCGGGTTTCGTCCGAAAGAGCGCCCATATAATCGGCCAGAAATCTCAGGCACAGGGCGGTGCTGGGGTGCCTGCCGTCACCGAAAGCGCTGAAGGGATCGATATAGATGACCGAAGGCGCCGGCGGGGGCCCCATGGAGGGGGATGCGAGCGGCTGTACATAGAGCCCGCCGCGAAGTTCGATTGTGTCCATATCCGCGGCATGGCAGCGCCAGATATCCGAGGCGATTCCTTCAAACGGGTCCAGGGCGGACAAAAGATGCCGCTCGAAATCCTCCAGGCCATAAAAGCCCTCGGAGCAGTGCAGTATATCGGCGCCGCCAAGGTCGTATATCGACTCGTACCCGTCCACCACGGCGAAGGAATCCGCCGATCCGGCCGGATCGTCCATGTGCCGTACAACCTGTATCTGGAACATTTCTGAAATCGGTCGGAAGCCGTGACTAAAAACCTGCCCGCACGGCAGGAGAAAACCTTTGCCGCGAGAGGGATTTGAACCCTCACAGGCGTACGCCCACCAGACCCTGAACCTGGCGCGTCTACCAATTCCGCCATCGCGGCAAGGATGTATCCGTATAAATTACATACGGCATTTGTCAAATTAATTTTACGGCACAAGCTCGTGGGCGATCATATCTTCGTAGGTCTCGCGCCTTCTGATCAAGCGCGGGCTCCCGTCCACTCCGATCAGCACCTCGGCGGGCAGGCGCCGCGAGTTGTATCGTGACGCCATCGCCATGCCGTATGCGCCGGATGACATCACCCCGAGGCAATCGCCTGGCAGACTGGTGGTAATTTCGCGTTCCTTTCCGAAAAAATCCCCGGACTCGCAAATGGGTCCCACCACGTCCGCCACCTCCGAGCCTTCGCGCCGCACGCAATTGAGTATGTTCTGGTAGGCCGAATAAAGGGAGGGCCGGATTAAATCGTTCATCCCTCCATCGGTGATGAGAAAGAGCCTGTCGCCGGTCCTTTTTTTATACAGGAGCCTTACGAGAAGCACGCCGTTGTTGCCGCTGATATATCGTCCGGGTTCGACAATTAGCTTCAACCCGGCCGCCGATACGCGCCCCCTGACCTCGCGCGCCCAGTCTTCGATCGGAAAAAATTCCTCGTCACGGTAGCGGATTCCCATGCCGCCGCCCAGATTGATGTAAGCGATATCCGAGAAGCCGTCCCTCTTGAGGCCGCCTATGAGTGTGAGCAGGCGCGTCAGCGCGGCCGTAAAAGGCGGCAGTTCAACTATCTGCGAGCCGATATGGCAGTGTATGCCGATTAGCCGCAACCCGGAGAGCCCGCGGATAAAATCGCCCCTCTCTTTGAGTCGGTCGATGTCGATGCCGAATTTATTTTCCTTTCTGCCTGTCCGTATATAGTGGTGAGTATTCGCGTCAACATCCGGATTCACTCGTATGGAGATATCTGAAACGGTTCCTTTCGCGCGCGAGATTTCATCGATCCTTTCCATTTCCTCGAACGACTCGCAGTTGAACATGAGTATCTTTTCGTCGATCGCGCCGGATATCTCCTCGTCGGTCTTGCCCACTCCCGCGAACACGATCTTCCGCGGGTCGACACCGGCCGCAAGAGCGCGACGGATTTCACCGCCGGAAACCACGTCCATCCCCGAGCCCATGTCCGCCATTATCCGGAGGATGTTCACGTTCGAATTGGATTTTATCGAATAACAGATGAGATGGGGCACCCCGTCAAGCGCCCTGTCGATCTCCATGTAGCGCTCGCGGAATCCCCGCTCGGTATACACGTACAGCGGGGTTCCGAAGCGTTCGGCCGCCTCCCGCAAAGGAAGTCCCTCGCATGTCAGCTCGCCGTCGTTGTATCTGAAATAGGCATCGTAACTGTTCATCAACGGTTTTTCTCTATCGACAGGATTTTGAGTTTGCGCGCCTCGTCGCCTATCCTGAGGTCAATAACCTCCCCCGCCTTTTTACCCAGAAGCGCCATACCGATGGGGGATCTGTAGGAAAGGATCTTTTTCTCGTAGTCCGCGTCCCACGGCCCGAGGAGCGTATACATGTTCCTCTCTCCGGTTTCGACGTCCTCGACGGTGATGTTCGCGCCGACATTTACCGTCTCGGTCGAAATGGAAGCAGGGTTCACGACCTCGGCCTTCTTTATTTCGTACTCAAGCTTGTTGATGGCCATCTTCAAAATGGCCTGCTTTTCCATTAGCGCGTTGTACTCGACATTCTCCCGGATATCTCCGGAAACATCCGCCGCGCGCGCAAGCTCCCGCGAAAGCGCCGTCATCTCGGTTTTCACCATGCGGTTCAGCTCATCGCTCATCTTTTGATAACCCTCGGGGGAGACGTATATCTTCTCCACGTCAAGGGTCCATTCGTCCGCGGCCTCACCGGACTGCGCGGCCGCGTACACCTTGAACTCCGGGTAGCGCGCCTTGATTATTGCGAGGAAGCGATTCTTATGGGAATCCTCCACGTAGGGCACGCCCGCCAGCATATCGTAAACCTTCTCCAGAAACGGCTCCCGGCTTTGAGCGACCACATCCTTCAGGACGGCGCCCTCGTTGTCGAAGAGGAGGTCGAGCGTCATGTTCTTCAGCCGGTTTCCCTTCGTCTCAATGCGCTTGAGCTCGTTCATCAACCGGAAAAAGGCCAAAAGCAGGCCCTCCCGCGAGTAATCGAGCCATTCATAATCCCAGGCCCTTGTGGCGAGATTGCGCGCCACCCAGAGAAAGATCTCGGGATACTGTTTTGCGCCCGTTATCACGCGATCTATGAACGAGTTGATGGTGTTGTACGCGTGCGTCCGAATCAGGCTGTTGAATATGTAGCGGTGAATGCGGACCGGGGTCTCGAAGAGTATCTCCGCGACCACGCTCGGCCAGTCCTCACGGGCCTCCTCGATGAGGTTAATGAGGTCCTTCTTGTTGTCATAGGAGCTGATCTTCATCGAGATGAAGGGGAGCTCTCCGCTCTGCCGTATGAATTCCAGGATCTTGGCGCGGACAGGGTCGAGTTTGAGCTTCTTCGCATCGACGAACTTCGTAAGTCCCCTAAGGGCGAAGTACGACAATATCTGCTTGGTGGGCGTCGCCTCCCGGGCCTCCCTTGTGTAATAATCTACGAAAAACTGAGCAACCGAGGCACCTTCATCGACCTCGATGTTGTTCAAGAATTCTATGGCCACATCCATCTTCTCGCTGAACGAAGGGGCGTTGATAAACGCGTCCAGAAGCTCCTCGGCGAAGGTCACCGGCTTGTCGCGCATGAAGAGGACGTCCTTTTTCTTCTCGGACACGCCGAAGCGGGGGTCCTTGCGAATCTCGGTCCGCGCCCGGCTCCACCACTTGGACCAGTTCTTTGAGTCGACATAACGGGGGCACAGCTCCTTCTTGATGTCGGCAACGGTCATCTCGCCGTCATAGGACTTTATGAGCGCTTCGAAAAACTGGATGAAGTCCTCCTTGAACAGGGTGGGGAGCACCTCGGGATCCTCATAATCCATTACATGGATGTGGTCGTGTTTGAGCGGACTGAGCGACTGCAGCGCCATCTGAATGGACATGCGGTGCCCGTCCTTTCCCTTAAAATCGATGATTAGATGCTCGCTGTCGATATCGACGATCTTGCCCACGCCCCACGAGCGATGGTACGCGTAGTTGCCCTTGTCGAACACGATGTTTTTCTCGAAATCCTCTATCGCGTGCCGAACAGGGTGCTTGAAATTGTTAAATTTAGACAGTTTGAGGAACTGCTGGTACTGTGAGTGGTTGCCGTACTTCTTTTCGTAGAATTTTACGATGTCCCGGCGCGCGGCGTTGTCCTCCGGCGTATATTCGAGGATTTTTTTCAGGATCTCGATCGACTGGTCCGGGTTCTCCTCGTCGCGGTACTTGTGCAGCAGGGTCTTCAGGAGGCTCGCGGCCAGCTCCCGCTGTTTGGCCTCGACCAGCATCCGCTCGATTCTTTCAAAGAACTGGATATCCTCCCAGGAGACGGAAACCAGCTTGTTCCACAGATCGACGATATTATCGTGTTCGCCATTTTTAATATAGCCCTCGATCGAAAGCTTCATGTATTGTATGCTCTTCGCCGGATCATCCTCTATGATGGCGAAGGCGAGTTTCTTCGCGACATCGGCATCGAATCGATCGATCTTGAGAAGGTTCTCCCATACGGGGATCGCCTCGCGGTTCCTGCCCAGCCGCTCGAGGGCCGTTGCCAGCGCCTTGAGCGCTATCCTGTTTTCCCCGTACTCCAGTATCTTCTCGGCAATGCGCTCCACAACGGCCCACTTATGGTGGTCCAGAAAAAGGTCGATCATCTTACGGAGCTGGAACTTGTCCTCCATGCGGTCCAGTTGATAGCCTATCAGCCCGACAAGATAGGAGGCGGTTATGGAGTCGGGATGCTCCACGAGATGGGCCTTGCAGATGTCGAGCATCTCCTGAAAATAGTTTTCGCCCATAAGGCTGTTGAAAAGATCATCGAGGATCTTGAACTTGGATATGCCGATATCCTTTGGCTCGATACGGCCCCACAGCTCCTCCTTGAAAAGGGAGTTGACTTTTTCCAGAAGCTTTTCTTTTTCCATGGCCCCATCCTCTGCCGATATTTGGCGGCGATATCACGCCCGCGCCCCCGGACCGCGATGCCGGCCGGGGGGCGGCAACCGCGTGAAACTCGGTTATACGACAACCCGCGCCACGGGGCGCTTTTTCCTCCGCGGCGAACAGCAAATCCCCCTGACTTAGTTCTCACAACCCAGGTAATTCCATGTTTCGAGCTGCTGAATTATTGGGGGGATCGGTCTGAATCAGGCAGACAAGCTCTCCGGCTCCCCCTGTATTCTATAGGAAGGGAGACTGCCTCGGCCCGGCTCACCCGGAAACCTTGCGCCCATTGTCCACCCGGGACGCCAATTTGGCAAGCACTTTATTACACAAAGAGGATGCCCCGGCTGAGGGCATCCTCTTTAATGGGTCCCGGCTTTCGGTCGAGGATTACTTTTTCGTCGTGTCCGCCCCGCCCTTGGAGCCTCCCTGGAAGGCCTTGTGGAGGTTCTGGCCGTCGAAATTCACCTCGAAGACATCGGTGAGAACCTTGAGCTGGTCAAAGAACATGTATACGTCTTCCGTTCCAGCGTACGGCGTCGCGCGGATGACGAAACGGACTATCTTTGTCACCTTGGTCTGGGGATAGGACTGGGTCTCCTGGGGAACGTTCTCCGGAATTACCGCGGTCAGCGGCCTCCAGCCCACGAAATTGAGCGAGCCCATTTTCAGAATATGGACGTCGCCCCGGTAATCCTTCACCCATGCCTCGAGTGTGTAGTCGTTGCCCCGTCCATGGAACCATACCGATACGCCCTTGGCCCGTCCCGGAAGCTGAATGGCCCTTTCCTGGGTCTCGGCCCCGGTCCTGGGATCGTATGTCATTACCTTTTTGGTGGGATCGTCCCACTGGACCTCGGGAGGCGGCAGAAGATGGACCGCGTTATATCCAGGGTACTTGAAGCGGAAATGGACGCCCAGCGCCTGCTTCTTTTCCATCCCCTTCTTGTCGGCCGACCATTTCTCCTCCAATAAGTCGGAGGGCCCGCCCTCGACGTACTTTAGCTCGAGCACGGGAACGGGGTTCTTCTTCTCGTCGGCGTTCTTTTTTGGGGTCGAATCTATAATCCAGTCGGACTGCTGTTCGAAGTCTTCCACCACCAGGGCGCGAAGCTCCTTTTCGCTTAGGTCCGCCGGAACGTTGGTGTTCAGCCTGGAATCGGCCCGCCCGGGGGCAAGGACCCCCGCAGCGATAACCGCTATGCCGCACACCAGAGCGGGAATCAGTTTATTATATTCAATTTTCATAGTATGCCTCCATTGATAATATGCCCTGCTCTCGTTCACCAGGTATCCCTGATAAAGGTATCGCCGGTAAATTCGGAGAGATCGGTAACCACTCTGAAGTTATCCAGGTAGAAGTAAAACGTTCCCGGAACCTCGAAAGTATCGCTCTCTACGAAGAACGAGACGAAGTGCAGGTTTTTATCAAGCATGGCATAGCTTGCGGACTGCGGCAACCAGCCCGGCACGACGACCGATAGCTCTTTCCACCCCCAGAAATCCAGCCTGCCGATCTTGATCTTGTACAGCCTGCCCCTGAAATCGCGCAGTTTTACATACAGCGTGTGCCGGAATTTACGGCCCAGCACCCACACCTTTATTTCTTTGGCCTTTCCGCGGATTATATATTCGTTGGGCGGAAGCACCTCGACGCGGTCGAAACCCCTGTCCATAAAATAGGTCTTTACGCCAAGCACGAATTCATGCTTGTGGGATACGCCGTTGTCATCTGTGATCTCGTTGGGGAACTCCACGGTATTTCCGCTATCGTCGACAGGACGGGGTTTCCCAGGTATTTTGCGTATCTTCGTATCACCCAGCGGGCAGGTGGATGTCGCCCTCCAGTCTTCCGCCGCCTCGAAATCGTTCAGCCAGTCCTCGATAAGTCCGGTCTGCTGCTTTTTCTCCGGCGCCGTGCTCTTGGCCGCTTCCTGCGCCTGGAGGGTTATATTGCCGCTTCCAACGAGGAGAACGAGGCCCCCGGTCAGAAATGCCAATATAATCGACTTGACCTCCCTTTTCATTTTTAACTCCTTTTAAAAATGATTTTTATGCTTCCATAATGTCTTCGAGCAAGGCCCGCTGTCCGCCAGAAAACGAGTCCACCTCATCCTATCGAGGCGTCACTGCTGAACGTCTTTTTCATTTTCTTGCCGAGAGGCACCTTATACGTAGTACTTATACTATAATCGGAAAAAAAAGTAAAGAAATTTAATCAAAAACCCCCTCGCTCCGGCCGACGGCAAATAATTGTACAGAAACACGGGCCGTTGTCAAGAGATTAATCGTTGCTTTTGGGCTTCCACGAGGGGAAGAGGCATTCGGCGCCGACGGAGAGGTTTTGTGGCCCGGCATCCGCCATGGGTAACGGGGGGGATGGGCGCCGCGGCGAGGCTATTTATGTCGCTTAACCGCTGCGGCGCGCCGCTACACTATTGATTCATCCGGTAGCTGCCCCTTAGGACGTATACGTACTTCTCCCATACCTCGTTAAAACCGGCCTGGTCCTGCGACGGCTTCCGGAGCATCTTGAGGATAAGCTCGTTCTGCCTGTCGCTGTTCTCCTGACCGGTATAAAGGCGAAGGGCATAGGCCGAGAAATCGCGGACTATGAAGTTGAATATCTCGTCGATGATGACGTCATCCACGCCGTAGATCTTCTTGTTCTCGCAGATAAGCTGGGCATACGGGATGAGCGTGAAGAGTTCCCCCACCTGTAGCATATAGTCCATGTTCTTTGCCTGCTTTTCATCGGGAGCGGCCTTGGCGAGGAAGTCCTTGAACGCGTCGATCTGCTCCTTGAAGATGTCGAGGTTCGCGCTCTTTATTCCATCGAAAGAGGCCCGATAGTCGTGGAAGGTGATTTTGGAAAGGCCCGCCGCCGGTCCCTGGTTGAAGAGATACGCGTCGTCCGACCGGTCGTTTCGCTTGGGCACCTCGGGGTATTCGGCCGGGGCGAAGAGGAAATTCTTCATGAACTTGGCGACCAGGGCGATATTGACATGCGTGGTGCCCTCGAGCTTGGGGAGCATGCCGATATCGCGTATGGCCATCTCGAAATAGGTGTCCTGTTCGAAGCCCTTGGCCGCGATTACCTCGTGCAGCAGCCCCACGACCTTTTCCCCCTCCATGGTGACCTTCATCTTCTGGATGGGGTTATACAGCAGATAGCGCCGGTCTTTGCCGTCGGCCGCGCGCATATAATCGCACGCCCTCAGGGCGAAAAGCCTCATAGCCGCAAGGCGGGCATAGGCCTCGGTGAATATCTTTTTTACGTGCGGAAAATCGGTTACGAATTTCCCGTAGAGGTTTCTGTTCGCGGCGTGGTCGATGGCCTCGTAGAAGGCGTGGGTGCAGATGCCGATCGACGCCCAGCCAAGCTGATACTTGCCCACATTGACCGTATTGAGCGAGGAGTCCCAGCCGAGCTGGCCGCGCGAAAGAATATCGGCCTCGGTTATGGGGTAATCGTGCAGGGCAAACTCCGCCACATAGGCCTGCCGAACGCCCGAGGTGCTGATCTTCTTGACGCACTCGTAGTTGGGATGCTTGGAATCGACGGCGAAGAATACGTATTCGCCGGTATCGGCCATCTTGGCGAAAACCGAAACCAGCGCCGCCTCGTTTCCGTTGCCTATATAATACTTGTCGCCCCTCGCCACATAGGCGCCGTCGCCCTTGGGGTAAAGCATCATATCGGTTCCGTATATGTCCGCTCCGTGCTCCTTCTCCGAAAGGCCGAAGGCAAAGATGCCGCCGTCTTTAAGAAGCTTTGCCGCCCTGTGTTTGGCCTCCTCGTTAGAGCCCATCCAGACCGGCCCAAGCCCCAGGATGGACACCTGCCAGGTGTACCAGTAGCAGAGCCCGTAGAAGCCCAGGATCTCGTTCATTTTGGCGATGCGCCACATGTCCCAGCGCGAGTCTTCGTCGCCATAGCCCGTGGGGGTGAGTAGGCTTGCGAACACCTTTTCCTTTTTTACGAATTCCAGAAAATCATCATACCATACGCTCGCCTGGTCGTCCTCCTTGATCCTTTTAAGGCCCTTTTTCTCGAAAAACTCTATCGTCTTGAGGAGAATGTCCCTTGTCTTGGGGTCCACATCGGCCCCATCATAGTTCTTTGGGTTAAAAAGAAGCATGGTCACCTCGCTTTTTATCTCGAATGAATGGAGAGGAAAATCTATACAATCACTATAGCCACCCGCCTCAAAGTGTCAACATTTTGTTCATGAAGTAGATAATAAATATTTATATTTATTTAGTTTTATTTGATCCGAGCGGTGGCGCCGGGCCTTTCGCTGAAATTCCACTGCGGCCCGAGGAAAGCCTTTGGGTCCGGCTTCAACGGCCATAGTTGTGCCGGCGGACTGTTTCTTTATGAATTTTTATTTTCGGGTATTTTTGGCTACAAGGCCCCTTATTCGCGCCATATCGGAGCCCGTATAGACGTCATTGCCAATGATTACGGTCGGGACCCCCTGGGCGTTTTTTCCGCGCTCTTTGGCCATTCGTATAAGCGTCGCCCGGTTTTCCTTATTATACCAGACCTCGTATTTCTTTAGCTCCAGCCCGGGCTTTCTCTTGGCCAGGGCCTCGATTTCCGGTTCTATCTGCCTGCAGTGCGGACATTCCTTCCCATAGAAGAAATGGAGGACCACCCTCTTCTCCTGCGCCTTTAGGGCGGAAGACAGGCCCGGGGCCGTCGAGATTAGAGATAAAAAGATCCAGCATGCCGCCAAGCGTTTCATAAGCCCCCCAAAAATGATTTCCATTGCCCCGACATGCCCAGCCTGTCCGCATGTACAGGCCATGTCAAATATTTAATAACTCACGCGCCTGGCGCAATGCCCGGCTTCAAAACTGGAAGCGCACCCCGACGGTTGCGTTGACGTCCTTTCTGTTATACAGGTTCACCATTGTCTCCCCCGTCACCTTGAGCACCCAGAGGTTGATCTCCAGACCGACGAGATATGTGGGGATGACATAATAGGGCTGGTACGTGTTAGTCGATTCGAAAAGGAGGGTTCCAACCTGCCCGTCGGGCCGGAATCCGATATAACCGGGATCATCGCTGGACAGAAGACCATCGCCGTCGAATTCCATTTTGAAATATCCATAATTGCCGGTTAGACCGAATCCCGTATAAAACGAAAAGAGATAAAAAATATCGAAATAGGCAACCGCCTGTGCCGTTAGTGAAAACATGCTCCACAATATTCGAGCCTGGTAATCCCCATCGAAGTCCACCCGGATCGGAACAGCACTCCCATAATCGACGGTAATGTCGCCAAAATCGGCCTCGTAATCGCCGCTGACTTTAATATCGCCATACATAAAATCCCCGCCAAGCGATACCGTCACCCCCCCGAAATTGAAGAGGAAGGGAAGGAGTTTTTTCTTTTCAACGATATTATAGCGAAGCTTCGCCCCTAGGGAAATCAGCTTGTAGTCGGAGAGTCTGGCGATGTCCGTGGAAAGTCCCGGGTCCAAAATCGCCTTCGTAAGGCTGAAATACTTGCCTATGATGTCGAAGCCGCCGCCGAGGCCCACGCCGAAATGGAGGGCCGGGTTCGGGGTGATGCCGGGGAGGCTTCCGTTGTCGCTCTCGGGCCTCGAATCGTCGAAATAGCGCATATTGGTCATGCCGGCGCCCATGGCTACGCCCACCTGGAAATGCGGAAAGGCCCCAATGGTAGACTTGCCTATGGGGTATCCGGTGATATTCCCCATGGCAAGCGAATCGGCCACAATTGGGCCGTTGAGGTCGGCCTTGTCCTGTACCGACACCTCCAGTTCCTTCTGGCTCGGTATACTGACCCCGGGAACAAGGGAGCCGATGTCTATGCTCGTTTTTGCCTGCGCCGAGCCATACATGAACAGACACACGAATACACATAACAGCGATATTTGGAATACGGCCCATGCCAATGGCAGAGGACCCTTCGATTTATAACATTCGCCAGTCTTATTTTGCGCCATAAGAGACATGGACATCTCAAATCACCCCGAGGGTAGCACTTTGTCAGCGAACGGACCGGAAAGGAAAGTCGGGCCACGCGTTTAATGGCATAAGTATAAAAAGGACGACAAATATTCCCCCGACACCGGCACCTCAAAGCACGGCCCGACATAAACTGTTAGAGGGAAGCACATCCTAACAGCGGTGTCAACGCTATTTCATTGCCCCATTTCCAGGGTGAGCTGTGAGAGCGTGGCCGAAAGCCCGTTTATAGCCCTGGTCGATTCGGCGATCTTTTCGGCGACCTGCACCAGTTGCTGGGCCGACTCCGATATAAGCATCAGGGTCGTGCTCGATTCGTGCGAGGCGAGCTGCTGCTCTTTCGTGGAATTTTCTATCCCGCCGGCGGACTCGTAAATGCGGCGGTTGAAGTTGGTTACGATCTTTACCGTGTTTCCAATATCGGATATCAGGTCGTTTATGGAGGATATTTCCGAGGTGATCTTCTCGATGGAGGAGTTGAGCTTCGCCATAAGCCCGGCCGACCGGTCGATGGATTCGCGGCTGGCCCCGAGTTTCTCCCGGTTCTCCTTTATCAGCTTTTCGATTTCACGAGCGTTTCGCGATGTCGCGTCCGCGAGCTTCGAGATCTCGTCGGCCACAACGGCAAAGCCCCGGCCCGACTCGCCGGCGCGCGCGGCCTCTATCGCCGCGTTGAGCGAAAGCAGGTTTACCTGGTCGGCTATATCGTTTATTACCTGTATA
>MVZN01000056.1 GCA_002069125.1 Spirochaetes bacterium ADurb.BinA120
TTTCGAGACAATGGATTTCGATGCGCGCGGCGAGCTTTTAAAGAGGCTGGTTGCGGACGATATGCTCATCGAGCGTATAACACGCGCGTTTCGTGAAGGAAGGCTTTTGGAGGAGCTCGTGGAGATTATGGCTTGAGCCGGGGTTAAAAAGGCTAAGGGAATACAGAAGGCCCCTTTGACAAAGGGAGGGCAGCGATTTCTTTTTCATCGCGGAAAAAGAAAGCGCCAAAGAAAAACGCGCTCGCTCAATCGGTCAGTGAAAGACGCGATGTCCTGCGCGTCGGTTGACGCTCAAAGACCTCACCCCGGCTCCGCCGCACCCTCTCCCACGGGAGAGGGTTCCGATAACAGTTAAAAGTTCAAAGTTAAAAGTTGAAAGGAAAACAGTCGAAAGTCCCAAGTCGAAAGTTGAAAGTTTGTGGGAAGGTATTTCTGGGTTATGATTTATAACTCGTACTCTCATAAGACTCCCCCTCTCCTTTTTCCAAGATTAATGGGAGGGGGGGAGGTCGGTAAGTTTTCTTTCCCGCTCATTGAGATAATAAAAAACCTCAAGTCCCATATGAACACTCATCCAAAGAGCGGCGGCACGGGATGTGCCGCGGGCTTATCTTAATTCACGGATGGATTTTCCCAAGCCCTGGGGCCGCCGCAGAGACGCCCAGCCCGGGCGTCTCTGCGGCTCGATGTACCGGCCTTGGCCCTATTCCGCGTACATGCGCTCTATCTCAGCTTTATAGAGCTCTGCGACCGACTTTCGCTTGATCTTCATGGTAGGTGTAATCTCGCCGTCTTCCACCGTAAATTCGCGGGGCAGAAGCGTGAAGCGTTTGATCTTCTCGAACTCCGCAAACTCACGGGATGCCTCGTCGATGCGTCTTTGGTAGAGCTCCACTATCTCCGGTTTCGCTATGAGCTCCTCGCGCGTGGAGTAGGCTATGCCGTGCTCTGTGGCGTATTCGCCGAGCGCCTCGAACGACGGGACGATGAGGGCGGTCACATACTTGCGCTGGTCTCCTATTACCGCTATCTGCTCGATGAAATGGTCGGCGCCAATGGTACTCTCGATGAGCTGGGGGGCTATGTACTTGCCGCCCGAGGTCTTCATGAGGTCCTTTATGCGCTCGGTTATGCGAAGCTCTCCGTTGTCCTCAAAGAAGCCCGCGTCTCCGGTGCGGAAGAACCCGTCGGAGGTGAACACCTCGGCCGTGGCCTGGGGCTTCTTGTAATAGCCCTTCATAATGTTCCCTCCCTTTATGAGTATCTCTCCGTTGGCCGGGTCGATCTTCACCTCCACATCGTCGAGGGGCTTGCCGACCGCGCCGAACCTGAAATGGTGCGGCTCGTGGCAGGTAACCGTGGCCGTGGTCTCGGTGAGTCCGTAGCCGTAGCAGATGAAGATTCCGGCGGAGTAGAAAAATTCCTCTATCTCCTGCGACAGCGGCGCGCCGGCGCAGGGGAAGAACTTGATCCTGCCGCCGACCACCTCGCGGAGTTTCGAGAGGACAAGCTTGTCCGCCAGGGCGTATTTAAAAGCGAGCCACGGGCCTACGAACTTTTTATCGCGCTTCTTGACATTGCGAGCGGCGCCGGTGCGCAGGGCCCACTTGAAAAGCCTCTTTTTCAACGCGGGCGCGGATTCGAGACGATTGAACACCGTGGCATAGATCTTCTCGTAGAAGCGCGGTACCGCGCACATTATTGTGGGCCTGACCTCCTGGATGAATTCTACGATCTTCTTGGTGTCGTCCAGGTAGTTGTTAGTCATGCCGACGGCGAACACATAATAGGTCCAGATGCGCTCGAAGACGTGTGAGAGCGGGAGAAAGCAGAGCGACACGTCGTTTTCGTTTGGGTCGACAAGGCGGCGGTCGTGGCGCGCCTTCTGGAATATGGCGTTGGAGTGGGTTAGCATGACGCCTTTGGGCTCTCCGGTAGTTCCGGAGGTGTAGATGATGGTTAACAGGTCCTCGGGGACGCCGCGGGTCATGCGGGCGTCGAACTCCGCGTCGTGGCCGGATTTCCGGCCGATGTCGAGGAAATCGGAAAAGTGCATAACGTCCGCGTCTTTCTTTATCGGCAGTTTTTCGTTGAGGACGACGATCTTCTTTAAGAATGAGTTTTCCCCGAAGAGCCGCATGGCCTTGTCGTATTGTTCGCCGTCGCCGACGAAGAGAACGGCGATCTCCGCGTCGTTAATGATGTATTCGGCCTGCTTGACCGTGTTTGTGGGATAGATGGGCACGGGTATGGCGCGGATGCACAGGGCCCCTATGTCCGCGATGCTCCATGCGGGCATGTTCTGAGAAAAAATTCCTATCGTTTTTTGTTCGCCGATACCGCACTCAATAAGCGCCTTTCCGACGGCGCGCACCTGTTCCCCGAAGGAGCGCCAGGAGATCTCCTGCCACTCCGCTCCCGGTTTGTAGCGAAGGGCGACACGGTCGCCGTACCTGCCCACCTGTTCCCAGAACACCTGCGAGTAATGCCTGTAATCCATGGTATCCAATCCTCCTGTGGTTCGAGTGTTTTCGCGCCGGAGGGAGGCCGTTTAATGGTCACGCTGGGATCTCGTTTCGCGTTCCGACGCGTCTTGATTTAAATACACAAATATTCATGTATTGATATATGTAAAAAGTCAAGATTATTTAAACAAAATCGGTGCGCGTCGATTTCGCGATCCGGGGATTTCTCCCGCTTCGACGATTCCAAGGCGCCCTAAGCGAACTCGAGGCATTCGATGAAGAGGTCGTTGAAGTCGGGCCGCGAGCTTAGCTCCATAATCTTGAGCCGGTCGCGCAGGGCCCGGCATCGCGCTATAAATCCGCGGTCCGCGCAGGCGAGCTCTGCGGCCCTGAGGCTCGTGTTCCCCATAAAGCGGTACTCGGCGTTGGGAAAATGAGGAATAAAGCCGAGGGAGCGGAAGTTGTCGATATCGAGGTTTTCGCCGAAGGCCCCGGCGATGAAGACGTGCTCAATCTCCTCGGTCCGGCAGGAGGCCTCCCGCAGAAGCAGGGTCGCGGCCGCGAGGCTCGCCGCCTTGGCGAGCTGGATGTTTCGAATGTCCTTCTGGTTCAGAAAGACGCCGTCGGCGAGCCGGCAGGACAGGATGCCGTTTGATGTTTCGAGGCGGCCGGCGAATAGCCGGGACGCGTCGACCGCCGCCCGATCGAAGGCCCCGCCGGGACGCACCACCCCTTCGCGAAGCATGATGGCAAGCGCGTCCACAATGCCGGTTCCGCAAATACCTACCGCCTCCGCGCCGCCTATTACCTCCGGGACGAGGCCGCCGTCTAAAACGCGCAGATGATTGATAGCCCCCTCGTCCGCGGTCATGCCCGAGGATATGTTCATTCCCTCCAGGGCCGGCCCCATGGCGCAGGAGGTCGCATAGGCGCCTCCGATGCGGTTGCGGAGGAACATCTCGCCGTTGGTCCCGATGTCTATAAAGAACGCGTTTCGTCGTATCCCGGAATCCTCGGATAACGCAAGGCCGCCGACCAAGTCCCCCCCCAGAAAGGCCGAGGCCGAGGGGAGCGCGGCCACACGAGTTGAGGCCGGCAGGCCCCCGGGCTTGTTAAGCCCCTCGTAGTCGAGCTCGCGGACGGCGTATGGGAATACGCCGAGGTCCTTTACATCGAGGTCGAAGTAGAGATGGGTCATGGCCGTATTTCCGGAAACGACCGCAAGCCCGGCCCTTGCGAAGTCGGCGCCCGCCGCCTCGAAGGCCGTCCGGACGGCGGAGCCGATGGATCCCTGAATGACGCGCACCAGCGAGGAATGCGTGGCGGGGTCTGAGGAGGCGGCTATGCGGGATATGATGTCGTGCCCGTGGCGGCGCTGGGGATTGAGGAAGGAGCCGAGGGGATACGCCGCGCCCGTGGACCTGTCGACGACGGACATCTGGACCGTGGTGGTGCCGATGTCGATCGCGATGGCCGGGTCGTTGGGAATCGGGGGCGCGGGGCGCCCGGGCCTCGCCGGCGAAACGGGCTTCGGAACGCGGACCGTCATGTCTCCGCGAATCGAAACCCGGCAGGCCAGGAACTGCAGCGGCCGCTCCGGAAAGAAGCGCTCATCGGACGCGGTGCGCGCGGGCGCACCGTTCTCAATAAGCACGCAGCATTTGCCGCAGACGCCCTTGCCGCCGCAGGGGGTGCGGAGGAGCACGCCCATGTCGGAAAGCGCGTCGACGAGAGGTGTCCCCTCCGGGAAATCGCCGGACGGGCCGTCCGGGCCGAGTGTAAGACGGTGCCTTTTCATCTTCGCGGTATTTCGCACGCGCGGACGGTAAACGCAAACCATTTTTCGTTTAATCGGGGGCGTGTTCGGCCGCCGGGTTTTTTAATTGCTTTTTACTCCCGAGTTTTATAAATAGCTTCCATCAGGTCACCTGTGGCGTTCCCGACGCGGGGCATTATGGACGATTTTACCATCATTTCATATCCCGGAATCAGAGACGAATCGCTTCTTTCGCTTACGGAAGACCGCTCGAAATATCTGCTGCCATTCGGCGGGCGTTTCCGCGTGGTCGACTTCACCATCCGCAACTCCAGCTCGTCGGGCGCGCGGCACACCATCATTTACAACAACCGCGAGGATGACCTCGAATCGTATGTGGAGAACTACGGCCCCTTTAAGGACAGAAAATTTCCGGCGATCAAGGTTGTCTCCCGCGATTATTCCGACGTCAGGTTGTGCTACAACCTGGTGATGGACAGCAATACCGACTACTATATCATTTACAACGGCGACAATCCATCGATCATCGACTTCGCGGGGCTAATCGAAAAATACAAGAAAAAGAAAAAGGCCGGCGCCATGCTCTTCAGCATGAAGACCACGAGCAGGGAATCGATGGCCTATACCATTCTCATCGCCAACCAGAAGAGCCTCCTTTCCGTCATCAATGAGGCCATGGATGAGGGAAGGCACGCGCCTAACCTCTTCGAGATGATAATAAACGCGCTCATCAACAGGGGAATAAAAAGCGAGATGATGAGCGCGCATTACTGGCCCATCAAGAGCATCCCGGATTATTACCGTTTTAACATGTCGCTGATGAAAAGCCGGGACCTTTTCTCCCGGGTGTTCGGCGATCCCGCCATGAAGGGGTTTATTCCGGGGGAAGGGTTCGCGTTTCTCGGAAAGCACGCAAGGGTCTCGGGCTCGTTCGTAAGCGACAACTGCGTCATCAAGGGGACGGTGCAGAACTCGATCATTTTTCCCGGTGTGGAGATAGATGAAAAGGCCACGGTAATGGGCTCGATCGTTCTTCCATACAATAGAATAGGGGCGGGGGCGAGCGTAGTAAAGACCGTAATCGACGAAAGGACTCCGCCGCGCGCCGATGTGCCCTCCGACAGCCGCTTTACCATCGGCAATCGCTGCAATGTGGGTTCGGAGCACGAGCAGTTGAAGAGCAAGGATTTTCCAAAATCCATCTATCAGAGCATCACGCTCATCGGAAAGGACTCGCGCATCCCCGACGGGGCCAGGATAGGCGGCGCATGTTACGTTTCATCCGGCCGGGGGGACGAGTACTTCGCCAGGAGCAAGTATCTCTATGACGGGTTGTCGGTCGTAAAATGAGGAAAGCCGGCCCCATGCCGACCCGCTCGGCCCGCATCGGACCGCAGATAACGGTCCCATCGGAGACGCCCGGTGTTCATCCCCTATAAGGACGAAAACCCTACGAGGCGTTTCGCGCTGGTTAGCTTCCTACTGATAGCCGCAAATTGCGTCGCGTACGCGTTCCAGGTCCTCGGGCCGGGAGGCTTCGATGCGGTCACCTCCCGGTTCGCCTTCAACCCAACGGCGCTTGGCGGAGACGGAGCCTTTTGGCGGGCGGGCACTCTTCTCACGCTCGTCTCGTACATGTTCTGCCATGGAGGCTTTTTCCACCTCGGTTTCAACATGCTCTTTCTGTGGATATTCGGCAACAATGTCGAAGACCGCATGACCCGCGGCCGCTATCTGGCCTTCTATTTGATTATGGGGATAATCGCCGCGCTCGCCTTCGCCGCCTACTCGCCGGGAGAGGATGTTCCCCTTGTGGGGGCCTCGGGCGCGGTATCGGGGGTGCTGGGAGCGTATCTTTTCATGTTTCCACGCGCTAAAATTCATGTCTGGATGCTCTTCTTCACGGTCAGGATGAGGGCTTTCCTCTTTCTGCCCATCTGGTTTCTTCTTCAGCTTTCGGGCCTCTCCGGCGGTGATGACAGGATCGCGTGGATAAGCCATATCGCCGGCTTCGCCGCGGGGGCCTTGCTGTTTGCGCTGTTCACGGCCGATTGACCGCCTGGTGCGCGGCGGGGACTTTCGCTTGTGGCCCGTTTAAGGGGCTTATGGAGGCACAACGATGAGATTGCTTGCCCTGCTGAGTGCGCTTATTATGTCGGCCCCGCTGGGGGCCGCCGAGATCGCGGTTATCCCCTATCGGATCGAGGATCCCTCGGCGCAATTCGATGAAAGAACCGGAGAGGAATACGCGAAACTTCTCGGCCTTACGCTTGCCCTCAAAAAGGGAATGAGGCCTTATTCGCCGCGCGAGCTCGAAATCGACATGCGGAGCTTTTCTATAGACCCCCGCCGGAGCTTGAGCGCCGAGTCCCTAAACGCGCTCGGGCGCGGCCGATATATCGATCTTATCCTTACCGGGACGCTTTCGCGTGCGGGCGGGCTATTGATCTCCGAAAGCGTGCTCTATTCTCCGGTGCAGGGCAGGGTGCTCGCCCGGGAACGCGCACAGGCGGAAAACCTTTTTGCGCTGGTCGAAAGGGATGTGCGCGGCGTGTTCGTAACCTATCCCGACCGGGCAATCGCCGGAGCGCGGGCCGCGGCCATCGATGCCGCGGTAGTACTCGACGCCTCTTACGCCATGTCCGGGGAATGGGAGCCGGTGAAACGCGGAATCGAGGTCTTCGCCTCCGCCATATCCGGCGGCTGGGAGGCCTCGCTACGGCTGTACATCACCCCGTTTTCCGACCGAAAGGGCGCCGCCCCGGGACCTCGAGCGCTCAGCTCCCCTCTCTCCCTCAAGCGGGAGCTTGCCTCCATTACCCCGAAGGGCGCAGCCGGCCCCGGGGCCCTGGGGAAGGCGCTTGCGCAGGCTGTCGACAGCGTACCCTGGCGCGACGGGGCCGGGCGCGTGCTGTTGGTGGTGTCGAATTCCCCGGTCCGCGATAGTGCCCTGGCCGAACGCATGGCGCTAAAGGCGAGAAAGAAGGGCATTGCGATTTACACGGTGCCTCTCGGCCGTATAGGAGGTGAAGAAGCCGAGGCCATGCGCCAGATGGCCATAACGGGAAGGGGCCGTTCCCTTCCGGCGGCCTACCGCCAGCGGGTGTACGACGCGGAAGGGAAGGCGATCGACGTGTTCATGCAGTCCGGACGGCTTTTCCACGCCCGCGATTTCGGCGGGCAATGGAAGGGCGGCTTGTTCGTCGAAGGGGCCGGTGGAAGGCTTCTAAAGCCGAAGCCGTTTCTGTCGGAGCTTTTCGTCGACGAGAAACGCCACGACGTCACTCCATATACAATGGGTGAGCGTTACGCCGATATCGCCGGCGCCAGGATAATCAACAGGGAGCGCCTGGAGAGCAATGTCGAGTCCCTGCTCCGTCTGGTCGGAGAGGGCCATGGCTCTTCGTCCGCCGGAGCCGGACGCGCCGCGGCGAAGGCACTCCTAACAGAAGATGGGCTCTCCATCTGGATACACCCGTCCGATCCGGCCCTGGCCGGCTATTTGGAGAAGCAATCGGCGGAGGGCCGTTATATCACCCTGGGGGTGACGGTTAGAATGAGGCCGGACGAGCCCTACGGTTTCGATTTCAGCCCGCGCTCCATAATTACGGGCATCGAATTGGAACAGATACCGGGCATGGCACTGACCACTCTCCGTGAAATAATGAAAAATCCCGGATATTATACGGCAAACGGGCTTATGAGCTCGCCGCTCTGGTTTATCCGCGTGCGGGTCGAAAGGGTGGAGCGTCTCCGGGGCGCGACGGATATCAGGGACTGAAGGCCGATATCATCCGCCGGGCCCGCCGGGTTTTTTCGACAAAGGCCCGCCTGACGGCGCTCCGGCCCTTGACGAATTGGTATTCGGGCGGTATATTTATTATGACGTTCGGAGGGAAAGGCTCTCGAGTCTTCCGCCCAACGGCGTCCATATAAACAGCCCCAGGCCTTCCGCATTGTGCTTGCAGTATACCACCCGGCATCTCCGCGAAATCCGCGGCTGACTACGCCTGCCCTGTGAAATTTTGTCTGGAGGATGCATATATGCGAATGGACAAACTGACCCTCAAGGCGCAGGACGCCCTGTCGCGCGCGCAGAACGAGGCGACGAACAACAACCATTACGAAATTCAGCCCGAACACTTGCTCAAGGCGCTCGCCGACCAGGAAGAGGGCATGCTTTCGACAATAGCTCTAAAGATCGGAGTTCCGGTCGACGATATCGCGCGCGAGGCCGAGGCCGAGATAAAGAAGCTTCCGCGGCAGATGGGAGGCGGGCCCGGCGGCGGGGCTCTGTCCGCTTCCATGCGCGATGTGCTGAACGAGGCCTGGAACGAGGCGGTAAAGCTTAAGGACCAGTATATGAGCACGGAGCACCTTATCCTCGCGCTGGCCGGTTCGAGCGACAACAGGGCCCGCAGGGTCCTGAACGCGGCCGGGTTCACGCGGGAGAACATCTTGAAGGTGTTGATGGATGTGCGCGGCAGCAGGCGGGTCACCGATGAAAACGCGGAGGACCGCTACAACGCGCTCGACCGCTACAGCCGCGACCTTACAAGGCTCGCCGCCATGAACAAGCTCGATCCCGTCATAGGCCGCGACGAGGAGATACGGCGCGTGATGCAGGTGCTCACCCGGCGCACCAAGAACAATCCGGTGTTGATCGGAGAGCCGGGCGTAGGAAAGACTGCGATTGTGGAGGGGCTGGCGAACAGAATCGTGGAGGGGGACGTGCCCGAAAACCTGAAGGGGAAAAGGCTCGTCGCCCTCGACATGGGAGCGCTAATCGCAGGTGCAAAATACCGCGGCGAGTTTGAGGAACGCCTGAAGGGAGTGATTCAGGAAATAGAGGAGTCCGAGGGAGAGGTGGTCCTCTTTATAGACGAGCTTCACACGCTCGTCGGGGCCGGGGCGGCGGAGGGATCGATGGACGCCTCGAACATGCTAAAGCCGGCGCTGGCTCGAGGGGAGCTTCGCTGCATAGGCGCGACGACGCTTAACGAATACCAGAAATACATCGAAAAAGACAAGGCCCTCGAGCGCCGCTTCCAGCCGGTCTTTACCAGCGAACCGAGCGTTGAGGACACGATAGCGATTCTCCGGGGCCTTAAGGAGAAGTACGAGGTCCACCACGGGGTGCGCATCTCCGACTCGGCCGTTGTGGCCGCGGCGGTGTTGTCGGACCGCTATATAACGGACCGCTTTCTGCCGGACAAGGCGGTGGACCTCATCGACGAGTCGGCCTCCCGCATCAAGATGGAGATCGATTCCATGCCGATAGAGGTTGACGAGATAGAGCGGCGTATCCGCCAGCTCACTATCGAGCGCGAGGCGGTAAAGAAGGAAAAGGACAAGGTTTCCAAGGAACGCCTGGGGAAGATAGAGGAGGAGCTTGCAAACCTCAACGAGAAGAAGGACGAGCTGGTAGGGCACTGGAAGAACGAGAAGGAGATCATTACCCGCATTCGCTCGATAAAGGGGGAGATAGAGCGGTTCAAGGGCGAGGAAAGCCGCGCGGAGCGGGAGGGCAACCTCAACCGCGTGGCCGAGATCCGCTACGGCAAGATCGTCGAACTCGAGCGGGGCCTGTCCGAGATGAACGCGAGGCTTGCCGATATCCAAAAGGAACGGAGCCTTCTTAAAGAGGAGGTCACGGAGCATGAAATTGCCGAGGTGGTGTCCCGCTGGACGGGTATACCCGTGGCCAAGATGCTGGAGGGAGAGAAGGAGAAGCTCCTGGGCATGGAGCGCATCATCGCCCGGCGTGTGGTCGGCCAGGGAGAGGCGATTAGCGCCATCTCGGACGCTGTGCGCCGTTCACGCTCCGGAATACAGGACCCCAACAGACCGGTGGGCTCCTTTATATTTCTGGGCCCAACGGGCGTGGGTAAGACTGAAACGGCGAAGGCCGTGGCGGAGTTCCTCTTTAACGATGAAAAGGCCATAATCAGGATAGACATGTCCGAGTACATGGAAAAGCACTCTGTTTCGCGGCTCATCGGAGCGCCTCCGGGCTACGTGGGCTACGACGAGGGCGGTCAGCTCACCGAGGCCGTGCGCAGAAGGCCCTATGCCGTGCTCCTGTTCGACGAAATAGAGAAGGCCCATCAGGACGTGTTCAATATATTTCTGCAGATCCTGGACGAGGGGCGGCTGACCGACTCGAAGGGCAGGACCGTGGATTTTAAAAACACTCTCATCATCATGACCTCGAACATCGGCACCTCCTATATCTCCGAGACGTCGATACCATACGAGGAGAGGAAGGCGGGCGTGGAGGGCGAGCTTAGGTCGCGTTTCAAACCGGAATTTTTAAACCGCGTGGACGAGGTGATCATATTCAACCCGCTCGGACGCGAACAGATAGCCGAGATAGTCAAGCTGCAGCTTAACTTGGTGGCAAAGCGCCTCCTCGAGCGCGGGGTTAAGCTTGAAATCTCCAAAAAGGCGCTGGAGTTCCTTGCAGACGCGGGGTTCGATCCGCAATACGGCGCACGCCCGCTCAAGAGGGCCATACAGAGGCACCTGCTCAATCCGCTGTCCGTAAAACTCCTCGGGGGGGATATCGTCGGCGAAGCGACCATAAAGATTGACAGCGATGGAAAGTCCCTGGTGTTTAAATAATGGTCCGGCCCTCCGCTGTGCTCTCCAGGGCGGTCCGGTAAGCGGCAGGGCGCTCTTTTGGGTCGTTCCCGGTCACGGAAAAGGTCCGGGAAGAGCGCTCTGCCGGTTCATATCCAGCCAAGAAAGCCCGCAAACAGGATGATTGCGGCCGCGTTGATGGCGAAAAGTCCCCCGATGACGGCCCGCTGTGTCCGCGGCTTCCAGTCGTAACAGTACAGGGACACCACGAAGAAGGGGATGTATACGGTTATGAAGACCGTAAGCGCCCCCCACCACGGATATACCCACACAAACGCCGGCGTCTTTACGAGAAAAATCTCGAAGATGGAGAAGAACGCGGCGTTGCCGATCGCGAAAACCAGCCGGTTGTTGACGCCCATTATTTTCATCGAGGGATCGGCGGGCAAAATCTTGCTGAACACGAGTCCGGCGATGGAAAACATGAGTGATAGCTCGACCCCCACCCCTATAAGCAGGAGGAACGCCGTACCCGTTGGGACGGTCCAGAGGGCATGGCCGGAAAAATGCTGTACGAGCGAGTTCACTATCTCGACGAACCAGTGGACCATGTAAAGCGACAGTCCTGCGGCGATCCCCTTCCAGTTCTTTTTGGAGATCTCGTTGAAATAGACGTACGCGACCAGGGCGAGAAGCGTAATGACGTACCATTGAAAAGGCTGGCCGGACCGGAGCAGGCTGAGGGCCTGTGCGGTGGCTTCTGGATTGTTTAGCTCCATGGGGAGGCCTCCTGGGTCTAATCTCGCGCTAATATCGTGTCCATTTTCGGTTCCAACGGCGCATCCCCAAAATACCAGGGGATACCTCCGATTGCAATAAGAAAACGGGCTTCCGCCGCCGCGCCCGACCGGGCACATCCGGGAGGCCTCAATCATCGAGCCATGGGGGCAATAATTTTTTTAAATAATTAGGAGAAAAACCGATTTTTTGCGTGATTTTTTATTTGATCCATGGTAGAAAAATGGAGCAAACGGCGCCGATGAACCGGATAACGGACCGGCATGCCGTGGCTTCAACCAATCTAAGCGATTACAGACGGGTACAATGAAAAGTCGAGAAACGGGAAGTCTCTTCGGCAAAACTATCGGGGGGACCCGTATAGTCCCCGTGGCGTTCAAGATCATCGTGGTCTTCGCCCTTTTTATCCTCGTGTCCAACCTGACCAGTAACTACGTCAACCTGGTGTTCAACCGTACTAAGATGGTCAATATGATGAGGCAATTGCTCGCAAAGGACCTCAAGGACATCTATGTGTACTGCAACAACCAGTTCGAGATCTATAATTACAACAAGGATATGAAGGGCTCGCTTTCCAGCATCGAGAACAAGGCGCTTAACGAGTTCAGCAAGCGCAAATCGGTGCTTTTGGGGGTAAAGCCGGACGGTACGATTCTGTTCCAGGCCTCCCATTTCGCCAGGTCCGAAAAATTCGAGGACAAAGGCACTCTCGCCGAGCTCGACAGGGCGCTCGCCAAAAATACCGGCGAAGGCATCATCCAGTTCAACTTCAACGGCGAGGCCTATTTCGGGATCTACAAGCATAATCCAAAATGGGAAGTGTTCATAATCCGCGCCGAGGAGCAAAACGAATTCTACGAGGAGTCCCGCGCGGTCTTCCGCGACGTTAGCGTCATCATACTGGTCATTACGATCATCTGCGGCGTGGCCGGGGTGTACGTGCTGCGGTACGTGCTGCGCTTTATAGGGATCATTACGAGCGAGATAATGACGATGCTCGACGAGCAGCAGCTTCGAATCATCAACCTGAAAGGCGCGCCGAACGACGACATCACCTTCCTGGGGGTCGCCTTCAATTCGCTGGCCAGCACCATTTCGAATCTGCTGAACATCTTCAGAAAATTCGCCAACCGCGACGTGGTGATAAAGGCGTACCGCGAACGCGAGGTGCGCCTCGAGGGCAGGCAGAGCGAACTTGTCATTCTCTTTTCGGACATCAAGAGCTTTACCTTTATAACCGAGACGCTGGGCGCCGATATCATCAAGCTACTGAACCTTCACTACGATCAGGCCATACGCCGGGTGGTGGAGCGCGACGGCATCATCGGCTCCATTATCGGCGACGCTCTGCTCGCGGTCTTCGGGGCGCTCGATCAGTACGAGGGAGAGCACAAGAACAAGTCCTACCAATCCGTCATAACGGCCTACCTTCTTCAAGATCTTGCGAAGAAGCTGCGCGCCGACATGACGGCGAAGAAGAAGGACATAGAGAAGAACAAGGGCAGCCTCAACGAGGATCAGGAGAGGGTCTATCAGGCGGTATTGCTCGAGATCGGCGTGGGGATCGACGGCGGGCTCGTCTTCTACGGTAACATAGGGTCCCATATCCGCATGACAAACACGGTCATAGGGGACAATGTAAACGCCGCCTCGCGCCTGGAGGGGCTTACGCGTGAATACAAGCTGCCGGTAATCTGCTCCGAGTACATTAAAGAGGACATCGAGGAGAGCGAGCATGCCGGCGAAATAAAATTTTTCGAGATCGACGTCGTCAAGGTCAAGGGAAAGACCGAGGGCAAAAAGATATACTGGCCTGTGCTCAAAAAGGATTATACGAAAGCGCTGGAAAAGAGCATGAAGGCCTTTTCCGCGGGGCTTGAACTGTATTATAAAGGGGACTGGCGAAAGGCCAACCAGCTGTTCAAGCGCTGCGATCTGCCGGTCGGCGGGATTTTCGCCGCGCGAACGTCTGACTTAACTCCACCGAGGAACTGGAACGGCATATGGGAAATGAAAACGAAATAAGGGACATCGAGCCGCGGGATGACGGCACATCGATATTTCTCCCCGAGGCGATACAGGATCCGGACGGAAAACCGCCGGAGTATTCGCTGAACAGCGAATTCGCGCAGACGAAGAAGAACCGTAATTTCGGCTTCTATCTGCTCGTAGCGGGCTTCATGGTGGCGCTGATAGCCGGCACGCTCATGCTCGCACAGCTCATCCAGGAGCGCTTCAACCGGGAGGAGGTGGAGATTACCGCCTTCGAGGACATTCGCCTTATAGAGATACTCGACAAGGCAAAGCGCCTCGAAGGCGAACTCGAAAGGGCCAGGGCGCGCCTGGGCGAAACAAGAAGCACGATGAACGACGAGCTGGCGCGCGCCAAGGACGAGGAGACGAAAAAAAACATCCGCGCGAAATACGGGTCCCGGCTGAAAAACCAGCAGCATGAGGTGGCGGGACTTCAGCAGAAGCTGGATGCGCACGACGCCCGCCTGCAGGAGAACATCAAGAAGGCCGAGGCAATTGTCGGCAACTACCAGAAACTGCATAAAATTGAGATGGACAGGCAGAAGCAGTATTATGAGAACCGGATCGCCGAAACGGTGTTGAAATATAACCCGCATTTTACCGAGCGTGATCTTCGTAAAATACTGGAGGATAAAAACCCGCCACTCGAGAAGGGCGTGCCCAGGCTTCGCGATTATAAAAAGGAGCTGACGAGCGACGCGCGATACAGCGAGGCCGAGTTTACCGAGATGCGCAAAATGCAGTCCGATCAGCAATCCGTCATCCGCCGGTTGAACCGGATACCCTACATCAACTCCGTGGCCCCGTCGCTGGACAAGATCGAGTATTTTTCCCGCGAGCTGACCGGCCGTTATGAAAGGATGTGGGGGGGGCTTGCCGACTCGGTGCGGGTGAAAAGCGCACAGCTTGGCCACTTCCGCTTTGCCTTCGATTATCTCTCCCGCACCGAACCGGAGAGCGGCTACATTGTCGACCCGCGCGATCCAAACGCAATATACGTCTATCTTAGGGCGGTAAACATGGTGAAGGACGGAACCACCGCCCTCGTGTTCCGCAAGGACGACGAATACGTGGGCCGGATCAGTTTCTACGCGGGAGACGCCGGGATCATGGCGCGGGTCGTGGAGGCCCAGGAGGGCAGGAAGATACAACCCTTCGATAGAATTCTCATCAAGGCGCAACAGGAGTGAGTATGAAACCTTTCGCGATCGTATTAATGCTTCTTGCTCTCGCCGGGACCTCCCGGCTGGATGCCTACGACTGGGCCGCGGCGAAGATCGTCGTGGAAAGCGAAGAGACCGACAACGGGCGGACTGTATTCCAACTGAAGGATGCCGACGGAAACGCCTTCGTGCTTGGGTACGATTCCGAACCCCCGGACGCGGTCTTCGAGCGCATATTGAAGATAAAGAGCGATTTTAACTCATGGAGCCATATCAAGATCGGCAGAATGAGCTTCGAATACTCGAAGGACGTGCTCGAGCTCAACATCGTCCCTTCGGAATTCAGGTACAAGGGCGTTAATGTTCTCGACTACCTGCCGGCCGGACTCTTCTTCTCGTATTACGATAGCGTATATTACAACTACCGCATTACACGGGACAAGATGTTCGTCCGCGTATACGGGGAGTATGTAAACGAGGAGGAGCTGTGCGAGAAAACTATCGCCGCGGTGAACGATCCGCTGGCGTATATCCGCGCACGCGACCCGGAGTACCTGCTTCAGCGGCTGGACAGGCTCGTGAATGCCGTTATGGCCTACGAAAGCAGGGGGATGTTCGGCTCCGCCAGGCCCATCGAACGAAGAGTGGTTCAGCGCATCGTAGATATAAAGCGTCAGAACCCGGTATACAAACGAAAGGACATCGTCAAGGCCCTGGAAAAGGAGAAGATCTCGATAAGCGAAAAGGCCGTTGGGGCCGTGCTTGCCATCTATTACAACGAGTTCGAATAGCCGAGGGCGCGCCCGTATCGTCGGGCGCCTGTAAAGATGATACAGAGGCGCGGTCCTGACACCGCGCTTCTGTGCGTCGCGGGGGCTTGTATTTTTTTGACGTAACGCCGGGATGTCGGCGCTAGTATGCACTGGTTTTGGAGATTAAAGACGCAGGAATCAGGAGGGCGCGATGAAAAAGGTATTCAAATGGCTGGGCATTGCCCTGGGGACGGTATTCTTTCTTATCATTGCGGCGAGCGTTGCCGTCATGCTCATTGTCGACAAGGACATGATCGACCAACAGATGGAAAACGCGCTGAACAGACAGGTCTCGATAGGCTCAATCGACGTGAGCGTTTTTTCGGTGGTATCGGGCATCCAGGTGAAGGACGTCAAAATTTCCAATTTCAAAACCCAGCCCCAAAGAGAGGCGTTGAAGGGCAAGCCGGTGGCGGCGAACGACCTCTTTGTGGGGCTTTCCTCATTCACCTTCAAGCTCAAGTTCCTGCCGCTTCTTAAAAAACAGGTGGAGCTTCGCGAGCTTGTGCTGTTCGAGCCGGTGATAAATGTGGTTCGCTATCCAGGCGGGCAGTTCAATTTCTCGGACCTTTTGGCGCCGAAGAAAATGACGGCGGAGGAGAAGGAAGAGCTTTTAAAAAAGGAACGGGAGGAGGCGAAAAAAAAGGCCGAGGAGGCCAAACAGCCCCAGAAGCCGTTTACCGCGGACGATCTCCCTTTGGAGATTACAATAGGCAAGGTCGGAATCGAGAAGGGCCTGATCTCGTTTGTGGACCAGGGCCTAAAGCAGAGCTTTTCGGTATATAACCTTACGGCGCTTGTCCATTCGATCCAGATCGACCCGAAAAACCTCGAAAAAAAGAACTCGGTAAAGCTGAAAATAGAAACAGGAATCAAGACAATCGGCCAGGTGCAGACCGGGAGCGTTAAGAGTTTCGATATCGGCCTTTCGATAAACGGGTCCGTCAAGCCGTTCGATCCCAAAACGAAGAAGGTGGACCCTGAACTTTCCGCCAAAGCGGGCTCCGGATATGGGACCATGACGGGACTCCAGATATTTGAAAGGCTTAAGGAGGTCGAGCAGCTGGAGAAATACTGCGGGAAGTTCGCCTTTTTAAAAGACGATATCAAGTGGAAGAACGCCCTTGTCAACGTATGGTACAGGGGCGGCACGGTGAAGATAAGCGACGGCAGGATTGCTACCGACGACTACGAGCTCAACTTCGCGGGCATGACCAACATCAATTCGAAGGCGGTGGGCATGGATATGGACATGCTGCTTGCCGAAAAGCACAACAAGCCCATCCGTGAGGGGATCGCCAGGAACGTCGAGAAGGGCATAAAGGCGGCCAAGCTGGAGAAGTACGTAAAGACCGAGAAGGTCGCGGACTCGGCCATGAAGGCCCTTACCAACAAGGAGGGGAAGGTTTTTCTCCAATATAAGGTTTCGGGCACCATGTCCAAGCCCGATGTCAAACTGGTCGCGCCGAAGATACCGTCCATCGGCGATCTGATAAAGGACGCGGCGGGCGATATTAAGGATGTGGTGCAGGAGAAGGCCGAAAAGAAGGTGGAGAAGGTCGTCGACAAACAGGCGGACAAGGCGAAGGACAAGGCCGCGAAGAAGCTGAAAAAGCTGTTTTAACCGGTGATGGAAAACGCCCGTGGGCGGCATCGCAAGATGCCGCCCACGGGTGAGCCTAAAGATATAAGCCTGGCGGGTGGCCTTACATATTTCTCGTCCTGGTCAGTTCCCAGTCCTTCGCCTCGATGTCGAAGGGCGGGTGGTAGTGATTGAATGCCGTTTGCAGTGTGGAGGATGTCCATCCGGTCGGGAGAAGGTCGCCGAGCGCGATAGCATAATTGAGTGAGATCCCGATATAGAGGTTTCGCGTGCTCGGGTCGAAGTTCTTGTCGTAATAGCCTCTGGCATAATAGCCGAGGTCTATATTCACATAGCGCAGCGGCGTGAGTGACAGGTACGGGATTCCCCCGAGTTTGGTGACCAGCAGGTACTTCTGGCCGCTGTAATCGGTGAAGAAATCCGCGCTGCTATCCCTCCTCGCTACCGCTTTTCTATATTTTTTGGTGGGCACATATTCCCACTGCAGGGCGAACATCCGGTCGAGCACTGGAAAGCCGTCGAGCAGCATGCCGATCCCGACGCCGATGGAGTTGAAGACCACATCGTAGATATCGAATCCCTGGGCGGATGAGAAGCCGTCGCCGGTTTCCAGTATGAGCTGAACGGCGCTTGCGTAGATGCCGCCCTCTATGTTGGCCCTGACAGGGGACGAGCCGGTCGAGCGGAAGAAAAAGGTGGACATCCGTTTGACGGCGTAGGTTGCGTACAGGTGGCCGAATTTGTCGGAGGCTCCGTTAAGCGCATGCGCCCCCCATACATGGGACGGTTTGTAATCGAACGAGGGCCGGTCGAACCAACCCCATTCTATGATCCCCCACACTGTCACGAAACCCGGGCCGAACGCGTACACTCCGCCGCGGATGTAAGGCCATGTGGATTCGTCGAAGCTGTGGGTGTCATAGAGGTTTACGGGGAGCCTTACCGTCGATCTCTCCGCGTCCGAGGCCTTATCGATTGCGGCCCTGTCTTCAACGATCGGCCTGTCGGCCGGCGCCAGCTCCTTGTTCGGGGCTTCCTGCGCGGCCAGGGCGAGCCTGATGCCGAACAGGATGATAAGCGTGAAAGTCAAGATTCTTTGCATTTCGGTACGCTCTTCATTCTGGAGTCTACGGAAGCGGGGTTCCGTACCGGACAATAAGGTGTTATAAAAAATGACCCGGCCCGAATTGTCAAGGGTTTGACGGTTTTTATGAAATTTCATCCTTCGGTGGGGCGCCGGTTCGATGCATTTTACCGTTTCTAAGCTTTTTGAAAAACGAGGATAGAAGGGACGAGGCCTCGGCGCGTAAAAGGCCGAAGGCGATGGCCGGGACGTGGTTTTGGCGCGGATCGCCGCATACCGAGAATACCGTGCCGCAGGCGCCATATTTTAGGTCCTCCGCGGCGATAACGAGGCGTTCGATGCGAGCGTGAACGATGGCGCCCGCGCACATTACGCACGGCTCCTTGGTCACATACATTACGCATCGATTGAGCCGTTCGTTTGCCAGGGCTCGCGCGGCCCCCTCGATCGCGATCATCTCCGCGTGCAGAAGCGGGTTCCCCAGTGCGCGGTTGCGGTTGTGGGCGCGCGCCAGAACCTCTCCGTCGAGGGTTATGACCGCGCCGACCGGAATCTCGCCTTCATCGTATGCAATCAGCGCCTCTTCGAGCGCGATTCGCATGAACCGGTCGTCGTCATACATCCGGCGTTTCGCCTCCCATGCCATCCGCGTCCCTTTCGCCACGGGCCCTTTCGAAAAAAAAGAAAAGACGAGAGATTATCCCGCCCTTTTTACTTTTTTATGCGCGTCTAAGAGGATTCGAACCTCTGACCTACGGATTCGTAGTCCGGCGCTCTATCCAGCTGAGCTATAGACGCATTATATGTCGCGCGGCCCTTACAACTCCACGATGCGAATATATTTTTCGAGCCAGGGCATTTCAAGCCTTTTTTCGGCAATAAGACTATATGCGGCCCAGGCGCAGACGGAAAAATAAGCAAGGTGAACCAGATATACGGAGAGCGCAAGCACGAAACGGACCGGGCGCCATTCGCGAGGCACAAAGACGAAATAAAGGAAGAAGAGCGCCAACGCCGTTCCGATGGAACAAACCGCAAGTACAAAGCCGCGGCGTCCGTTTTCACGGCAGAGTGAGTCTTCCGGCTTGAGATAAAGGGGCGCGAGCCATCCGATGAACGGTATATAGGCCGCCGCGGCGAAGTATTTGTTGTACATTGGCCGAAAGATCTCTTCCCGGTAGCGCTCCAGGCCGGCCCGTATTTCGGGCCAGTGCCGTCTTATGTCGTGGAGGTAGAGGGCCGCCGCGACAATCCTGTCCCTTGCGAAAAGCAGCCATTCCTTCGTGCGGGGCCAGTTACTCTTGAAGTGCCTTAAGTAGCGCAGCGCGGCAAGCGCCTGTAACTTCAGCACTGGAAGACGGTCTCTTAGGGCTTGTGCCAGCTTCACTGCGTATGTCCTTTCGGAGAGAGAGGGATTCGAACCCTCGGTACCGTATTGGTACAACGGTTTAGCAAACCGTCCCCTTCGGCCTCTCGGGCATCTCTCCAGTTTCGCGCTTGATCGGTTTGGCGGCTTCGGAGGGTGAGGGATTCGAACCCCCGGAGCTTGTCACTCAACGGTTTTCAAGACCGCCTCTATAGACCACTCAGACAACCCTCCATGGGTTACTCTATGTGGGCTCGACTTTCTGTCAAACAAAAATTCCTTAACGCCGCCTCCACGACCGCCGGTTATGGGGTTCGGCCGCAAGTCAGTTCACTATCTCGGTTCCGATTCCTGCATCGGTGAAGATTTCGAGGAGCACCGCGTGTTCGACCCTGCCGTCGATTATATGGGCCTTGTTTACGCCTTTAAGCGCGTCCAGACAGCAGTTGACCTTGGGTATCATTCCGCCGCTAATCTCGCCGCCGGCGATCAGGCCGGGGATCTCCGGAGCCGTTAGCGTGGAAGCAAGGGCGCCGCCTATCTTTACGCCCTCGATGTCGGTGAGGAGAATCAGCTTTTCGGCGCCCAGGGCCCTGGCGATGGCGCCGGCCGCCGTGTCGGCGTTGATGTTATACGTAAAGCCCTCTTCGTCGTAGCCGATGGGCGCGATGACCGGTATGAATTTATCGCGATCGAGCGCCTCTATCACCCTTGGATTGACTCGGCTTACGGATCCGACCTGGCCTATGTCCAGCCTGTCACCTTTCTCCTCATAAAAGAGTTTCCGCGCTATGAGGAGTCCCCCGTCCTTGCCGGAGAGCCCAACGGCGCGGCCTCCGACCATGTTGATGTTGTGGACGATCTCCTTGTTGACCTTGCCCACCAGAACCATCTCGACGATGTCCATGGTC
>MVZN01000057.1 GCA_002069125.1 Spirochaetes bacterium ADurb.BinA120
CCCCCGCCATCCATTTTCGCGGCATCAATATTGCGGCATCAATATCAAGACAGGGGAGGTCGCCATGTCGAGCGGTTCGGAACTGTGGTTTGAGGAAATCCTGGAGAAGGAAAACGGCCATACCTTCAAGATAAAGATAGACAATCTGATCGAGAGGGTCGACTCGAAGTTTCAACGGATCGAGGTCTACGAGACCGTGCCCTTCGGCAGGATGCTCGTAATAGACGGCGTGATAATGTGCACCGAGTGGGACGAGTACGCCTATCACGAAATGATCGCCCATGTCCCCATGTTCACCCACCGGAACCCGGAAAACGTGCTGGTAATAGGCGGAGGCGACGGCGGCACAATCCGCGAGGTCCTGCGCCACCCGGAGGCCAGGCGCGTCGACATCTGCGAGATCGACGGAGAGGTGGTGCGTCTCTCCAAAAAACACCTGCCCACGATGTCGTCCTCATTCGATGACCCGCGCGTCAGGCTTTATACAGAGGACGGCGCGAAGTACATGAAGGAGCATCCGTCCACCTACGACGTAATCATCGTAGACTCGTCGGACCCAATCGGGCCGGCGGTCGTACTCTTCTCCGAGGGTTTTTACGTGGACATGAAGAACGCGCTGAGGGATGACGGCATAATCGCCACCCAGTGCGAATCATTTTTCTATCACAGCGATATCGTAGAGCGCATTACCGGCTACGCGAAAAAGCACTTCGCCGTCCCCGGTTATTATTATACCGTTGTGCCCACCTATCCCAGCGGGATCATCGGCTTCTGTTTCGCCTCGAAAAAGTATCATTATAAAAAGGACTTCAGGCCCGAACGCGTGTCGCCCATGCAGGGACAGCTTAAGTACTACACGCCGGAGGTGCACGGCGCGGCATTCACGCTGCCAGCCTTCATCGGAAACCGCATCAAGCTGTAGCTCGTAATTAATCCTTGAATTAAAAATCCGCATCGTGTAATGCTTGACGGGCGCCGGGGTACAACCGGCGCCATCCCGTTATGGCAGGTTTCGCATGAAGCGCCTATTTCGAACCAAGAGCATAGAGCGGTTGATCGCCGAATCGGAGAACCCGGACCACAGGCTGCGACGGAGCCTCGGACCCTGGTCGCTCGCCGCCCTCGGTATAGGCGCTATCATCGGCACGGGCGTGTTCATCCTCACGGGGACCGCAGCGGCCGGGGAGGCGCTGGAGTTCGAATCGATCCTTAAGGCCCCCCTTCTGGACGTGCTCATGCACGGAAAGAACGCCGTCTGCATGACGGGCCGACCGGGCGCCGGGCCCGGCATAGCCCTCTCCTTTTTCCTGGTGGCCGTGGTGTGCGCGCTCGCCGGCCTCTGCTATGCCGAGCTTGCCTCCATGATACCCGTCGCCGGAAGCGCCTATACCTATGCCTACGCCACCATCGGCGAGTTCGTGGCCTGGATCATCGGCTGGGACCTCATCCTTGAATACGCCGTAAGCAACATGGCCGGGGCCGTAGGGTTTTCGGCCTATGTCCATTCGCTGCTTCTAAGCCTCGGAATACATCTGCCCGAGGGCCTAATGCAGCCCGTGTTCGCAAACGGCTCGTTTACCGGGGCGTACTTCAACCTGCCCGGCTTTCTCATCATCATGCTTATGACCGTCATTCTGGTAATTGGGATACGCGAGAGCGCCGGCGCCAACAACCTCATGGTTGCGGTCAAGATAACGGCCATCCTCGTCTTCGTGTTCGCCGCGAGCCGCTATATCGAGGTGGATAACTGGAAGCCCTTTATGCCCAATGGCTGGCAGGGGGTGCTTACCGGCGGGGCCATCGTTTTCTTCACTTACATAGGCTTCGACTCGGTCTCTACGGCCTCGGAGGAGGCGCGAAACCCCCAGCGCGACATCCCCTTCGCCATCATCGCCTCGCTGGTGGTGTGCGCCGTGCTCTACGTTACGGTGGCGCTTGTGCTCACCGGCATACAGCACTGGCCCGAGCTTCGAAACGCCGCGCCCGTGGCGAATGCCCTTAACGCCCTGGGGCTCGAGTCGGTCCAGCGCTGGGTGACCATAGGCGCGCTCACCGGCATGGTGAGCTCCATGCTGGTTTACCAGTTCGGCCAGGCGCGCATCTGGTTCACCATGTCGCGCGACGGCCTCCTGCCGCGCGCCTTCTCGCGCGTTCACCGGCGCTTTCGCACGCCCCATGTAAGCACCTGGACGGCCGGACTGTTTGTCGCCATCCCTGCCGGGATTTTCGATATAGGTACGCTTGCGGACCTCTCGAACATCGGCACACTCTTCGCGTTCATCCTGGTGTCGATCGGCGTGCTTGTCTTCCGCCGCACCAAGCCGGACTACCGCCGCGTGTTTAGAACGCCCTGGGTGCCTTTCGTTCCGCTGGCCTCTATCGCCTGCTGCTTTATTCTGATGGCGAGCCTTCCAGTGGAGACGTGGATTCGTTTTTTCGTGTGGCTGGGGCTGGGGCTTGCGGTTTACTTCCTTTACAGCAGGCACAACAGCAAATTCGAACGCGAGGCGGAGGCTTAGCTCATTAAGCGCCGGCTTTCGATTCGCGGGACCTAAAGCTTTGCCTCGAAGCGTATGAGCATGGTGCTGTCCTCCTCTTCGGGCTTCACCCGGTACAGCACGCCCTCCGGTGAGGCTACCAGGCTTCGTGCCTGCAGAAAATCCTTGTAGTCGGATTTTACCCCGCACACCTTTACTACGAGAGCCTCGGCAAGTTTCGCCCCGCGCACGAAAATCTCCTCGTCGCGGCGGTACTTGTCTTCCACGCTCTCCTCGCGCCTGAGGGAGAATGTCGGGATGAAGATGATCCGCGCGCCTAAACGCCTCATCTCGAGGAAGCTTTCGTCCTTAAAGACATCCGCGCAGATGAGGACGCCGAACGTCATTCCATGGGCGCTAAAAACGCTGAACCGGTCCCCGGGCGTAATCTTTCCCTCCTCGGCGAAGAAGAGGTTGCGCTTGCGGTAGAAGCCGAGGCTCTTTCCCCGCGAATAGATAAAGCTTGTGTTGTGGAGCAGTTCCCCCGAAAGCTCCGGCATGGTGCCGCCTATGACGGTGGCGTCGAAGGAGCGGGACATCAGGCGAATCCGGTCGAGCTGGCGTTTCTGGTTATGCGCGGTCTGCCCGTGGTTGCCGAGCCTCTTGTTTACGAAGAAGTACTCGGGAAAGCATACGAAGTGCGGGTTGAACGCGCGGATCGATGAGGCCTGATTCCGATTAATGCGCTCGCCGAGCGGCATCTGGCACAGGACGATTCGTACATTTTTCATGATTCTGGAAGCTGTATCAGGCGGGCGGTTGCTGTCAAATAGAAAAGGGGAAGGATGCGGCTCCACCCAGGTCGGTCATGGTTGAAGATTTGGAACGATCTTCGTTACTTTCTTCCCGGCATCCCGATCCCCCGGAGGGGAGCGGTTAATGCCTGCCGCTTTTTGGCGGCAAAAAGTGGCGAAAGAACGCCGGGGAGCACAAGAACCCCTCCCGGCCTCCCCTTGACAGGGGAGGAGGTTTTGGCCAACGAGCTTCCGGTCGAAGGAGATTACCACTCTGATAAGATGGGCTGGTGATATCTTCTCCCTAAGCGCAGGAGCTAAATATCCTTACTGACAATGGGGTGGTGAAATACCTTGGGGCTGTCTAAAAAGTTATATTTTAGGAGCCCCTCTCTTCAGTCGAGGAAGATATACAAAGAAAGCCCCGCTCAGGCGCCGCTTGGCTTCTCTTGTCGGCTTTTCCTTTAGCCTACTATAGGGCTGCGGAAGGTCCATCGTGGAATATCCGACCGACAGGATGTCGGAAGTGTCGCCCGCGCCAGGACGGCATAGCGGGCGACCTCGCCCGCGGCACATCCTGTGCCGCTGCTTAATGAATGAGTGTTCACATGGGACTTGAGTTTTTATTATTTTCTAAATAGGCGGTAAAGGAAGCTTAACACCCTCACCCCTCGGCCCCCTCTCCCATTAAGATTGGAAAAAAGGAGAGGGGGAGTCTTATGAGAGAACTAGTTCTAAATCATAACTCTAAAACACCTTCCCACAAACTTTCAACTTACGACTTGTGACTTTCGACTGTTTTACTTCGAACTGTTTCCCCCTGCTCACAGCGAGCCTAACGCCCCCGGCGCTCTGCGCCACCCCCGAAGGGGGTTTTGCTAATACCCGGTTCCGATTGGATAATTCAAGGATAGACCTTCGATATAGCCAGGCTTTGTGTTAATAGCTGGGATAAGGATCTCGTAAACCGACCTCCAGCCCACCCCTGTAAAAATTATACTTGCTCTCGCCTCTATGTTGGGATTTATTGATCGGACACGGTCTTAAACAAGCAATCAGGGCGCCGTTTTCGTGTTCCGGCGCCGTTAAATGAGGATTGAATGAGCAAAATCCAGAAATTCAGGGTAATTCCTTACCTTCCCGAAAAGCTTAAACCCCTCGAAAAGATCGCCCGCAACCTGTGGTGGGTGTGGAATTACGAGGCCATAGAGCTTTTCCGCCGGCTCGATGTCGAGCTGTGGAGGGAGTACAACCACAACCCGGTGGCCCTGCTCGGCGCGATCTCGCAGAGGGACCTGGACGCCGCCGCCGAGTCCGAGAGCTTTCTGGCGCACATGCGCCGCGTCGAGGAGGAGTTGGACTGGCATCTGGCCAAGAAGTCCTGGTTCGAGGAAAACTACCCGGATTCCGCCGGTGGCGAGATAGCCTACTTCTCGGCCGAGTTCGGCATCCACGAATGCCTTCCCATCTACTCCGGCGGCCTTGGGGTGCTGGCCGGCGACCATCTCAAATCGGCGAGCGAGCTCGGCTTGCCGCTTAACGGCGTTGGAATGCTCTATCGGCTGGGGTATTTCCACCAGTACCTCACCATCGATGGCTGGCAGCAGGAGCGTTTGCCGCAGACGGATTTTTATAATATACCCGTCTCGCTGATAAAGGACGGCGGGGGAAAGCCGCTCGTAATATCGGTGGAGTACCCGGGGCGGGACGTTTACGCGCAGATATGGGAGGCGACGGTCGGAAGGGTAAAGCTTTACCTCCTCGACACCAACATCGACGCGAACGGCATAGAGGACAAGTCGATCACCGACCAGCTATACGGCGGCGATACCGAGATGCGCATAAAACAGGAGATGCTCCTTGGAATCGGAGGGGTTAGGGCCCTCAAGGCGCTGGGTAAGAACATAACGGTGCATCACATGAACGAGGGGCATTCGGCCTTTCTGGCACTCGAGCGCATACATATGGCGATGGCCGCGGGGGGGATGAACTTCCGGGAGGCGCTTGAGTTCGTTTTCCCCGGCAACGTGTTCACCACGCACACCCCCGTGCCCGCCGGTAACGACCGCTTCGAGCCTGAGCTCGTCGATAAGTATCTCTCCCATTACTACGCGAAGCTTGGAATCACGCGCGAGGAGTTCCTGGGGCTCGGAAGGGAGAACCCTCTGGATAAAAACGAGACCTTCTGCATGACGGTGCTGGCCATCAAGACCGCGGCCGCGTGTAACGGCGTCTCGAAGCTTCACGGGTCCGTGTCGCGCAACATGTGGAGGAAAATCTGGCCCTCGCTTCCGGTCCACGAGGTGCCGGTAAGCCACATCACCAACGGCGTACAGATACTCTCCTGGACCTCCGACGAGATGATGCGTCTCCTGAACCGCTATCTGGGGCCGCGTTGGATAGACAATCCGGTCGATAAAGACATGTGGCTCAACATCGATTCCATTCCCGACTCGGAGCTGTGGCGCTGCAGGGACCGCCTGAGGGAGCGCCTGGTGGCCTTTGCGCGGAAAAAGCTGAAGGAGCAGCTCTATTCGCGCGGCGCGCCGAAAACCGAGGCCGAGAAGTCCGACGCGGTGCTCGACAGCGAGGCGCTTACCATAGGCTTCGCCCGCCGCTTCGCCACCTACAAGCGCGCGACGCTCATCCTTCGAAGCATGCCGCGCCTCGAGAAGCTGCTTCTGGACAAGGAGAGGCCCATCCAGCTCGTCTTTGCCGGAAAGGCCCATCCGCGCGATGCCGCTGGAAAGGAGCTCATAAAGCATATCGTAAATCTGGTGCGCGACGACCGATTCAGGAACAAGATCGTCTTTATCGAGGACTACGATATAAACATCGCGCGATATCTGGTGCAGGGGGTGGACATATGGCTCAATACTCCGGTGCGCCCGCTCGAGGCCTCGGGCACCAGCGGCATGAAGGTGGTCCCCAACGGCGGATTGAACATCAGCACGCTCGACGGCTGGTGGGCGGAAGGCTATAACGGCGCAAACGGCTGGGCCATCGGCAAGGGGGAGGAGTACGAGGACCCGGATTACCAGGACGACGTGGAAAGCCTCTCTCTTTACAACATCTTGGAGAAGGAGGTCATCCCCATGTTCTACGCCCGCGGCGCCGACGGCCTGCCGCGCGAGTGGATAGCCCGCATCAAGGGATCCATGAAGACCCTGTGCCCGCAGTTTAACACCAACCGCATGGTGCGCGAATACACCGAGCGCTATTACCTGGGGGCCGACAAGAACTTTGCCAGGTTTTCGGGTGATGGTTTTTCCCGCGCGCGGGAAATGGCCGCCTGGAGAAAGCGCATCCATGCCGCATGGGGAAAGGTAGTTATACGCGATATAATTTTCGGCGGGGAGAAGGAGGTGACCGTCGGAAGCAGATTCACCGTTCGCGGTCTGGTGAACCTTGGGGAGCTTTCGCCCGACGATGTGCAGGTGGAGCTTTACTTCGGCTCGCTCAATCCCGCCGGTGAGATCGTGGAGGGGGCGGCGCTTCCCATGTACGTGGCGGAAGAGCAGGGCGACGGAGCCTGTATATACGAGGGCCACATGCTGTGCCTCAAGTCGGGCCAGTTCGGCTGCACCATCCGCGTCATCCCCTCCCATCGGGGGCTCGTGCGGAAGTTCGATCCGGGGCGCATAGCCTGGGCCTGAGCCCGGGGATTATGGCGCGGGGCGCCCGTCTCCGTCAGGACGGCTGCTCCGCGTGGTAACTCTGCAGCGAGCGCACGTCGAGATGCCCGTGCTCGCGCGCGTATATGCTCTTAACGGCGGCCATCGCGGCGGCCATGGTGGTGATGTAGGGGATGCGGTACCTGATGGCCGCCTTACGGATATACGAGTCGTCGTGCTCGCTCTGGCGTCCCTGCGGCGAGTTGATGATTAGCTGAATCTCGTTGTTCTTTATGTGGTCTATTATGTTGGGCCGCCCCTGATGGAGCTTCATGACCACAGTCGAATCGAGCCCGTTTTCGGCCATAAAGCGCCCGGTGCCGTCTGTCGTCATGATGCCGAATCCCAACCCCGAGAGCTCTCTCGCCACCTCGAGCGCCTGCGGTCTGTCGTTCTTGTTGACGGTTATGAGGACCGTACCGCGCATGGGAAGTATCTGCTGCGCCGCCGCCTCTGCCTTGTAGAAGGCAAGCCCGAAGTTGTCGGACAGCCCCAGCACCTCGCCCGTGGAGCGCATCTCCGGCCCGAGAACGGGATCGACCTCGGCGAACATGTTGAACGGGAAGACCGATTCCTTCACGCCGAAGTGCCGTATACGGGCGCTCTTTAGGCCCAGGTCGCGGATCTTCGTTCCCAGCATTACGCGGGTCGCGATCTTCGCCATGGGGATGTTGCACACCTTGGAGACCAGCGGCACCGTGCGCGAGGCGCGGGGATTGGCTTCGAGTATGTACACGGTCTCGCCGACTATGGCGTACTGGATGTTCATAAGGCCGATCACGTCGAGCTCGACCGCGATGCGGCGCGTATAGTCCTCGATGGTCCAGATGCCCTTTTCGGGAATGCTGACCGGCGGTATGACACAGGCGGAGTCCCCCGAGTGGATTCCGGCAAGCTCTATGTGCTCCATTACGGCCGGAACGAACGCGTTCTCGCCGTCGCAGATGGCGTCGGCCTCGGCCTCGATGGCGTTTTCGAGGAATTTGTCTATAAGGATGGGCCGCTCGGGCGAGACCTCGACCGCGGCCTCCATGTATTGCTTGAGCATTTCGGGATAGTGGATTATCTCCATGGCGCGCCCGCCAAGCACATAGGACGGCCGCACGATTAGCGGGTATCCTATCTCCTCTCCGATCGAAAGCGCCTGCGCGAGCGTGCTCGCCATGCCCGAGCGGGGCTGTGGGATGCCCAGGCGCTCTATGACGGTGCGGAAACGGTCGCGGTCCTCCGCGAGATCTATGGAATCGGGGGTGGTCCCGATAATCCTGACGCCCTCGCGCAGGAGCTCGCCGGCAATGTTAAGCGGCGTCTGTCCGCCGAACTGAACGATTACGCCCTCGGGCTTCTCCTTTTCGTATATCGAGAGCACCTCCTCCACGGTGAGCGGGTCGAAGTAGAGCTTGTCGGAGGTGTCGTAATCGGTGGAAACCGTCTCCGGGTTGCAGTTTACCATGATGGATTCGTATCCCAGATCGCGGAGCGTGAAGGCCGCGTGTACGCAGCAGTAGTCGAACTCTATGCCCTGGCCGATCCGGTTGGGTCCGCCGCCGAGCACCATGATCTTCCGTCGGTCGGACACTCCAACGCGGTCCTCGCCGGTATAGGTCGAGTAATAGTACGAGGCGTTTTCCACGCCGCTAACCGGTATTGCGTCCCAGGCCTGGCGTATGCCGAACGAAAGCCTGCGCGCGCGGATGTGGCCCTCGGTCTTTCCGGTTATACGGGATAGATACTGGTCGGAAAATCCGTCCCTCTTGGCCCTTCGGAGCAGCTCCTCCGGAATTTCCCCGCTCCCGAGGGAGAGAATCTCCTCCTCCAGGTCTACGAGCTCCTTCATCTGTTCGATGAACCACCGCTTGATATGCGTGCGCTCCGACAGGGTGTCGATATCGGCCCCCTTGCGGAGCGCCTCGTACATGATGAACTGGCGCTCGCTTGTAGCGTCGGCAAGCATGGCCATAAGCTCATCCAGGCTCCGTTCGTTGAAGTCGCGCGCGAATCCAAGGCCGTATCTTCCGGTTTCCATGGAGCGTATGGCCTTGTGCAGGGCCTCCTTGTAGCTTTTTCCGATGGACATGGCCTCCCCGACCGACCGCATCTGTGTGCCGAGGCGGTCCTGTACGCCCTCGAATTTTTCGAATCCCCATCGGGGAAACTTCACCACCACGTAATCTCCACAGGGCGTGTATTTGTCGAGGGCGCCGTCGCGCCAGTAGGGAATCTCGTCCAGTGTAAGGCCGCATGCCAGAAGCGACGAGACATGGGCTATAGGAAAGCCGGTGGCCTTTGAAGCGAGGGCGGACGAGCGCGAGGTGCGTGGATTTATCTCGACGATAACCACCCGGCCGGTGGCGGGGTCGTGGGCGAACTGCACGTTGGTGCCCCCTATCACCCCGATCGATTCGACTATGGAGTAGGCGTATTTCTGTAAAAGATCCTGGAGCTCCCGGCTTATGGTGAGCATGGGGGCCACGCAGAATGAGTCGCCGGTATGCACCCCCATGGCGTCCACGTTCTCGATAAAGCAGACGGTTATCATCTTCCCTTTGGAATCGCGCACAACCTCGAGCTCGAGCTCCTCCCAGCCCAGCACCGACTCCTCCACCAGCACCTGTCCTACAAGGCTCGCCGACAATCCGCGCGAGACGATGACACGGAGCTCCTCCAGGTTGTAGACCAGCCCGCCGCCCGTGCCGCCCATTGTGTATGCCGGCCGGATGACCATGGGAAACCCGATCCGTTCGGCGATGGCCTCCGCCTCCTGTACGCTGTAGGCCGGCTCGCTTTTCGGCATGGGGATTCCCAGTTTGTTCATGGCCTCCTTGAAGGCGATTCGGTCCTCTCCGCGCTCTATGGCGTCGGCCTGCACGCCGATTATTTGTACGCCATACTTTTCGAGGACGCCTTTTTTATAAAGCTCCGCCGAAAGATTAAGCCCGGTCTGGCCGCCCAAGTTGGGCAGAAGCGCGTCGGGCCGCTCCTTTTCTATTATCATCTCGAGCATCTCAACGTTAAGGGGCTCGATATAAGTGACGTCGGCCATTTCCGGGTCGGTCATTATGGTCGCCGGGTTCGAATTGACCAGCACGATGGTATAGCCCAGCGAGCGGAGCGCCTTGCAGGCCTGGGTGCCGGAATAATCGAACTCGCAGGCCTGGCCGATCACTATTGGTCCGGAGCCTATAATGAGTATCTTCTCGATATCGCCGCGTTTGGGCATGGGAATCCTCGATGGCTGAATGTGCCTGTTGCAATTTCGGTGTCGCTGAAATATCGACGCGGGGGCGACGCATCTGTCAACAAGAATATTTGGGTCTCTCTTCACGGCTCGCCACGCGCCCGGCAAGGCGCCGGTTTTTGGCGGTTTGTAAGAGTTTCCGGGCGTCGGGGCCGCTATTGATCCATGGAGGGAAAGGATGCCAGTGCTCTTTCGACGACGCGCGGCTCCTTGAGGTGCAGAGCGATGCCGAGCCCCCGCCAGTGAAGAGCGAGCGCCCGGAATAGGGCAAATGCCCCGCCATGCGCCTCTCTGCGGGCGTCGAGCCAGGGGCGGAAGCGCCCGGTATTATACAGCGAACCGGTCAGGGCGGCGATGTCGCGGAGAATCGATAGATCCTCCCGGGAAAGCCAACGGTTCTCGTATATTTCGTACGGTGGGTGCGGGGAATGGGAAAGGCCGTATTCGGCGGCGCGCTCCCGCATTTCGGTGCCGGGGAGCACTTTTAGAAAGCCAAGCTGGAGATGTTCGGGCCCGAGCGCGTATACATCGTCGAAGGAGCGGCCGATCGTTTCGAGGGTATCGAACGGGAGCCCCGCAATGAGGTCCAGGTGTGTGCGTATGTTTCCGGCCGCCGAAAGGCGCGCGATGGCCTTTCGGGCCGCATGCCAGTCTGCGGCGCGGTGTGCGGCGCGCAGAGTCTCCTCGTTCGTGGACTGCACGCCCATCTCGAATTGAAAGAGGCCGGCGGGGGCCGTTTCGAGGAGCTCAATATCCTCATCGCCAAGGAGCGCGGGGCGCACCTCGAAGTGGAAGCGCTTCCGCACGCCGGATTCGATGAGATGACGCCAGATCGTTCTGGCGCGTTCGGGGCGTGCGTTGAAGGTGCGGTCCACGAATTTCACCGTGCCGAAGGCCCGTGCGGCGAGCGTATCCATCTCGCACAACACGTCGGAAAGCCTTCGCTCCTCGAGGCGCGCGTCCTCGCGCGAGGAGAGGCAATAGGAGCAGCGGTACGGGCAGCCGCGCGAGGACTCGTAATAAAGATAGCGGTTTTCGAAGCGCGCGAAGTCCCCCTCCTCGTAGGGAAAGGGGAGGTCCGCGAAAGGCGGGTTGGCGCAGGCGATCAGCCGTTCGTTCGCCGAAACATCACCCGCGAGGATTTTACGAAAGGCCTCCTCGCCGGGGCCCGCCACAACGAAGTCCACCTCGTCCATGGAAAGCCAGTCGCGGGCTGAGTGCGTAACCTCCGGCCCGCCAAGCACAATGCGGCATTCCGGAAGCGCCAACTTGATTCGCGGCAAGAGCGTGCGCGCCAGGTCCGCGTTCCATATATACACGGAGATGCCGACGATTCCCGCGCGCGAGACCTCGACGCCTGAGACGATCTCCTCCGGAGGGGTATTCATTCCGAACTCGAAAATCTCGATGTCTCGGGCGTCTGCCCGGCAATAAGCGCGAATGCCGTAGAGCGCCGGGTTGGAGTGCGTAAAGCGCGCGTTGAGGCCCAGAAGAAGGGCGTCAGGCGCGGCGCCGGCGTTTTCTTCCATCGCACGTTATCCTTTTTGTTTGCCGATAAGCCGCGTCAGCCTGCGCAGTTTCAAAAGGAATGTAAAGGATAAATCGGGGATAAAGAGACCCAAAAACTGCTTGTTTTACGGGCCCGGGGGGCTCTAAGGTGGGAATGGCGAATGAACGGTCAGGCGCTATGGACAAAACGCCGGCCCGGCACGCCGGTTTTTTTTAATCGGGACCGGAGCGCAATCCGCAATGTCGACCATTGCGCTGGTCATCATACCGGCCGCCTGAGAGATAAAAACGAGGCGCGCGACCGTGCCCGCGCCGCATGGCGCCGGCCGCCGCCGGGAGGATCGGATGCTGGAAAGATACAGGAAATACTTTTTATCCCGCTATGAGAAGGAAAACTACCTGCAGCGCACGCGCGCAAGGCTCCTGTTTCATTTTCTCTCGGCCTCGCTATTTCTGGCGTTTATGATGCAGTTCAGCATGCTATTCGCCGGTTGGAAGGATTTTATCGTCACGATTCCCATGACGGTAATACTGCTCGGGGGACTCTCTACCGGGCTGGCGCTGCTTCGAAAGGGGCGTTATATGGCGGCGGCCAACACCTTTATCGGATTCTGCACCGTGGCTGTAGTCGCGGGGCTCATCCGTCAGCCGTTTATGGAGATAGAGCTGTCGCTTACATCGTACATATACTTCATTTTTCCCTGCATCGTAATGTGCGCCGTTTTCAGCAATATTGCCTTTCTTTCCATAATCTCCGCCCTTATAGCCGTTACCGATACGGCGCTTTTCATCATAATGCGCGCCATGCCGCACCAGTTTTCGGAGAAGCTTGTAACGATCTCATTTACAAACACGCTTTTCGCCATAGGATTCGTTTACCTGCTGTCGCTTTTAATGCTAAAGGTCTTCGAACGAAGCGTGGAGCTCGCCAACCGCGAGTCCGCAAAGAACGCGGAAACGAACGTGTTTATACGGCAGGTCCTCATGGAGAGCTCGCGAAAGGTGGTCGACGCCATGGAGGGGATGTCGCGCCAGAGCGACGAGTTTTCCGAGGGGGCCCACGACCAGGCATCGTCGATAGCGCGCATCACCGGCACGGCGGAAGAGATATCAGGCGGAATCGACCGTATCGCGGAGAACGCAAGGGACCAGCTTGCGGGCCTGAGGGGGCTATTAGGCGCGCTTGACGAGCTTTCGGGCGTAATCGGCGGCCTGGACGCGGCCATAGGCGAATCGCTCTCCGCCACGCGGGCGATAACCGGGCGCGCCGAGAGCGGTCAGGAGCACCTGCGCACCATGGAGGAGGGCATCCGAAAGGTCAACGCGAGCTCGAACGAGATGAGCGGCATCATAGGCATTATAAACGACATCTCCGACAAGATCAATCTGCTCTCGCTCAACGCGGCCATCGAGGCCGCGCGCGCAGGCGACGCGGGCCGCGGCTTCGCGGTGGTGGCCGACGAGATCTCCAAGCTTGCGGATCGCACGGCCTCAAGCATCAAGTCGATCGAGGGGCTAATAAGGAACAACGAGGCCGAGATATCGCGCGGGCTGTCCGGCTCCTCGCTTGCGGTGGGCGTAATAAAGGAAATAATTGACGAAATAGGGAAGTTGGGAGCGACGATCGCGGGCCTCGACGAGTTCAAGCAGCGACAGATAGAGGCCAACCGCCAGGTGAACGAGAGCGCGCTTCTGGTGCGGAAGCGCTCGGAGGAGATAGGCGAGGCCACGGTCAGGCAGCGGGCCGCCGTTGGCGAGATAGTGCGCGGCATGACCGACATGAGCGAGAGCTCGCAAAACAGCACCGCCTACGCGGTGAAGATGGCATACGACTCGAGCCGGCTGGTGGACATGGTCAATGGGCTTAAAAAGACCATAGAGGAATACGGGAAAGGGGGGAGCGAAGAAACGTCTGTGGACTGAGAGTTTTCGCGTGGATTGATGTATAATTTATTACATGCCAATATTTATAGTTAGCAATAAACCGTCTTGACAGTTTATGAATTAAGAGTAGCTTGCCCGGCGGAGGAGGCCGCCATCGTACGTCCGCTGACGGCGAATGCGGTGAAAAAGCACTGAAGGCCCGAAGAGGGGGCGATTATAATTTGATCGTATCGATCGGAGGAAGAACCATGGCGGACTGTGAGTATATCGCAAATTGTCCCGTATTTGAGAAATGCCGGACCGGCGTGATAAAAAATGTTTTCAATATAAAATACTGCAGGGGTTCGGAACTGGAAAATTGCGCGAGAAGAATATTGAAAAAGGCGGGCAAAGAGGTGCCCCTGTCCCTTTTACCGAATGGAGAGCATCTGGAGACATTGAAAAGCTGTTGATGATGTATTGAAATTCCCGGGCCTCCTCGGGCCCTGGCCGGCCGCCCGTCGAAAAAGCGCACGGGCGCCGGCATTCATTCCGTTTCCTTATCCGCTACGGCAATCGAGGCCGCCTGACCGGAAAGCTCGTATGCGCCCGGCCCTGCGGTCCCGACTCCTCAGTAGGTCCAGCCCATGATTCCGAGGCCGATGACGTTCATAATGACCGCCACGGCGTAGATGCACGCGATAAAAACAACGCGCCTCTTCGCGGTCTTAAGCCACAGCATGAAGTTTACGGCCGCGAAGAAGTGAAAATAGCCGATAAGAAGGATGAGCCATATCCCCGCGAAGCTGCGGTTCCAGCAGGCCCAGTCCCATACCAGATGCCCGCCGATGTTGAGCAGGCACTCCACGAACACGCAGAACACGGTGAAACCGACCGCCCAGAACCACTGCTCGGGGAGCCCGAGTATTTTCAGATTCCTCTCCCTGGAAAGCGTGTGATGGAAGATTATGCCCGCCAGCGCAAACATGAACATGATCTCGATGTTCCAGCCAACCATTGTGCGAAGGGCCGTGTCGCCGGGGGCCGTCCAGAATGCCGAGTAGCCCGACACTGCCATTATCCAGCCGTTCCAGGTCTCGTTGACGAAGTCCATGCCGAACAGGGTGAGCCCGGCGAAGACCGCCTCCCAGTTGCCTCCCTCGCGCGCCTTCCTGATCTCGGTGGCGTAGATGTACATTACTATCGCCAGGAGCGGGATGACGTACCATTTGAGCGTAGACAGGTCGCGCAGACCGTCGAGCGCCCTAAGCGTCGCTTCCGTCATAATGTCCTCCCTCGTATCTATCGGACGCGAAGTCCGGCGCCGCCGGCGCCCGGGTCGCGTCCGGTGATCGGCCCAGAGGGGCCGTTATGCGCGTTTTATGGGCTTCGAGCCGGCATAACGGCCATTCCGCCCGTCCGGGGCTTTTCGGCACAATCCCCGGAGGATAAGCCCCAGCCCCTCCTGGAAGGTCCGCTTCACGTTTTCCCCTTCCTTTTTGACGTACGCCCTGATGAGAAACATGATATAAACCGAAAACAAAAATTCGGCAGCATGGCCCACGTTCATTTTATGAAACGATTTCTCCCGGACACCCTGCGCCAGGATGTCCTCCATTATGCGCATAGCCCCTTCGTTTATATCGCGAAACCGGTCCTCGCCGGGCGACAGGGTAAAGATGTCGGGGTCACGCGAGAGGATCGCCGTGATGTCGCCGCGGTCGCTCAGGTATTCGAAGGAGCGCCTGGCCATTACCGCGAACTTTTCCGGCGCGGATTTCTCGTTCGCGACCGCCTCGGCCACCGAAGCGCGCCAGCGGTCCAGGGCGTTTCGTACGGTCTTTTCGTAGAGATCCTTCTTATTTTTTACGTAAAAGTAGATGTTGCCCGGGGTCATGCCGCATTCGCCGGCCACGTCCTCGAGTGTGGTCTTTTTATAGCCGTACTGCGCGAAGAGCTTGAGCGCGGCGTCGAAAATTTTCCCTTCCCTGGAAGCTCTCTTCATCTGGGGTGTCCGTCCTAAAAATTCAATAATTGAATATATTATTAAAATATTTAATTTATGTCAAGCGCTTTTCGGCGCGTCGGAGGTGATTTCAATGCGCGGCGGGCGTAAACGCGAAGAGGGTGAGGAATCGAATCCTCGCCCTCTTCGCGTGATGAATCAATCCCTTTTGTGGCGTGTGCGGGGGCCCGGAGAGTCTTTCTTCTCTTCTGCCGGATAGGTTATGACTATGGTTCCCACCGCGTGCGAGCCCTTGCCCAGGTTTGAAAGCAGGACCACGTATTCACCGCCGGTCCGCACGAGCTCGCCCGAGTCGACGGCGTAATTGATGGACGCCTTTTCTTTAAATCTGTCCATTTTCTTGATGTATCTGTTCTGTATTTTGTTGGTTTTCTCATCCTGGATGCCTTTGGCCTCGACAATCCATACCTTGAAGGGCGATCCTTCGCCGCCCTTTATTTTGCCGCCTCCCACCTCCACGTTGACCGAAATGAGGCCCGGCTCGTCGAGCTTGATGGGAAACTGGACGGAATACGGATCGCTTTCGCCTCCCGGCGCCGGGTACAGGGTGTACTTGTGGGTCTCGGTCTTTTTAAGGCGCTGCTGTCCGGCGGCGGAAAGCCCCGAATCCACAATGGACGTGGACACAAGAAACGCAAAGGCGCAGAACGACACAGAAAAAATATTTTTCACGTAAAACCTCCTCATTATGATATGCTGAAGAATACATACCATAAAGTGCGCATAAGGGCAAGCACGTTATACCGGCCACTGATCGACCGGCCCGCCGGCGAGGATGCTTTTCACCGCGTTCACCTTGGCGTAATGTCCGCCGGTAATGTAATACATCGCGCCCTCTCGCCCCATAAGCCGGCGCGTGATGGATCGAGGCGAAAGGCCCGAAGCGGAAAGCTCACGCGCATCATTGCGTAGTTTCGACATAAACGCGGCCTTGTCGGCCAGCATCTTCCTTCCATTATGCACCACCCCGAGCAGCCCGCAGAAGATCGTCTCTATATCCAGGTCCGCGAGTTTTTCGATGCTCTCAAGCAGGAGGCCGTAGTCCTCGTCGCGCCTGAAGTATTTTATCTTCCGGCCGCAGAAGAGGTCTCCCGTAAAGAGCCACCTCCTGTCGGGCTCGTAGAGCGAGATGTGGTCGAAGCTGTGCCCGGGCGTAAAGATCACCTCAAAAGAATGGTTTGCCGTTTCGACCGTCGGGCCTATCGGCCGGGCACGGGAGCCGTCGTGCCTTTTCCATACGACGAGCTGATAGGCGCGAAGGGACATGCGCGAGGGATCGGCGATCCAGGGGATGGCTTTCGTATGGGCCAGGATGACGGGGGCGCACAGGGAGGCAAGAGCGGCGTTGTTGCCGGCGTGGTCCTCGTGATGGTGCGTGTTGACCACCGTGCGCACCGTGCGTCCGCGAAGCGCGTCGAGGAACTCCCGGCGCGCCGCAACGGCGCCGGTGTCTATAAGAAGATCGTCGACCAGGAAGGCATGCACCCAGTATGGGACGTGGGGGCCTATGCTTCGCCCCATTTTGAAGAGCGTTACGCCGCTATGTTCCGACGTGATCAGCATCGTTCCTCCGGAATTTCGATATCAGAAAACGTCCTTAGCGGACGATTCAAGCCATGACCGTACGATCACCCCGGTGCCGAAGGGCCACGCCTTCAGCCTTTCGCGCTCGACCAGGCGGCTCTCGACGAGCTCGTCGGAGAGGACAAGGCTTCCCGAAGCGCGGACGTGGAAGCCCAGAAGAAGCTGATTCGCCTGGTGGAAGGAGAAACATCCCAGGAATCGCGGCTCGTTTGCGGAAAGGCCCGTTTCCTCCCGTATCTCGCGGACCACTCCCTCCTCGGGAGTCTCTCCGCTCTCTAAAAATCCGGTCACAAGGCCGAACATCCCAGCGGGCCATCCGGCCGAGCGTACGAGGAGCACCCTGTCCTCCAGTTCGATTACGGCCGCGACCACCGGGACCGGGTTGTTCCAGTATACGAAATCGCACAATTCCGAAGAGCAGGCGGGGCGTATCCTCCCATCCACCGGTCGCTGTCCGAGCCCCGCTCCGCACAGCGGGCAGAAGCGGTAGTCCTTCATGTGCGTCCTCCTTTTTCCGAAAGTTTGCCGCGCGTCCTCGCGCCGGCGCTCTCCGACAGGGCCGATTTAAGGTTGGCTCCGAGTCTTCCAAGAAGACGGAAGAGCGTCCGACAGTCCCGCTCGGAGAGTCCCTCGAGCAGACGCTCGTTCATGGAGGCCGAAGCCATGCGGAGGGCCGGGATTATTTTTACGGCTTCGGGGGTAATGGATACAAGCGCGGCGCGGCCGTCGGCGGGATCGCCAGACCGCGAGAGGTATCCGGCCTTTTCCAGGGCCCGGACCACCCCCGTGATTGTCGACTTGTCCTTGTAAGTGAGCCTGGCGATCTCCTTCATGGACAGGGGGCCCCGCGCAGCCACGATCATGAAAACGTCGCCGAAAGAGGGGGCCATTCCTTCGATGCCCCTGCGCTCCAGCTCCCGCTCAATAAAACGGTGCGCAAGATGCCGGAGGCGCCCCAGCGAGTAGACCAGGTTGTTATGCGAAACCTTCACGGGATCACCATATAGTTTGGTACTAAACTATATGCGTCCCGGCGTCAAGCCCTTTTTTGTTCCGAGCGGTACGGCTCCGGGGGGTGCGCTTGTCCGTTCGTATCGCGCCTGTGCATCACCCCCGCGCCGTTATCTTTTAAAATACTTTCTTGATCGCCCGGACTATTTGTGGTACAGCGTTAAAGCGCCATGCCTAAAAACCATCTCAGGGGGCTTTCCGATTTAATCGCCGCATTTAAATATCCCGGGGCCTTTGCGGTTAAGCTCGTTTCGGGAAAAGCCGAGACCGGCGTTAAGAGATCTCCCGGCGGGAGTCCTTCTCGATGGGGCGGCCTGGTCTTTTCAGGTTTATCGCCAAAAGAAAGGCGCAGAACACCGCGCCCAGAATGAAAACCGCGGCCGGGGCAAGAAGCATGACCGCCATCCATCCCATCTCGATTTGTGTTCCGGGGAGGT